>CAMAGG010000144.1 GCA_945833805.1 uncultured Clostridia bacterium | reverse complement strand
AAAATATGAATTTTTCGTTTCCGGAAATAATAGAATTAACCATATCTTGTCCAACTACCCATATATGAAATAAAATAACATAGCGTGAGTGACGAAAACATTGAGGAGGAGCGGCGCTGTATGGGGCGCGGTCGTGAGTATGGATTTTCTCAGCGGAATTATCGGTGATCTGAACAGCGTTCTCTGGGGCGCTCCAATGATCGTATTAATGCTGGCTGCCGGTGGATATTTCTCCGTCAGGACGGGTTTTTTTCAGGTTCGCCGTGCCGGTCACTGGCTGCGCCGGACTATTTTTTCAAAGGGAAGCCGTAGCTCCTCGGAGGGTGCGGTTTCTCCGTTTCAGGCTATGTCCTCGGCGCTTGCCGCCACCCTCGGCACAGGGAACATTGCCGGAGTTTCAACGGCGCTGGCGGCGGGGGGCGCAGGGGCGGTATTCTGGATGTGGGTATCGGCTGTGCTGGGCATGATGACGGGATATGCGGAAAATGTTCTCGGGGCTTATTACCGCAGAAAAAACCGGGACGGCGGCTGGAGTGGCGGCGCGATGTATTATATCCGGGACGGACTTGCCGGTAAAAAGCTTGCGAAGCCGCTTGCGGCGGTGTTTGCGGGAGCGTGTGTGCTGTCGGCGTTCGGCATGGGAAATCTCACCCAGATGAATTCTGCGGCGCAGGCTCTTAATTCCGGCTTCGGAATACCTCAGGCGGTAACCGGCGCCGTTCTTGCCGTATTTGCTGCGCTTATCTTCTTCGGGGGCAGGAATTCTGCAAACCGAAGCCAAAACTCAGCTCCGGGAGCAGGTCAGCTCAGCCTGCGCATTGCCGGAGTGACTGAGAAGCTTGTCCCGGTGATGTCGGCGCTGTACATAGCCGGGTCGCTGTATATTCTTGCGGTAAACATCACCCGGCTGCCGGATATGGTGGGAGTTATTCTGCGTGGCGCGTTCGGTTTGGAAGCGGCGGCGGGGGGCGTCAGCGGCTACATGGTAAAGCAGGCGGTATCCATGGGTTTCCGGCGGGGAGTTTTCTCAAATGAAGCGGGGCTTGGCACCTCAGTTGCGGCTCACGCCTCCTCAGATGTGGTGGAGCCGTGCGTTCATGGAATGTGGAGCATTTTCGAGGTGTTCTTTGACACGATAGTAATGTGCTCAATGACTGCGTTTGTGCTGCTGGCAAGCCCCTGCCGCGCTGTATCCCAACAGGAGGCATTCATGAACGTCAGCATTCAGCCGCAGTATTTCCGGCTGACCGAACAGGAGAGCCTTATCTCCAATGGCGCGGAGCTGCTGACCGTGGGAGAGGGCGAGCCTTGTACCCTGAGGACTGTCAGCGGGGACAGGTTCACTGTTGAAATTAGCCGCGGGGAGATAACCTGCTCAAACGTGATGAAGCTCACCGGAGTACAGGCTCACAGCGAAAGCGGAGAGCCGCTGTTCCGGGGCGAAGCGGGGACAGTTCCGGTGATAAGCGGAGTAATTCTTGAGGAGGTCACAGGAGCGGAGCTGGTGACTCTTGCCTTTTCAACGGTGTTCGGGGGAGCGGCGGGAAAGCTGCTTTCTGTGGCGGTGGTGCTGTTTGCGTTCTCAACGGTGATCGGGTGGAGCTGCTTCGGGTCGGAGGCGGCGGGATATCTTTTCGGAAAGCGAGCGGAGATACCATTCCGTATGCTGTTCACGATATGCACGGCGCTGGGGGCAGTGGTGGATCTCTCGGCGGCATGGGGAGCGGCAGACCTGTTCAACGGCTTGATGGCTGCGGTAAATCTTCCGGTGGTGCTGTGCCTGTCGGGAACCGTGCTTCGGCTCACCAGGAATTATTCTGAAAGGCATTTTGGCGGAAAGCCGTTGAAGCCTATGCTTTCAGCCGATCCGGAGGTTCAGCGGGAGCAGGAGGAGCGGCTTCTCAGTGAACGGAAATAGATTGGCTTGACATAATCCCGGAAATGCGGTAAAATAATAAGGCTGATTATTTTTCGGGAGGATATTCGGGTGTACGAACTGAAAAGAGCGGGAGAAAACACATGGTATATGAGAGCGCCGACAAACACCGGATTTTACCTGTATCAAGCTCCGGAGGTCTGCATGATAGACGCGGGGGGCGACAGGGAATCGGCTGAAAAAGCGCTGGAGCATATCCGGGCGCAGGGCTGGCGGCTCACAACGCTGTTCCTTACCCATTCTCACGCCGACCACACCGGCGGCGCGGCATATCTGAGGGAGCAGACCGGCTGCGAGGTTTACGCTCCGGGAATATCCGCAGCTGCGGTCAAGCACAGTTTCCTCATATCCACAACGCTTTACGGCGGGAGCGCTTCCGCGGAGATGTGCAATAAATTTCTGCTGCCGCCGCCCTGCGAGTGCGGGGAGCTGTCGGAGGAGGTACTTCCGGCGGGGGTGGAATTCGCCCGGCTGGACGGTCACGACATGGCTCAGGCGGCATTCCGGACAGCGGACGGAGTATGGTTCACTGCGGACTGCGTTATCAGCGCGGAAGCCCTTCGCAAGCACAGGATCTCTTTCCTCTACGATATCGGGCAGCACTTACAGGCGCTGGACAGGCTTTCGGGACTGGAGGGATCGCTGTTTATTCCGGCGCATGATGAGCCTTGCAGCGATATAAATCCGCTTGTTGAGGTGAACCGCACGGCGGTTATGGAGGTCGCTTCGGACATCAGGGAGATGTGCGCGCAGCCGGCGACTGTTGACGAAGTGATTGAGATGTCGCTGAAAAAATTCGGAATACGGCTGTATCTCATGCAGTATCTGCTGGTGGGAGAAACTGTGCGCTCCTATCTTTCATGGCTGCTGGACAGGGGAGAGGTGCGCACGGTGTTCAGTGGGACAAGGCTTCTCTGGGAGAGAGCAGGAGAATAAACTCAGGTGTTTTGCAATAAGACATTTGTACAAAATGTACAACCTGTTTTGTATAGTTGTACAAATCCCTGATAATTATATTGAAAAAATATATGGAAATATGTTATAATAAAGCGTATGGACGGATAAGCCTATTTCCGGGCTAAATCCACCAATAATATTCAGGAGGACACAGGAGAATGTACAAGATTCTTACCAAGAAAATCCTCAACCCCACAGTTACTCTCATGGAAGTTGACGCTCCGATGATCGCCAAGAAGGCAGAGCCGGGGCAGTTCATTATCCTCAGAGTTGACGCAGAGGGAGAGAGAATCCCGCTCACGATCGCGGATTTTGACCGCGAAAAGGGCACAATTACGATTATCTTCCAGATCGTTGGCGCTACCACCGAGAAGCTGAATCACCTTGAAGAGGGCGAGTTCATTCACGACTTTGTTGGACCGCTTGGCGTTCCCAGCCACACTGACGGACTTAAGAAGGTCGCTGTTGTCGGCGGCGGCGTAGGCTGCGCTATCGCTTACCCCATTGCAAAGAAGCTGCATAAGCTCGGCGCTGAGGTACATAGCATCGTTGGCTTCAGAAACAAGGATCTGGTTATTCTTGAGGACGAGTTCAAGGCAGCTTCCGATGTAATGAAGCTGATGACAGACGATGGCAGCTACGGCGAGAAGGGTCTTGTTACCAACGCGCTGGAGCAGCTCATTAAGGATGGCAACCAGTACGACGAGGTTATCGCTATTGGTCCGCTGATCATGATGAAGTTCGTCTGCAAGCTCACCAAGGAGTACAATATCAAGACCGTGGTTTCCATGAACCCGATCATGATCGACGGTACAGGAATGTGCGGCGGCTGCCGTCTTACCGTTGGCGGAGAAACCAAGTTTGCCTGCGCTGACGGACCTGACTTCGACGGACATCTTGTTGATTTCGACGAGGCTATGGAGCGCGGTGCAATGTATAAAGAATTTGAGGGCAGAAAGCGCGAAGAGGTCTGCAACCTCTACAAGAAGGAGGTAAAGTAAGATGCCGAACATGAGTCTTAAAAAGAACGAAATGCCGGTACAGGACCCGAATGTCCGCAACAAGAACTTCAAGGAGGTAGCTCTGGGCTACACCGAGGAGCAGGCAGTTGACGAGGCTAACCGCTGCCTTAACTGCAAGAACAAGCCCTGCCAGGGCGGCTGCCCCGTTTCTATCGACATTCCGGCTTTCATTGCTAAAATCAAGGAAAAGGATTTCGAGGGCGCATATCAGATCATTCACCAGAGCAGCACACTTCCCGCTGTCTGCGGTCGTGTATGTCCTCAGGAAACACAGTGCGAAAGCAAGTGCGTTCGCGGCATAAAGGGCGAGCCGGTTGCTATCGGTCGTCTGGAGCGCTTTGTTGCCGACTGGCACAACGCTAACGTTCAGGAAGCTCCCTCTGTTCCCGCTCCCAACGGACACAAGTGTGCTATCATCGGCGCAGGTCCCTCCGGACTTACCTGCGCAGGCGACCTTGCTAAGCTGGGCTATGATGTTACTATCTTCGAGGCTCTGCACCTTGCCGGCGGCGTTCTGGTTTACGGTATCCCCGAATTCAGACTTCCCAAGAGCATCGTTCAGCACGAGGTAGACAACCTCAAGGCTATGGGCGTTAAGGTAAACACCAACGTTGTTGTCGGCAGAACTATTGAAGTTGACGAGCTGTTCGAGCAGGGCTTTGAGGCTATCTTCATCGGATCCGGCGCAGGTCTGCCCAGATTTATGAATATCCCCGGCGAAAACCTCAAGGGCGTTTATTCCGCTAACGAGTTCCTCACCAGAGTAAACCTGATGAAGGCTTACAAGGAAGGCAGCGATACTCCTATCAAGCAGAACACCAACGTAGCAGTTGTCGGCGGCGGTAACGTTGCAATGGACGCTGCCCGCTGCGCAAAGCGTCTTGGCGCGGAGAATGTTTACATAGTATACCGCCGCGGTCTGGACGAAATGCCTGCCCGTAAGGAAGAGGTCGAGCACGCAATGGAGGAGGGCATCATCTTCAAGACCCTCAATAACCCCGTTGAGATCCTCGGCAACGAGCATAAGTTTGTTACCGGCATGAAGTGCGTTGAAATGGAGCTTGGCGAGCCTGACGCTTCCGGACGCCGCAGACCTGTTGAGAAGCCGAACAGCGAGTTCGTTCTCGATGTTGACTGCGTAGTAATGTCTATCGGTACTTCTCCGAATCCGCTCATCAGAAACACCACCAAGGGACTTGACACCAACAAGCACGGCTGCTTCATCGCAGACGAGAACGGTCAGACCTCCCGTGAGGGCGTATTCGCAGGCGGCGACGCAGTTACCGGCGCAGCTACCGTTATCCTCGCAATGGGCGCAGGAAAGACCGCTGCTAAGGCAATGGACGAGTACATCAAGAGCAAGGGCTGATTTTTCCCTTAATAAACAATGGCTGCCTCCGGATTTCCGGAGGCAGCTTTTTTATTTGGTTAACAGAACCGCCGCCTGCGCGCCGATCCCTGCTCCGGCAAGCCCTAGCCCCTCCTCGGTGGTAGCCTTTATGCTGATCTGAGAGATATCGCAGCCAAAAGCCGCCGCTAGCCGTTCCCGCATAGCCGGAATGTATTTCGCGAGCTTCGGACGCTCTGCGATTATCGTGATGTCTAGGTTGCCGAGGGAGAATCCGCTTCTCTCCATGAGAGAAATTACCTCCGCAAGCAGCTTCATACTATCTGCGCCCTTGAACTGCGGGTCGCTGTCCGGGAACAGCTTCCCGATATCTCCCAACGCAAGCGCACCGAGTATCGCGTCCATGAGCGCGTGAACTGCAACGTCCGCGTCGGAATGCCCCAGCAGCCCAAGCTCCGACGGTATTTCAACTCCGCATAGCACAAGACGGCGGTTTTCTACAAGGCGGTGAACATCATAGCCGGTTCCAATTCTTATCATATAAATTCCTTTCTTGAATTAATTTCCAGATGATTTCTGCCCGGAAAAGGACAGAATAATTCTGAGTATCATTTTACACTATCAGCAAAAGATTGTCAAGGAAAATCCCCGGCGCAGCTATGCACCGGGGAAACAGGAAAGAAAGAGTCTATGATAATTGGAGGTTACTCAGCAAACATTGCGGTGGAGAGGTATCTCTCGCCGGTATCGGGAAGAAGAACAACGATGTTCTTTCCCTTGTTCTCGGGACGCTTGGCAAGCTGGATAGCTGCCCACATAGCTGCGCCAGAGGAAATTCCCACAAGCACACCCTGAGTTTTTGCGATCTTTCTGCCTGTTGCGAATGCGTCCTCGTTTTCAACAGTGATTATCTCGTCGTAAATTGATGTATTCAGCGTTTCCGGAACGAAGCCTGCGCCGATTCCCTGAATTTTGTGCGGACCAGCCTTGCCCTCGGAGAGTACCGGAGAGCTTTTCGGCTCAACCGCAACCACCTTAACATCAGGATTTTTGGACTTGAGGTACTTGCCCACACCGCTGACAGTCCCGCATGTACCTACTCCGGCAACAAAAATGTCAAC
>CAMAGG010000143.1 GCA_945833805.1 uncultured Clostridia bacterium | reverse complement strand
ACATGTTTTCGCAGTGGTCAAGAAACAACTTCGGTATCGAAAAACACGCTATCGAGGTCTGCGAAAACAGACGGCAAAATTGAATATGATGTTTGCGCTGGCAAATCTGATTCTGGCTGACAGACCTTGTCTGGCAGCATGATTCAGTGCGCCTCAGCAGACATTTTAGGGTTGATATATACATTCACTGAATGTTCTTCTATTCCGAATTATCATTTGTATGATTGTGCGGTGTTGCCTTAGTAATCTTCGGTAAGCTCTGCCCAGTTTTCCAGCGCCGTCTGTGCTATCTCAGGCTGATACATTATACCGGAATTGCGCTCTATTTCCGAACGGCATATCTCCAGCGGCAAAGCCTTGCGGTAGGCTCTTGCAGACGCCATAGCGTCTATCGAATCACATACTGCAATTATCCGTGCGCCCAGCGGTATTTCCTCGCCCCTTGCGCCGTAGGGGTAGCCATTGCCGTCCCAGCGCTCGTGGTGGTGAAGGATTATTGCGGAGATACGGGCGAACTGCTGCGATTTTAAGAGTATATCCGCGCCTATCTTCGGGTGCTGCTTCATCAGCTCCCACTCCTCGTCGTTCAGCTTGTCCGGCTTCAGCAGTACCCGGTCGGGAATGCCTATCTTACCAATGTCGTGGAGATGTCCTGCGATATGTATTTCCTGCGTTTCGCGGTCGGACAGCCCCAACTTCACGCACAGAAAACACGCCATATCACTGACCCGTCGGGAATGATTTCCGGTGTAAGGGTCGCGGGCGTCCAGCGCGGAGGTTATGCAGTCCACAAACTCGTGGTATTCGTAATTCAGCTCACATTCACAGCTCATTTTGTTTTATACCCTCCACCGAATAGCCAAGCCCTACAATCCTTTGACGAATGACAATTTCGGGCAGCGGCTCTTTTGCGGAAATTTCTGCTATGCCGCTTTTGTAGTCCACCTGTGCGAAAATGCCCTCCTGCCGATTGAACGCGTTTTCAATTCTCGCTGCGCAGTTTTTGCAGGTCATTCCGACAATTTTTACGGTGTATCTGTATTTGCAGTCCGACAAATCGGCGGTTTCAGCGATTTTTCGCTCCTTGTCGCCGCCAGCTCCGCAGCAGCCGTGCGCCAGCTTTTTAACGTAAGTTCTCACAGCAATAAAGCATACAACGACAAGCACTGAAATGATTATTCCGGTAGTCACGTGATCATCTCCCCAGAATGTATTCCGAAAGGCGATTTAAGGTTTTCTCCGAAGCGTGAACGGATAACTGCACCGCATCCTCATCAGCGGTTTTTTCGTCCAGACCGAGGGTGTTTTCGAGGAAATCCCGGATAATCACGCAGTTGGTAAATATCGGGTTCGCCGCCTTAATTCCGCTTTCGGTGAGTTCTATTCTGCCGTAATGTTCCTTTTCAATAAAGCCGCTTTCCACCAGCCTTTCGGTCATTATTGCGGTGCTGGCTTTGGTTACGCCAACGAGCTTTGCAACGTCCGAGGACTTCACCACACCGCCGTTCTGACCGAGTTTATAAATCGCGAACAGATACTTTTTCTGCGCGTAGGTGAGTTGTATGTTCTCGCTCATTTTGCGTGTTCCTTATGACAGGAGCAGCAGTTCGGGCAGCCGGAGCATTTACCGCCGCAGAGGGACTTGCCTGCCCGTTTGTCTTTCCACAGCTTTCTCCCTGCGAGGAACAGAACAGCCGCGACGACCAATGCAATAATTACAGTTGACATAAAAACCGCCTTTCAGAAGAACCGCCGCGCCCGCATAACAGGCGCGGCGGTATCGCCTAAATTAAACTCTTACCTTTTCTGTGAGCTTTGTGCTTTCCTTATACGGTCTTACCAACATGAATACCATGAATGCCAACACAAGCACCGCAAAGATAAGTCCGACAACATTTACAGCGCCCGTGAACAGCAGACCGAACTGATAAATCATCAACGCAACCGCATACGCAAAACCGCACTGATAGCCGATTGCAAACCACGTCCACTTTGCGCTGTTCATCTCACGCTTGATTGCGCCAATAGCCGCGAAGCAGGGCGCGCACAGCAGATTGAACACAAGGAACGAGTAATCGGCAAGCGCCGACATTCCCATAAAGTCCAGCACACCGAATACACCCACAACCTCTTCCTTTGCGACAAGTCCCATAATAGTCGCAATTGCGGCGGTAGGCTCGCCGAAGCCAAGCGGCGCGAATATCCAACAGATAGCCCCGCCGATAATGCCGAGAATGCTGTCGTTCAGCTCAAGTTCAGTGCTGAACCCGAATCCGCCGTCCAGAAGATTTCCGAACACAGAACCCGCCCAGATAATTACCGAGGACATCAGAATTATTGTTCCGGCTTTCTTGATGAACGACCAACCGCGCTCCCACATGGAACGCAGAATATTGCCCACAGTCGGTAAGTGGTATGCGGGAAGTTCCATTACAAAGGGAGCAGGGTCGCCCACGAACATCTTTGTCTTTTTCAGCATGATACCGGAAACGATTATCGCCACAACGCCTATGAAATACGCGCTCGGAGCTACCCACCACGCATTTCCGAAAAGAGCGCCCGCAATAAGCGCGATTATCGGCATTTTTGCGCCGCAGGGAATGAACGTTGTGGTCATGATAGTCATTCGGCGGTCACGCTCGTTTTCGATTGTGCGGCTTGCCATAATTCCCGGAACGCCGCATCCCGTGCCGATAAGCATAGGAATAAATGACTTGCCCGACAGACCGAATTTGCGGAAAATCCTGTCCATAACAAATGCGATTCTTGCCATGTAGCCGCAGCTTTCAAGGAACGCGAGGAAAATGAACAGCACTAACATCTGCGGTACAAATCCGAGAACAGCGCCAACACCCGCAACAATGCCGTCAATGATAAGACTTTGCAGCCACTCGGCACAATCAACAGCTTCAAGAGCATTTCCGATAATAACAGGAATTCCCGGCACCCACACGCCGTAATCTTCCGCAGTGGGAAGTTCATCCATAGGTTCTTCGACCAGTGCGGCAACGTCAAATCCGGCTTCTGCAAGGCTGTCGCCATAAGAGCCAAGAGCCTCGTCAAACGCGCCGAAATCCGCTTCCTCAACCGCGCCGAGAATGTCCTCCGCGCCGATAACGCCTGCGTCCGCAGCGGACTGCGCCAGAACAAGAACTTCGTCCGTGAAAATGTTCTCCTCCGCATAAGCCGAGGTTGCGTCGTCATACTCGGTTGAGCCTATTCCGAACAGGTGGAAACCGTCGCCGAAAAGCCCGTCATTAGTCCAGTCAGTGACCCATGTTCCCACGGTCGTGACAGAGATGAAGTACACGATAAACATTACCACCGCGAAAATCGGCAGCGCCAAAATTCGGTTGGTAACAACCTTGTCGATTTTGTCCGAAACCGTCAAACCCTTGTGCTTCTTTTTCTGGCAGTCCTTGATTATTCCTGCTATGTAAATGTAGCGCTCGTTGGTGATTATACTCTCGCTGTCGTCGTCCATTTCCTTTTCGGCGGCGGCAATATCGGCTTCGACATGCGCCTTTTTCTCCTCGGAGAGGTTCAGCGCTTCGTATACCTTTTCGTCGCGCTCGAACAGCTTTATCGCGTACCAACGCTGCTGTTCCTCGGGGGAATCGTGCAGGACTGCTTCTTCAATGTGCGCGATAGCGTGTTCCACGCAGCCGCAGAATTTGTGGCGGGGTATCGCCGGAACTTTGGAGTTTGCGGCTTCGACAGCGGCTTCGGCGGCTTCCATGACCCCTGTGCCTTTCAGCGCGGATATCTCAACGACCTTGCAGCCGAGTTCCGCGGAAAGCTGCTCAAAGTTTATTTTGTCGCCGTTTTTGCGCACTACGTCCATCATGTTGACGGCGCACACAACCGGGATTCCAAGCTCCACAAGCTGTGTTGTCAGATAGAGGTTACGTTCAAGGTTCGTGCCGTCGATTATGTTCAGAATTGCGTCGGGACGCTCGCCGATAAGGTAGTTACGCGCCACGACTTCTTCAAGGGTGTAAGGCGACAGCGAATAAATTCCCGGCAGGTCGGTGATAATAACGTCCTTGTGACCTTTCAGCTTTCCCTCTTTCTTCTCGACGGTAACGCCCGGCCAGTTTCCGACGAACTGATTAGAGCCGGTCAGCGCGTTGAACAGCGTTGTTTTGCCTGCGTTCGGATTTCCCGCAAGCGCAATTTTTATTCCCATAGTAACAAATCCTTTCTTATGTTAGATAAAACTAACTCTTGTGCAAAATCAAACGGTTTCAATCATTTCCGCGTCCGCTTTCCGCAGGGAAAGCTCATAACCGCGCACTGTGACCTCCACGGGGTCGCCAAGCGGCGCTACCTTGCGGACGGTGATTTCAACACCCTTTGTGATTCCCATGTCCATGATACGGCGCTTTATCGCGCCCTCGCCGTTCAGCTTCTTGACCGTGACGGTCTGACCGATTTTCGCTTCTCTAAGTGTGCTCATAACTGCCTCCTAAACCATGATTTTCTGCGCCATTTCCTTTGAAACGGCAACCCTTGAATTCTTGACATTCACAATAACGTTCCCGCTTATCTCGCTGATGACGGTGACCGTACCTCCCGCCACGAAACCTAGATTTTCAAGGAACTTGCGTGTTTCAGGGCTTCCACCCACCTTTTTTATAATGTTTTCTTCGCCTGTATTCGCAAGAATAAGCGGCATCATAATTCGCTCCTTTCAAGTTAGATATGGCTAACTATTACATTAAGCTTATGGTTAGCGTTTGCTAACCATAAGCTATGATACTCCTTTTTCTAAGTTTTGTCAAGGGGTTGTTTCAGATTTGTAAGCCTTAACAAAACAAGGGTTAGCCATATATAACCGGTTTGTTAAAAATCACTATACTTTTGTAAGCGCTCTTCCAAGCTCTTTGCATTGCTCAAGGTCTGCGTTATCGGGGGTTTCGTTCACGATAAGCCCCTCGCCGTTTACAAGAACTGAGTCGTCTTTTTTCACACGCTCCTCCCAAGTCCTCATCCATTCGCCGTCGCCCCAGCCGTAAGAGCCGAAAAGAGCGACCTTCTTGTCCGAAAGCTGACTCTCAATGCCCATAAAGAACGGCTCAAACTCCGTTTCTTCAAGCACCTCTGCACCCATAGCGGGGCAGCCGAACGCAACTGCGTCATAATCTGCAATACTTCCTTTAAAATCAGGAACGCTGAACAGCTCCGCACCTGCACCCTCTGCGACCGCTTTCGCCATTGCTGCGGTGTTGCCCGTTCCGCTCCAATAAATAACTGCTGTTTTCATAAAAAACCTCCTTATGATATCTTAAGAGCCTGATAGATGTCAGCGCCCTCGTTTAATTTATTGCACAGGTATTTCCTGCACTTATCGTAATTTGCGAATGTCCTGCGCGCTGATTCCTCGCTGCCGTAAACCTTCCAGCAGCCGCACAGCTTGTAATTATTGCCCTTGTGACGAATAAATCCCACCACGTCCTCCACAGGATAATCAAGGAACAAGCCTATTTCGTGCGGGAACTCGCCGTTCTCCTGTATTCTCTGCGAAAGTCGGTCAAGACATTCCTCCAACGTTAAATTTTCGCCGTAGCCGAACCGCTTCAAGAGCTTTCGCACCTCGCTGTCAGACAGGCGCTTTTCCAGAAGTGTTTCACTATAAACCAGAAGCAGAACTCTTCCTCCGCAGCTGCACAGCACCCGGCTTTTCAATCCCTTTGCAGCAGTTCTGCGGTTGAAATAGCAGGAATTTTCGTCTACATCAAATTCCCTTCGTGACAGCGATAAAAGGCTCGCGCACTTTATTCCCAGCAGCGTGGGCGCAGTATGGTACGCAAGCAGATGTCCAAAATTTCTGCGTTCTGTATCCGACATATATTCACCTCCGGTGTAATTAGTTTTAACTAACTCGCATGCAAAACTCAAACGCAATACTGCTCCAAAACGCTTTTCAACGCAGCAACGCTGGCATTATGTATTCTTGCGACAGGAATGTCATGCTTGCGGGACTTCTGGTTCACGCTGTTCACCATTTTGTGGGAGCAGGTGTTCGTGAATACCACCATAAGATCGGGAGTACCCAGCTTGCTCTCAAAGTCCGAGGGCATCTGCGTAAATACCTTCGCCTTACATTTATATGACTCGCAGATATCCTTATACCGCGTTGCCATGCGGTCATTGCCGCCTAATACAACTACGCTCATTTTATACCTCCATCCGATTAGTTTCTGCTAACCAAAAATAGTATAACACAGAAAGGTAAAGTTTGTCAAGCATAACATTTTAGCCGTCGTAAAATGCAAGTGGCTATGCATTATATTTAAGCTGCCCACCTATTTTGTAGCCGCAGGAGATTTACCCACCCAACTCATTCCACTATTCCAAGAGGCTCTCGTCGCTTTAGGAGAGCCGCAATCATAATCTTATCGCCGCCTTTAACAGC
>CAMAGG010000142.1 GCA_945833805.1 uncultured Clostridia bacterium | reverse complement strand
CTAGGATACTCGTCCGTATTCCCACGAGGGCGGTCAATTGAAGAAAAAGCAATTCCTTGTGTATGTAGATTTTCTTGTATTTTTGAATTAAGTTCTTCACTAGTCATCGTGTTGTACATTTTCTTTAACCATTGCCCGTGTAACGTATTAGACGATACAAGCGGATTACTTACATCACTTATATTTTCGTCCACTATAGTATCAAAATGTGTATTAACTGGTACCACAACGACTTGATTGCTTTTCGGTTTCTTGGAAAACCCAATCTTCATCAAATCCCCGTACTTTATCACAACTTTTCCAGAACCATTTTCCCAAACTGTACGAGTCGATGTTGCTACAACTATAATTAGCGATATAAAAAACGAAGAAACAATGACTATAGCTAAAACAATTAATCTACAGCACAAATTGGGATTAGAAAAGTCTTCCCAAGAGAGAAAACATAAAAACATAGAAATTACTGTAAACACTATGCCAAGAACAGACCAAAACTTACAAAATGCGATCTTTATGTTTAGTTTGATAATTGACATCATCTTTTTCATTTTAATTTACCACTCCAAAACGTCACACTTCGCAAATTCCTTATAGCTACTAAACCCAAGCATATAAGCCGTTATAGCAGACACCAAATTCTCGGGAGTAATACTCGTTTTATCTGCCACTGCTTTAAGCTCTTCCGTAACAATATCGTGTGGGATGACTATGATTTCAAGCTCACTTACGGCTTCCTTTATAATAACACTAGGAAGAACTATACACATCTGATAGAAAGCGTTGTAAACACTATTACACGAACATTTCCATAGCTTATTATTAAGTGACCATTGAGAAATCAACCTCTATATGTTGTACCAATCTGTCCGATTCATTTTATTATAACACATTTTAGAAAAAGAGTCAAGTATTTCTCACGAAAACAGAAAATAGTTAAAAAATATCTAGACAATACGAATAATTGGTACTACAATAAATTGTTTCCTTATAAAAGTATCTGCTATGGTGTCAATACTATTCTCTGAACTGTGACCTCACTTTGACCTCAAAAAAATAGATAATACGAAAAATGCAGTCAAAATGTGCGGTTCGGTGCGAATAAAGCGCATTATATCAAGGGCTGATACCAAAATCACGGCTACCTGAATCGAGTGGGAATAATCGCCACCCTCGAAAATTCCGCACAACAATGCGGCTTAGCGGGCTTCAAACGGCTCTCTGATACCGTTTTGATACCGAAATCTGAAAATATGAAGTAGTTGCAAATGGCTTATAGGTTGTAGCCAATTTGTAGCCAGCAAATAAATTGCCCCCGAAAATCTGTCACAGGTTTTTGGGGGATTTGCTTTATTATATGCGGCTATTCCCTTGTTGTTGAAATCTCCTTTTTCTACGTTTCGGAAACTAAATTGAAGAAAGCCGAGATACCCTTGTATATTTTTGTAGAATGTGATATAATTATCTCATCGACAACAATCATTCGGTTTGTTGTAAATTTGAAAGTACAGCGATTATGAACGTAAGGGAGTGAATATGAATAAACCAAACGACACCGCCTACTCCACAAGCCAGATTGCCAAAATCGTCGGACTGCACCCTAACACAGTAAGAATGTATGAAGAATGGGGACTTATCGCAAAGCCTATGCGAAAAGCGAACGGCTATCGTGTATATAACGATATTCATATCAGGCAGTTTCAATTAGCAAGAAAGGCTTTGCAGATTGAAATACTGCAGGTATAGCATATGAAAAGAACACACGGATTAGACGAAAGAGAGATGGAACTGGTAAAACTGCTGATGGCGGACTGCCAGATAAACTTGTTTATCTGAGCAACGGGAGATATTCAGGCAAAACTGAAACGGCTTTTCGCCGGAACAATCGAGCAGATGCTTGAGGCAGAAATGGACGAACATCTCGGCTACGAGAAGAATTCCGTAGCCGGAAACAACTCCGGAAACAGCCGCAAACAGGATGTTTGCGCAGCTGCCCCAAAAGTGCGGCATGGACGCCGCACAACATAGGGCAGCAGGCGGAATTGGTTTCGGCAAAAAGACAATAATCAGCGATTACGGCGAGTGCGAGATCGCAGTTCCGCGCGACAGAAACGGCGAGTTTGAGCCAAAAGTCAATGAAAAGCGACAGACAAGAACCGACGAGATCGAACAGAAAATCATGCAAATGTACGCCAAAGATATGTCACAACGCGACATCGAAGATGTACCAAAACAGAATTGTGCGTAGAAACAGTAAAAAATGCTGTTAAGTCCTATCCCGGATTGAAGGGTGCAATTCTGCATTCAGACAGAGGCAGCCAGTATACAAGTGAAAAGTACAGAGAAGTACTGAAACATGTCGGATTTGTTCAGAGCATGAACAGTGCCGGAGGAAGATGTCACGATAACGCCCGATGCGAGAGTATGTGGGCAAGAATGAAGGAAGAACTGTTTTACAGCAGAAACAGAAAGTCCGAAGATTACACAGTAGCCGAGTTGAAAACAATGATCTGGCGGTATTATATGAGCTATTGGAACAACCGCAGGATATGCTCGGCTAACGGAGGACTTCCGCCCGCTGTTAAATGAAAAAGGTACTATGAATCATTCGTTTCAGGCGCCTGACGGCTGCTCCCAAAATGGAATAAATATCCATTTCGAAGAGCTGATTTCCAAGCAATTTTGGATTTTGGGTAGAAGATGTGTCAAGGGATATTGACAATATCACGCAATATTGTTCAACTAACTGCGCAATCGCACGACAATAATTATGCGGTGTCGCCTTAATCGTCATACCCATCAAGGAAACTGTGAACAACTCCGTTGGATTTATATGACACGATCTTATTCAGATTTACGTTTTCCACGCTTCTGAAAATATTCATCTCTATCTGCGGATTATCCTTTGCGATCTGCGAGATAAGCTGCTTGACCTCTTGACGTTTGGATCTTGTTTCGCCGTTAGGATTGCAGGTGGTGCAGGTATCTGTAAAACGACAGGCGCACTGAATAAAGCTCAGTCCGTTGTATGCTGCCCAGTGCTTGATCTCGGCTTCCCTCACATAATACATGGGGCGGATTATCTGCATTCCCTCAAAATTCGCGCTGTGCAGCTTCGGCATCATTGTTTCCACCTGACCGCCATACAGCATACCCATGAGAATAGTTTCGATAACATCGTCAAAATGATGTCCCAGAGCGATCTTATTGCAGCCAAGTTCCTTTGCCTTGCTGTAAAGATGACCTCTCCTCATTCGGGCGCACAGGTAACAGGGATTGTTCTTGACATTATAAACTGAGTTGAAGATATCCGTTTCAAAAAAAGTGACCGGAATATTCATCAGCCGTGCGTTGCCCTCGATTATAGCACGGTTTTCACTGCTATATCCGGGATCCATAACCAGAAACACAAGCCCGAACTGGAACTTTCTGTGCCGCTCCAGCTCCTGAAAAAGCTTCGCCATAAGCATGGAATCCTTACCGCCGGAAATACATACCGCAATTTTATCCCCCGGCTTCACCAGCTCGTATTCTGTGATCGCTTTGGTGAATTTACTGAATATCGTGCGGTGGAATTTCTTCCTGATGCTTCGTTCGATTTCCTCAGCCTTTGAAGCGCTGCTCTCCAGCCGTATCTTCTCGCCAAGCCAGCGGACGTATCCTCCCTCAAGATTTACGGCGTTCATTCCACGCTCCCTCAGGCGCTCGGCGGCGTCCTCGCTGATTATTCCGCTGCGGCAGCAGATCACAAGCTGCTTGTCCTGCGGCAGATCGCTTTCGTCAAGACCCTCTGCCGGAATATTTACCGCACCGTCAATATGCCCCAGCTCAAAGGCATAGCTGTCCCTTATATCAATTATTGTATAGCTTTCTCCGGGAAGTTCTCTCAGCTCCTCAAGAGATATTTCTTCTTTCATTCTCTGCTCCTTTGACTTGTCTATAATACTGAACCGGCTGAAACTCTGGATAATTCATACGCCGGTGCTTTGATAATACTCTATTATTATACTCATATTATGTTATTCTGTCAAGGATTTCGCTATACAACTTAAAGCTTATCAGACCAAGTACAGCGTAACCAAAACACGACACCAGTCCGATGCGGATGATGCCGTGTTTTTTTATATCACTTCTTGGGGATCAAAACAAGAAATCCGCTTCCTGCGGTAATATTGCCCTCTGCGGAAAGGCTCAACTCTGCATAATCGTCCGTATTTCCTATCAGCATGGGAGTGACCGTATTATAGCCGGCTTTACGGATCTCGTCGATGTCAAAGGTCACCAGCAGATCCCCGGTATTGACCCGGTCGCCCTCCTTGACATGGGTCGTGAAAAACTTCCCGCCAAGCTTTACGGTGTCTATTCCTATATGCAGCAGGATCTCCGCATTGTCGTCAGATAGAATTCCCACCGCGTGCTTGGTGTCGGCTACCATTTGGACAACTCCGCTGCAAGGAGAATAAAGCTTTCCTTCCGCCGGGCGTATAGCCGCTCCGCCGCCAAGTATTCCCTGCGAGAACACATCGTCCTCCACCTCGGGCAAAGGGACTGCAATTCCGTTCATGTGCGCGGAAAGCACCGTTTCACCTGTGATTTTTCCGGAGCGCGTTTCTTCTTCCGGTGCAGCGTCTGCGTTTTGATTTTGCGACAGGAATTTATCCAGCCGGTCGGACTCCGGTGAATCCATAAAATCCTCAAGATCTGACTTTATGACCGAAACCTGCGGACCGTATACGATCTGAATACCATTGCCCTTTTTGATAACTCCGGAAGCGCCGCTCTGTCTGAGCGTGCCCTCGTCGGTGAGCGAGGGATCATTCACCGTTACCCGAAGCCTTGTTGCGCAGCAGTCAAGATCGGAAATATTCTCCTTTCCTCCAAGACCCTTCAGCACAAGAGCGCTGGTCAGCGCGTTTGATTTGTTAGCCTTATTCCGTGCGTCAACGTCCTTTCTGGTGTAAAGCTTTGTTTCCTCGCCCTCAGGCTCTCTGCCGGGGGTTTTCAAATCAAGCTTTGTTATCATGAAATAGAACAGGAAGTAATAAACTACTGCATACAAAGCTCCAACGGCAATTATCCACAGCCAGTTGGTCTTGTCGTTGCCCTGAAGCACTCCGAAAAGCGTGAGGTCGATAAGTCCGCCGGAAAATGTCATTCCAACGCCTACATTCAGAATGTGCATAAGCATATAGGAAAGACCGGCAAGCACGCAATGAACCGCATACATGAGCGGAGCAACGAACAGGAAAGTAAATTCCAGCGGCTCTGTGATACCTGTGATCATTGATGTCAGCGCGGCAGAGAGCAGCAGACCCCCAACCTGCTTTTTCTTTTCGGGGCGAGCAGCCTTATACATAGCCAGCGCAGCCGCCGGAAGTCCGAAGATCATGAATGGGAATTTTCCCGACATAAATCTTGTGGCAGCTGCCGAGAAATGCTCGGTGGTTCCGGAAGCAAGCTCGGCAAAGAAAATATTCTGCGCTCCCTGAACAGCAACTCCGTCAATGATCATTGACCCGCCAAGCTCCGTCTGCCAGAACGGCATGTAGAACACATGATGAAGTCCAAACGGAATGAGAGCCCTTTCGATAATTCCGTAGATCCACGTTCCGGCATATCCCGACTCAAGCACAAGCTTTCCGAGCTGCGCAATACCGCTCTGAACAATGGGCCAGACATAGAACATTAAAATTCCCACCGCAAGATATACAACGCTGCTTATTATCGGCACAAATCTTGTTCCGCCGAAGAACGAAAGTACCTGCGGAAGCTGTATCTTGTAAAATCTGTTGTGCAGCGCCGCAACTCCAAGACCTACGATAATACCGCCAAAAACTCCCATTTGCAGCGTTGTTATTCCAAGCACTGTGGAGGTGGAATTAGGCGCCATTGCTCCCGCTCCGCCGTTTGATTCTATCAGTGCGCTGATCGTGGTGTTCATGATGAGATAAGCAACTGCGGCGGAAAGCGCGGCGGTGGATTTTTCCTTTTTCGCCATGCCGATAGCCACGCCCATTGCGAACAGCAGCGGAAGATTGTCAAAAACAACGCTGCCGGTCTTGCTCATTATATCAAGGATAGTGTATAATACTCCGCCCTCCTTGATGACCCCGGTCAGACCGTAGGTTTCAAGCGTGGTGGCGTTTGTGAAGGAGCTTCCTATTCCAAGAAGAAGTCCCGCGATAGGAAGTATTGCGATAGGCAGCATGAACGAGCGCCCGACCCGCTGAAGTACTCCAAATATCTTGTCTTTCACGTTGGTATTTCCTTTCTGTATATCGGAATAAATTATCACCTTTGAAAAGATCAGAAGGATCCGTTTTATTACTTTTCCAAATTACTGAAAAAAAATACCTGATGTCATGTAATTTGCTTTGAATAATGAAAAAAGCCGCCTGCTTTTTGCTCAAAGCAGCGCGGCTTCAACGCCTATTGTTCCGGAAATATCCGGGTTACTTTCCCATGCGACAGAATATAGTCTGCTTCCGTAGTGAACGGTTTTCATGC
>CAMAGG010000141.1 GCA_945833805.1 uncultured Clostridia bacterium | reverse complement strand
TAACTACTCATGTGTATAAAAAAATACATCGCCGAGATGAAATAACCGCGCCCCCTGCCGGAAAGCAGAGGGCGCATTTCTATTTAAACCCCGTATTTAAGCCCGGTTTATTACATCGAATACAATGTATAAACCATTTCTATCATATCGCCCATTGTGAAATAATCGTCCGGATTTAGCTTATCCCCGCTTACAACTCCCAGACCGTATGCAATGGCATAATAGCCTACGTTTTCATCATCATCGGAAACATCGCTGAACGGCGACTTGAAGATGCCCTTGATTGACGGAACGGTATCTCCACAGACAGAACGGGTGAATAATACCATTGCCTCGCCACGGGTCAGCTTGCTGCTGTTCTCGCTGTCGTCGCTGATGCTCAGACCGATAAGGTTTTCAAAAACGGCTGACGTTGCCGGATCGTTTTCGCTGAATTTCTTTGTTGAGATGATTATTCCGTGGTCGTCCAGCTTATTTGCCATACTGAGCAGCTTTTTGTCCTTTATGCCGCTGAGGTCGTTTTCCTGCTTCTGATAATAGCTGTAAACCGGTTCGCCGGTGAATGCGTCTGCATAGAGGTTGTAATCAGTTCCATAGACCAGAACCGTCTTTGTGACCTTGTTGTTAAGCTTTGCGAGGTAATACATATCAAGGTCGCTGTATTCCCAGAACTTGTTCATCATCTGCTTTGTGGTGAGCATTCCCTCCGGGTCGGCAAGGGGAATATCGGTATAGTTTATCTGGTAGCTGGTGAGCTGCATATCTGCGTTGAAGCTTATGCTTATGCTGTCGCCGGCAACCTTGATATCGTTCGCGTATCTTGTCCAGCTGTGGTCGCTGCCCCAGTAGTAGGTCTTTTTATCCACATCGTTAGTCCAGCTTCCTACATAGGAAGAATAATCGCTGAATTCGTTGTACTTGTCGCCGGAATACTTCTTGGCGATCTTCTGCGCAAGCTGATCCGCCTTAGCTGAATCGTAGCTGCTGCTCTGCTGGTACGCGCTGTCTGAGTAGTAATAGCTGAGTATCTGACCGCTTTCGGCGTCAACGCAGATGTTTACCTGCTGATATTCCTTTAATTCCTCCTCTGCATAGTCTACCTCAACGTCTACCTCGTCTTCCCACTCGTCATAGACGGGCATAGGATCTTCCCACTCGTTGCCCCAGTCCGCGTTGGTGAAGCTGGCGCTGTAATAGTATTTTACATCATCACCGACAGTTACTTTATAAAGGTCGGAATAGCTAAGCTCCATATCCGTTTTATAGGTGAGGTAGGGGTCGCTCTGGAGCAGCTTCTTCACTGCGGCTTCGCTTGCGTAGGGGAGGTTCTTGTCAAGCTCCGCTTTTTCCTGCTCGGTGAAATCATAGCCGCCGTTTCCCTTGTCCGCGGAGTCTTCCTCTGCGGCGTCATCGGTGGTTATTCCCCCGTTCATGTCATAATAGCCGTCTGCGGAGAAATCGCTCTTGTTTCCGGTGAAAGCGTTGATCTCGCCGTAGTCGGACTGAACATATACCAGCCGCGATTTCATCTCCTTGCTTTCCCAATCGTAGTAGAACTCATACTGCGGCTGAATGTTTATCATCTCGGCGTACTTTTCTTTTGCCTCGTCAGGGGAGATCGCATTCTTTGCGTCCTTGAACATCGCATTCTGATGCCAGTTCAGGCTGAAAGCGATCAGTTCGCCGGTATTTTTGTTCAGCACGATAGAACCTGCGTCGTTCTGTACCGGAACTCCGCTCCTTACTCTTACAAAGGAAAACTCAGCGCGGTCGCAGTAGGTGCTGATATTAAGACTGTCACGGTCAAGCTCGATAACGCCGGCAACAGTGGGATCTATTTCCTTTATAAGCTGCTTTGCCTTTTCGTAAAGCTGGTCGCCGGACAGCTTAGCCAGTTTTCCGTCGCTGTTTGAATATCCATAATCGCTGGAATAATAGGACGTGATAATGCTGCCGGAAACATATACGGTCACGCTTTTGTATTCCTCGGCGTTTCCCGGAGTGCTCCATGTAAGCTGATAGGTGTTGTTCAGATTTCTGTTTATGACGTTATAGCTGAATTCCGAAAGCTCTTCCGGGATATCAAGCCTTGTCTTTGCAACAGTTATTGCAGAAGCCAGCGCTTTGCTGTCCTGACCCTCTGCGAATGCGCAGATACTTGTCGAAGTCAGCGCTGTTACTGCCGCCATAGCCGCCGCAAGTGTTCTTTTTTTCATTGCGAAAACCTCCTCAATCAATTTGTCGTTCGGGCTTTTCCGCCCATCTGTAAATAATACCCGGCAGAACAGGAAAAGGTTGCAGATTTTATTTAAATTTTTTCCAGATAATTCAGATCTTTGTCAGCGAAAGAAATGCCTTTGCTTTATTGACCAGCAGACGGTCGTTGTCATAGGACAGCAGCGCAGCCGCCTGACCTATCTCCACCCAACGGACTTCCGATATTTCCTCCTCCTGACGTATACATTCAAAGCTTACCGCCCGGGCAAGGAAATATACCACTTCCTTTGTTATATCCCGCCGCGGGTTGAAGATCACCGCTTCCCGGAATGCCGCGTCGTCTATTGATACATCTATATTGGTTTCCTCCTTTATCTCCCGCACCGCCGTCTGGATCTCGCTCTCGCCCTGCTCCATGTGTCCCTTAGGAAACGACCAGCAGCCGGATCGAACGTGCTTTATCAGCAGTATCTCCGTATTCCCGTGGTGCTTTCGATATACGACTGCTCCGCAGGATTTTTCATAACTCATTTCCCTATTTCCTTTCTCTGTACTATATAAATATATATATCATGCAGTTGATATAGACTGCTGTTAATGCTATGCGTTTATTATACCACACATCGTCAGATTTGTCACCCCCATATTAAATAAACCCGCATTCTTATGTAAATACTATAGCTTGAAATGTAACTTTGAGGTGTTTTCATGGCAATTATGCACTAATATAGCTATATAGGATTGGTTGAACTTTATTAAAAATGACGGCGTTTTTTGAAGCTTGAATTTTAGTGAATATTACAAAAAGATTTCGATTAAATTACAAATGTTTACATTTTACCGGCTTATAATCGAAAGATTACAAAATGGTTACAAATATGCTTTGTGCAACTTTTACAAAAATGTGAACTTCCTTTCGTTTGACATTAACGAAGAAAAGGGCTATAATACAAACCGTCAGAGCGAAATGCTCCGACGCAGCATTCTTTTGCTGCTTTTGTACAGATCACGTTCCATGAAGCCTGTTCTCCGCCTTAGCGGGGAAAAGATATAGAAATAGGCTTCGATACTGCAATGCTCTGTTGGGGACAGTGCGTTTGCTTTTCAGCGGAGAGCTTTCCCCAAAGCTTTCCCGC
Organism: uncultured Clostridia bacterium; assembly: GCA_945833805.1. Taxonomy (GTDB): domain Bacteria; phylum Bacillota; class Clostridia; order Oscillospirales; family Ruminococcaceae; genus CAG-115. The sequence continues at coordinate 3,214 of CAMAGG010000141.1, read as the reverse complement.
TGTAAGGAAGTTACACCCGGATCTCGGCGGCTCTTAGCGTCGGGCTTCGGGGATAAAGGAAAAACGAAACATATCCATGAGCTGTTTCAGCTCTGGATCTGACCGACGCTTTCCACAATGCCGGGACGGCATGGGTAACTGCTCAGGAGGCAAATATGAAACCGCAGATAATTAACGCTAAAATGAATCGCCTTATTTTTAAAGGCAAGCTCATCAAGGCTGCAATCTTCGCCGCCACGATCTTTATGGTGGCACTGATGACCGGTTCTATCTACTTCAAGGATAAGGTCTACATCACTGACAACGGCGTTACCAGAGAGATCATGACCTCTGAGACCGATGTCTACGCAATTCTTAAGCTGGGAAATTACAGCCTCAGCGCAAACGACAAGGTTTCCTACGAGGAAACCAGCAGCAACACGGCATATATCACTATCTACCGCGCATTTGACGTAAGCGTTACCGCTGATGGGAATACTTCCACGGTTTCCCTAGTTGACGGATCGGTTGCCGACGTGCTTGAAAAGGCGGGCATAAAGCTCGGAGAATTTGACGAGGTTTCCTGCGGTCTTTCCGACAAGGCTTACGAGGGCATGGAGATCACCGTGACCCGTGTTGAGTATGTCACACGGGAAAGCACCTCGCAGGTCGATTTCGACACCGAGTACACCGACAACACGAATCTTGTTATCGGGACTGAAAATGAGATAACCGAAGGCGTTCCCGGCGAGCGGAAATACACCGTCAAGGAGAAATACGTTGACGGAAAGCTCACCGAGAAGGAGCTTCTGAGTGAAGAAATCACCCGGCAGCCTGTGACCGAAGTTATTGAGCGCGGCACTGCGCTTGCAACTCCCTATTCCAAAATGGACGATCCGGACGCGATCACTCTGGTGAACGGTATTCCTGAAAGCTATACCCGCGTCGTTTCCGGTAAATCAACCGCTTATACCGCTGGCTACGGAGCAAGGACTGCAAGCGGCAGAATTGCGGAGATCGGTACTTGTGCGGTTAATCCGAACGTTATTCCCTACGGCAGCAAGCTTTACATTGTTGCTCAGGACGGCAGCAAGGTTTACGGTTATGCGGTCGCTGCGGACACCGGTCTTGGTCTTATGGACGGCACAGTGGCTGTTGATCTTTATTTCGGCAGCATGGCTGAGCATTATTACGACAGCTGCGCTTGGGGCGCGGTTCAGGTCGATATTTACGTCCTTGAAGAGGGCAACGGCTGATCGTTTATAAATAAAAAGGTGCTTTCTTTAGTGTGTTTCCCATAAAGCGGCTTTCAACCTGCCGAGCAAATCATCTGTGAAAAAGATGAAGTGTCGGCGAGGCGGAATTGCCAAAGGCGGCTACGCCTTAGCTGGTATCCGATAAAGAAGTATTCAACCAAGACGAATAAGCGGCTATATGCAAAAGAGCGACACTCCGAAAAACAGGGGGTGTCGCTTCTTTTTTGTAGATTATGCATAATCATAATATCTGAAGGGATTCAAAATAACATAAATGTTGAGATTATTCGCATTTGGCTCCCCCCATGTGGCGCTCAAAAAGAAAACTTTATCGTGATTGGAGGGGCAGCTTGTATTTACTGTAGTTATCACTCAAGAAATTTGCCTCCAACTCGGCATCAACGCCACCGGTACTAATCCAGTCATTCATTATATTTCCATAGCCAAAATCACATAATTATAGTATTATAGGGAAAAGCAAATAAAAAATAATTCTATATTGCCATTAATAATATTGTTTTAAACACGAAGGAAGGATTGATTCATTTATATTAAGATTCCTTAAGTAAATGTTTCTGGTTGATAAAAGAACAGCTAATTCTGTGCATTCTGGAAGGCTGGAAACAGCTGACGTTAATAAAGATGATGCAATACCCATAACATGCCACCTGTTATGAGAAATCCCAACCTCTATAATTGTGAAAAGAAGATTTGCTTTTACTATAACATTATGTGAAAGATTGTACAGTCGTCTGCAATTATTACCTATGGTGTCAGTATATCCAAATCCCCAGCACTGAGATGTGTAATACGCTTGAAATCTTTCAATTAGTGACTCTGTTAATTGAGGTTCTGTTTCTTCCAAATAAGCATATTGTAAATCTGATATATTACGAAATAGTATTTCCAGCTTGTCATTATTACTGCAATTTATAAAGCGTCGAGCTAATTCAATTACCGAGGAATTATCCAAAACTCCAAGTTGTAAATTTAATAGCTGATTATCTATAACATCAGTTTCCGCCAATCCGAAAATATTTTGGTATACATTATCTACTGTATCTTTTAATTCAGATACAGTATTAAATCTTTTTTGTGGATTGTATTCTGTGCATTTATGTATCACATATTTTAACCCCTCTGTAGGTATATCGTTTTTGCCTCCATTTGTAACAATGTCTTCTATCACCTTGCCTAACGAATAAATGTCAGCCCTTTCGTCAACATTACTTGCATCTCTAAGTTGCTCAGGAGCCATATAATTCATAGTGCCAAAGACAGAACCGAAATGAGTAAGGCGAGTTGAATCAGAATCAATTTTTCGGCTAAATCCAAAATCGTTTATCACAATATCACTATCTGAATTATAAAGGATGTTTTCAGGCTTTAAATCCCTATGTAATACTCCCTCTGAATGAAGGTAAGCAACGCCGCTTAATATTCCGGATATGATTTTATACTGTCGGTCATAATTGTTATACAAACCATCAAGAACCGCTCTTAGGCTGCAACTATAAAGAGGCATTATATAAAACTTTTTTTCGCTCTCAAAATTATACACTATAATTTTAATAATGTTAGGATGAGAAAGTTTCATAATAAGGCGAATTTCTTTAGTGAATCGGTCAACTGAATTTTTGTCCATTTTTTGCAAAATCTTCACAGCAAATTTTTCTCCTGTTTCTGAAGAGCAAACATGAACCGAACCAAAGCCACCTTCATCGCCAATTTGATTTCCAATTGAGTACTTCATAACTTATTTCCTTTCTTTTTTCAAAAACATAAACAAATTTTCCATCTTATTGAACTTAGTTGCCTGGACAAATCTTGCTTGGCAGCTCTCCAGTAAGTATCATCGAAACTAAAATAATGAAAGAATCTCTTTTCTCTTCCTCTATAGATGGAAGCAAATTAAGAAAATTTCTTTTGGATTCATCTAAGTTATGGGCAATGCAAAACTTTTCTAAATGTGGTTCGAG
>CAMAGG010000140.1 GCA_945833805.1 uncultured Clostridia bacterium | reverse complement strand
CCGCGCTGAACAGCCTCGCCCTTCTGCTTCTGCATGGGAGGTGTGTTCACCTTGATCTTTGAGGAGTCGATAGCCGGCTTCTGCATTGACGGCTTGCTGCTTGCCAGCGGATTAACCTGCTCCCTGCGTACATCGCGGTTGGAGCCGTTCCTGTCGCCGTTTCTGTTGTCACGGCTGAACTGAGGTCTGTCGCCGGGCTTGCCGCCGTTATTGAACTGAGGACGATCGCCGCTGCGGTTGTTATTGAACTGCGAACGGTCGCCGTTTCTGTTATTGTCACGATTGAATTGAGGTCTGTCGCCGTTTCTGCCGCCGTTCTGCGGACGGTCGCCGGTACGATTGTTGTCGCGGTTGAACTGAGATCTGTCGCCGGGCTTGCCATCGCGGTTTGCCTGCGGTTTATCGGTATTCTCGGTTCTGGGCTTAGCCGCTGCGGGCTTCTGCTCAGGCTTGACCTCCGGCTTAGGCTCAGGCTTTGCTTCCTGCTTTACCTCTGCCTTCGGCTCAGGCTTGGTTTCTGCCTTGACCTCCGGCTTTGCTTCGGGCTTAGGCTCAGGTTTCACCTCAGGCTTCGGTTCGGTATTTACCTCAGCCTTGACCTCTGTTTTGGGTTCAGTCTTTTCTTCTGCCTTTTCCGCAGGAGCTGCGGCTTCGGCGGGAGCTTCTTCCTTCTTTGCGGCAGGCTTCTTCTTTGCAGCAGGCTTCTTTTCCTCTTCCTTGGGCTTTTCGGTCTTCTGACCGGCGGTAGCCTTGAAATACTCATCGAAATTCTTTACCTCGTGCCTTTTGGAATACACCTCCAGCACATAGCTTACCTCCTGATCGGTAAGCGAGGTCTGCGCTTTCTTTGCGCCCTCAAACGCCCCCTCAAGGAGCTTTATAACTTCACTGCGGTCAACGCCGATATCAGCCGCAATATCCTGTACACGATATTTTTTGTTTGGCAATGTAACTTTCCTCCATACTACTTATCTTCAATATGTTTTGTAATAGAGCCGTATAATCCCGCGTCCAGCACCAGAAAGATGCCGGAGCGCTTTCCGACAGCGTCCTTTGCGTCGTCCATTGAGAAATCGCCGCGAACGACCGGAGTGCCGTGTTTTTCCGCCTCAAAGCGGATCTCCTTTTCGGTTTTGGGCGACACGTCCGCCGCCAGAATAATTCCCGCCGCTTTGGATTTCGGCGAGGAAATCTCCTGCACGACCGCGTCAAAGCCGAGTATCAGCTTTCCCGCGCGGCGGCAAAGGCAGATCGTCGAAAGTTCCTTATTTATCCGAGGTCAGCTCCTTCTCTAAAGTTTCGTATATCTCATCGGGTATAGCGCATTTCAGACCGCGTTCCAGCTTTCTGCCCTTTCTGGCAAGTTCCAGACAGGAAACGCTCCTGCAAAGATACGCGCCGCGCCCGGCTTTTTTCCCTGTGAGGTCAACGGAAAGCTCTCCGTCCTTGCTGCGGACTATCCTCACAGCGCCTTTTTTTCCTATCATTTCACCGCAGCCTATGCACTTACGCAGCGGAATGTGCTTTTCCTGCATAAAACGCTCCTTAATTCTCCTGCTGAACCTCTGCGGCAGCCTCCTCAGGCTCGCCTGCGGCTTCGGTCTGTGCATTCTGCTCGCCCTCGGAAATCTCAGGCTCTTCCTCCGGAGGATATTCGATTACCTCCAGATCCTCAGGAGTTACCTTGCTCTCTGCTTTTATGTCGATCTTGAAGCCGGTGAGCTTTGCCGCCAGCAATGCGTTCTGACCCTTGTTACCGATCGCAAGCGAAAGCTGATTGTCGGGAACGATAGCCTTGCAGGCTCTTACCTTCGGGTCGTTTATTACCACACGGAGCACTTCAGCGGGCTTCAGAGCCTGCTTGATGAACTCCTCCGGATCCTCGCTGTAAAGAACGACGTCCACCTTTTCGCCCTTCAGCTCCTTAGTTACCGCATTGATCCTGCTCTTCTGAGTACCGATGCAGGCTCCCACTGCGTCAACGTTCGGATCGTTGCTGATGACTGCGATCTTGGAACGGGAACCGGGTGCGCGGCTTACCGACTTGATCTCAACAGTTCCGTCATAGATCTCCGGGCATTCCAGCTCAAACAGTCGCTTGATAAGGCCCTTGTCCGTTCTGGTGATGCGCAGGGACTGCTTCTTTGCACCCTCCTTGTATTCCTTTGAAACGCCGGTGATGAACACCTTGATGATATCGCCGACGTGGAGAGTTTCGCCGGGGATCTGATCCGCTCTCATGAGTAGTACTTCGTTATGGTTCACTTCAATGGTAGCGTGTCCGGTCTTAGGCTCGATCTTCGTTACCTCAGCGGAAACCGCCTCGTTCTCAAAAGCTCCCCACATCTCGCTGAGCTGCTGACGTTCAACATCGCGGAAGCCCTGCTTGATGAGATCCTTTGCGTTCTTCGCGGCAATTCTCTTGAATTCGTGGGTGTCGATCGGCACTCTGATCTTATCGCCGACCTCGACTGCGGGATTGATCTTGCGCGCTTCTTCAAGAACTATCTCTATCTCCGGCTCGTACAGGGTGTCAACCACCTCGATTACCTCTTTAAGTACGCTTACGTCGAAAATTTCCTTTTCAAGGTCGATATTTACAAAAACGACCTCGCTGTCCTTGTCCTCAAGGTGCATATTGGTTTTCAGGCTCTTTTCGATCGCGTTTCTTATCTTCGCAACAAAAACGTCCTCGCTTATACCCTTTTCCTTTGCGTAATCAGCCAGCGCAATGAAAAAATCCTTGATGTCGTCCTTAGGCTGTGCCTTTTTCTTAGCCATTTTCCGTTATTCCTCCGTTAATTAAAATAGTAAGCCGCAATTACTCTCCGCCTTTTAGCAGGTCGTAATCGTCAAAATCGTCATAATTTATTGCAGAAACCTCGGCTATCGGCAGCGAAGCCTCCCCGAAATCTCCTGTAACCGTGATCCTCTCTCCGTCAGACCCCGCAAGAACTCCGCTGAAAGCCTTTGACGGAACTCCCTCGCACAGCTTGTAGGTCTTTACCTTTATCTTTTTGCCTATCGAAAGTTCAAGCTGGGCAAGCCGTCTTACGGAACGCTCAAGTCCCGCCGAGCCGACCTCAAGGTAATCTATCTTGTCGATAAAGTACTGCTTATCGATCTCCGCGTTTATCAGCCCGTCTATCGACTCGCAGTCGTCAATGGAGATACCCTCCGGCTTGTCGATGAAAATGCGCAGATACCACTTTGCGCCCTCTTTGACGAACCAGACGTCCCACAGCGTATAGCCGTGGCTTTCAACTATCGGTCTTACCACAGCCTCTGCCGCCGCTTCGATCGTGCTGAAGCCCTTTGCAAGTGCCATTGATACAGCTCCTTTCTGTTGAGCGGGGATATCCGACACAATTCCGAAAAATCCCCTATCAAAACTTAAAGACCGGAGCGAAACCCCAGTCTTTAGTCTAATCTATCTTACTTTAGTATTATACCACGTTTTTTTCAGAAAATCAATAGGTTTTTTGAAAAATCTGTGTAAAAATCGCGCCTCCCGGAGATTTTTCCGGGAGGTGGAGCTTTATGAGGATCATTTCAGAAGACCAAGTCTGTTAACTGCGCTTTTTGCTGAGTACAATCAAGCCTGCACCCACAGCGGCTATTGCCAGAACCACTCCGGCAGAGCCGACGCCGGTGTCAGGGTTTGCCTTGTCGCCGTCGTCGCTGCTGGGAACATCCTGCGTAGGGGCTTCGGCAGCAGACTCGGTGTCTGTGGGTTCAGTGGTTTCTGCGGGAGTTACAGGCTCGTCCGGTTCTGCGGGGTCAGCGGGCTGCTCCGGCTGCTCGGGCTTGTCCACAGTTTCGTCGCTTTCCTCCGGCGCCGCCGCGTAGGTCATTAAGTAATTTTCGCCGTTTATGGTAACTATGTACAGTTCCTTATCCATGGTAAAAACGCTCTCAGCGTCTATCTCCTCAGAAACACGCTTGAAGCTCTTGTTGATAAGGAACGCCTTGCCGTCCTTCACTACCGGAGCGTAATTTCCCATGAAATCACCTGCATTATCGTATGTCGCAAGAAGCTCACCTTCAGCGTTGATGTAGCCCCACTTGTCGTCATCGGTCTGAACGAGGTATATCCCGCCGTAATCATAACCGATATATTTATAATTCATTTGTGTAGTATAATTTTCGACATAAGTTTCACCCTCAAGCGGCAAAAGCATATATCCTAAGCTGTTGCCTTCATAGTCCTTCGCCTCAACTACCGCTTTATAGTCGTTCACCGAATATACATTAACCGTATACGGGCGAGCGTCACCCCAGTTTATCATTAATGTTTCGCCGGTATCTGACAAGTACACATAATCCTTCGTTGGATAAGGAGCATTTGCGGCGCAGAAATGCAGGAAATTTTCCCCTGTATCTTCGATCCAAAAATAATTGTGTGTTCCGGTATATATTTCAACAAGCTCGCCTTCTCTTGTCAGTCCCTGAACGATTATGTCATATTCTGTTAAGCCGTTTTCAGCTACTGAATTTCTGACAGGGTAATAAACATAGCCCAGATAATTTTCATCCTGAGTTCCATACAGATATCCGTCAGTTCCGTCATGGGTGAACTTCTTGGTGATCTGAACTCCACTGTCATCGCCATAGTATGTTGCAGTAAAGCACACATCATTTTCAGCAAGGTCGGAATACACCTCTTTTGCGCCTTGACCCAAAGCAATAGTCCAGCCATCGTATGTTGGATAGAACCAATCCATACTGGTTTTGTAATTCTCCATACTGCCGTTGCCGTCATATTTATAAGCAAACAGCCCTCCGTCATTTAAATAATATAATTGCGGACAATCGCTATATCTTCCGACTTGCAAATCGTCAAATTTCATAAAGTCACAGTCCACCGGAGTGTAGGTGAACTCACCTGTACTGCGCCACTTCGATAAATCTGCCGATGTAATGTCAAATACGCCGTCAAAGCCGTCCTCTTCATCATTCCAGTAAAATATAGGAACAGCGGCTCTCTCGCCATTAGCATAATTGGTGACCGCGCCTAATGCACCATCCACTGAGCTTAACGGCTCAGTCAGCAGCTGGAAGCCTCCGGCTGCCAAAGCCTGCACCGAAAGTCCCGCAGCCGCCACAGCGCAAGCCGCAGAAGCCGCCAGTATTCTTTTTAATTTCATAAAAAATACCTCCACTTTTCATTTAACATCTTATAGGGTGTACTACTATATTATACACCTTTTCAGATGTTTGTCAAGGTGTTTTTGTTGGTGTATAATAAATTTGTACATTCTGAACAAAAACAAACATTAGGAATTGTCATTTAGTGGAGGTGATTGAGTGGATATCGGAACGCGGCTAAAAGAAGCACGAGAGGGAAAGGCAAATCAGCAGCAGATCGCCGAGCTTCTCAACACTACACAGCAGCAGATAAGCAAGTATGAGAACAATGTACAAGAGATCCCCTGTCGGCATATAATCACCCTTGCGCGTTATTTTAACGTATCCACTGATTATCTTCTGGGACTTACAGATAACAAAACCAAACAGTGGTGATTTTCACGTCAGCACTTGACAATCCCCAAAAAAGGTGCTATAATCATCTAAGTGAATACGAAAAGCTGTGACAAGAAACAGTAGGCAGTTCTGATTTTTCAGAGAAACGGCGGCAGGTGCGAGCCGTTATAGAGGAGCCGCCGAACCCGTCTTTGAGCTGCGCCCGGAACCCGGAATTTCAAGAACTTCCGGCAGTAAGCGGCGTCGGTATCTCCCGTTAGCGAGATAAGCGTTTCTGACGCTGAGAGCGGGCTTTCGCCCGAATTCAGGTGGTAACACGGACTATGTTGAGTTCGCCCTGAGCCAGACGGCTTGGGGCTTTTTGTATTCTTACGAATTCTAAAAAGGAAAGGAACTACACGAAATGAAACTTGAAAAGCTTGTGGGCGACCGCTTTAAGCAGCGCCCCTCTGACTGCCAGATCGACAGCCATGCACTCATGATCCGCGGCGGCTACATGAAGTATGTCGCAAACGGTATTTTCTCCAGCTATATGCCGTTAAAGCGCATTACCCGCAAAATTGAGCAGATAATCCGGGAGGAAATGGACGCTATCGACGGTCAGGAGGTAATGTTCCCGGTGGTAATGCCCGCTACCCTATGGCAGGAATCCGGCAGATATGAGAGCATCGGCAGCGAGCTGCTGCGCTTCACCGACAGAAACCGCGCCCAGATGGTCCTCGGCATGACCCACGAAGAAGCGGCGGTTCATCTTGTCCGTGAGTACGCAAACAGCTACACCAAATACCCGTTCATGATCTACCAGATCCAGACAAAATTCCGCGATGAAGCGCGCCCCCGCGGCGGTCTTATCCGCGTGCGTGAATTCACCATGAAGGACGCGTATTCCTTCCACACCTCTCAGGAGGACTTAGAGGAATATTATATGAAGTGCCACAAGGCTTATGAGAGGATCTACGCCCGCGCAGGCATTCCTGAGGTAATTTCCGTTGCCTCCGACTCCGGCATGATGGGCGGCAGCATTTCTCATGAATTCATGCTGCTCACACCTATCGGCGAGGACTCTATCGCAATATGCAAGGACTGCGGCTTCCGCGCAAATATGGAGGCTGCCGAGA
>CAMAGG010000139.1 GCA_945833805.1 uncultured Clostridia bacterium | reverse complement strand
AACTGCACATGGACGAAAGAACGCCGGAAAACGTCATGAGCCTTGCCGAGTAAGTCCGCCAGCTGCGCAGCGAGGTCAAGCGGCTCAACAAGGAGAACAAGCTGCTTCAGGAGGAACGGGATTTCCTAAACGAGGCATTTCAATTCCGACGCCAACGTTGAAACAATGAAGTGTTTCAGAGGTCTTGTTGACAAAACGAAATTGCCGATGTACTGGGGAAAATCGAGCGGTTTATTGTCAGTGAATGATTTAAGCGTCTGATTAAATGTGTAGAACAAAAGAAAAAACGCTCTGCTGTATTGCAGAGCGTTTTATTTTTTTAGGAACCTCTAAAAACCGATTTGTACAGGGGAAATGTGTAGAGTACACCGAATGCGAGGATGTGCAGCACGATGTTGCAAAGCTTTCGCTTGCTGACCGAAGCATACGGTAGCGTTCTGCGCGCAGCGCATAATTCGGCTATACACATTTTCACTCATGGCTTTTATGGGACGATGATAAAAATACAGGTACAGTCTGCCGGAAACGGAATTGCTGGCTTTATATATGCAAAACAACTCCATGTTCCGCCGAACGTGGAAAATTATTCTATCAGACATCGACTACTTTTGTCACGGCTTCATTGTTGGATTCTGTGAATTCAGCCTGCTCTCCCAGCGACGGGAAATCGCCGAAACCACCCGCTGCGTCAGTATATCGCCGAAAATCGCCAGAGGTACGGCAAGTATCATCGCGCCCAGCAGATCAGTTGGGAAATGCACATACACATAAAGCCTTGAGAACGCGATAAGCGCCGCAACCACCAGCGCGGGAATTCCAAGCCGGCGGCTGTGACGGAATATCACGATCGCCGCGATAAACGAGGACAACGTGTGACCCGACGGGAAAGAGAAATCCGTCGGCACGGCAACCAGCATTCCGGAAATAGGCTTCAGCCAACAGGGGCGTGCGCGGGCAACAATATGCTTCAGGATAAGGTTGCCGAAGAAAAGACCCAGAAGCAGGCAAACCAGAACCGCGATACCGCAGCGGCGGTATTTCTTTGTGAACAGCATACACACTGCCGCAGCAATCCACAAAATCCCACCCGAGCCGAGGTATGTTATGATAGTGAACACCACGTCCAGTGCGCCGCACCGCATATTCTGCTGGATAAAATCCAGTACACTGAAATCAAACGCTTGAATAAAATCAGGCATTTTTTACCTCCTAGTTCTTTATAATGTATGCCGCAGATCATTCACCGCTGAACTTCGACAAATCGGTTTTTCCGCTTGCTCCCATGAACGCCGGCGCAAGGTGCAACATTGAAAGCGCTTCCGCAGAGGTCAAGAATGTCTATGCCCTCGCCGTCAAGGTAGAAAAACAAACGAACTCCAAACCAGTTAATTTATGTAATGAATACATTATAGTCCTTTTTTCGAGGTATTGCAATAGGCGATTTAAATTTGTAACCAAACTGTAACTTATTCCGGGCTTAGTTATTATGCTGTCAGGAATTTCCGATACAATTATAAGTTTCCACCCTGCTGTAAAACAGGGTGGATCGCGTTTTTTATTCATTATGATCTGTGAAATAATCAGCAGATTGATCTTAGCCTTGAGCCTTATGAATTAACAAGCTCCGCCTCGGCTTTTTCCTCTTCCTCAACATCTTTCGCGTGCTCTGCCTGAATTTCAGGGTCAAAGGAAAGCATAGGCTCGATGTTCTTTTTATGAATGCGGCGGTCAACATAATTCTTCGTTATCTTGACAACCAGCGGAGAAAGCGAAATAACGCCGATAAGGTTAGGGATCATCATAAGACCGTTAAAGGTATCGGAAATATCCCAAGCAAGGCTGGAGGTCATGATCGCGCCGGAAATCATCATCAGCACGAAGAATACCTTGTAGCCCTTTGCAGCCTTGAGTCCGAACAGATATTCAAAGGATTTGGAGCCGTAATGCGACCAACCCACAACAGTGGTGAACGCGAAAAGCAAGATGGACAGAGAAACAAACACAGAACCAAATGAGCCAAACACATTTCCAAAGGAATCAGCCACCAGAGTTGCGTCGTTTGTTCCCTCTGCAACAGCGCCGGTTTCAAGGTTGATCGCGCCGGAGGACAGAACAACAACCGCAGTCATAGTGCAGACAACAATCGTATCAGCGAATACCTCAAAAATGCCCCACATACCCTGCTTTACAGGCTCTCTGACGTTGGAAGCGGAATGAACCATGACCGACGAACCAAGACCAGCCTCGTTAGAGAACACGCCGCGCTTGCAGCCCTGTGTGATTACCTCTTTAACAGCGACGCCAGTAATTCCGCCGGCAACAGCCTCAATTCCGAATGCGAACTTGAATATAGCGCCAAAAATTGCGCCAATCTGAGTGATGTTTGCAAAGAATACTATCAGACAGCCGACAACATACGCGCATGCCATAAAGGGAATTACCTTTTCTGCGAAAGCAGCAATACGCTTAAGACCGCCGAGAATAATAAGCGCGCCGACGATCATCAGGACTACGCCGATTATGATAGATGTCCATTTTACTTCGCCGAAGGCATAGCCCAGATCAACATTAGACAGCAGAGCAGTATCGAGATTAATTACGATTTTGTTTATCTGACCCATGTTTCCGATACCGAAGGAAGCAAGTACCGCGAACACAGAGAATGCCGCAGCCAGAATACGTCCGAGCCACTTGCAGTGCTTATAGCCGCCAAGACCGTCCCGCAGATAATACATTGCGCCGCCTGACCACTCGCCCTCTTTGTTCTTCCGGCGGAAATAAATACCAAGAACGTTTTCTGAAAAGTTTGTCATCATTCCGAAAAACGCCGCTATCCACATCCAGAACACAGCGCCGGGACCTCCTACGCATATTGCCGAGGCTACTCCCGCGATATTACCCGTGCCTATGGTCGCCGCAAGAGCAGTACATAATGCCTGAAACTGGGAAACCGAGCCGTGCTCCTTGTTCTTGCGCACCTTGCTGTGGCGGCTGAACATACCACCGATGGTTTTCGTCCACCATTCCTTGATATGTACCACCTGAAAAAACCTGGATAAAACAGTCATCAGTATGCCCGTGCCTATCAGCAGAACAAGACCGATCTTTACCCAGACAAAATCGTTTATCGCGTTGTTTATCTGAGTAAGCTGCTCAAGAAAATCCATAAAATACCTCCCGATAAAATAAGTTCTTTTTATTTTAACATATTTCCGTAGGTTTTGCAAGATAATTCAAAAAAAAATGTGAATTTTCATCAAAAACCGACTGCTGCTTTCCGTTATATTACACAAACAACGTCAGCCAACATAGTCCTTTCCGTACAAATCAGAGCTGTTTTCTTGAGCCGCACAACGTATTCAATAAGCTTTATCAGATCAGTTGCCTTTTCCCACGTCTATTCGAAGCAGTAACCGTACTGCTCTGCAATATTTACGGGAACCTCCATTCGGCAGGTTTTCTGAGGATCTACTGCCTGACATATCCGCAGATCACAACAAAGGCTCATCAGCATTCCCGCACTGTGAATGTCCATTCCCAGCCCGCTAATCAGGAATCCGCGCATTGCAAGCGTAGCGTCACTCGCCGCGATATCCAGCGTATCTGCAGAGCAGATCGTCATGAAACGATCCTTTGTCACAAGGAACGGCAGCGGCATTTTCCTGCCTTTGATAACGGTTACTCTGACAGTTATCGCCCCGCCGATCTCTGCTCCACATACGCACACCTCGCCGTCGCCCATAATCGCGTGCATATCGCCCATTGCAAGGAGCGCGCCTTTCACATTCACGGGGAGATAAAGCACCGTTCCCTCTCCTATCCTTGTGCAGTCCATATTTCCGCCGTGAGCTCCGGGAGTACCGGTCAGAATGCTCTCCTTTTCCGGCGCAGTCCCTATCACTCCTATCATAGGCGAAATTTCAAAGGACAACTTGTCGTTGAAATAAACCCGTCCATCGCGTACAGGTACTATCTTTGTCGCTTCCTCAGTGAGCTCCGCTCCGGTTATGCCCTCATCAGGAGCTTCAACCACCGCTGCCTGACAATCAAGCTCTATCTTCTGTATCTCCACCCGCAGCGTATCTCCCGGCTCGGCGGAATATACATATAGGGGGCCGGTAGCCGGATTGATACGCTCCCAGTTTATTCCTCCGAGATGCTGATCTTCATTAGTGATCTGACCCCCGAAGCAGTCGAGGGTCTCAAATATTACGATTTCTCCGCTTTCCGCGTATGCCGCCGGAGAATTATCCGGGGACATACTATAAATCACATTGGTTCTAGGAATAGTTACCATAACATTAGCTCCTTTACATTCATTAAATTATGTTCATGAAGTTTCTACTGGCGTACACTTGCATATTTTGTTGGTACGCAGAATAGAAACTCCTCATAAACAATATCATTATAACGAATATTTGTTGTCTAGTCAATATATTTTTGCAAGTTTGTTGTACTATAAAATGCACAACAATAAAAAATAAACAGCATGTTTTTTTATCAGATTGGTAAAATCGCACAAAAACATATTGACAGAACGGTGCAGAATGAATATAATAAAATCATCAAACGGCAAGGGAGCCGGTAAGAAGTTACCAGTTCCCTGCCGTTTTTTATTTAGAGAAGGGAGAAAAAATGGGAAAGTTTATATTGAAACGTATTGGGCAGCTGATATTGTCACTGGTGATAGCAAGTATCCTTGTTTTCATTTTTGTGCGGCTGTCGGACACCGACCCCGTTGCGGTTATCCTCGGAGGCAAACAGACCTCTCAGGAAACTATTCAGGCGATCAAGGAAAAATTCAACCTTGACAAGCCGATCTTTCAGCAGTATCTTCTGTGGATCGACGGTCTGTTTCATGGAGATCTAGGTCTTAGCTTCAAATACCAGACAGGCATCAACGAGCTTATCGGGCCGCGGATCCTCACTACCCTCGGACTTGTTTCCGCCAGCTCAGTTATCGCGCTTGTTATCGCAATTCCCCTCGGAATTTTCTGCGCGGTCAAAAAACACACCCTCTGGGATCGCTCCGGCTCTATCTTTTCGCTGATCCTCGCCGGCTGTCCCTCGTTCTTTGTAAGTATCCTGCTTATCCTGCTGATCTCGGCAGTGGCACCGTCCTATCCTTTTACGGGCACCTACTCGAATTTTGCCGAATATTGTCAGCGGCTGTTCGTTCCCTCACTTGCACTAGCCTGTACGATGATCGCCCTCGCAAGCCGGGTAATGAGAAGCTCCATGATTGAGCAGATAAACGCGCCATACACAATGACCGCCGTTGCAAAGGGCGTTCCGCAGGGCAGAATTCTCTTTAAGCACAACATGAGAAACGCTGTTATCCCCGTAATCGCTATCGTAAGCATTCAGATAGGAAGCATGGTGGTCGGCGCAGTTCTTGTCGAAAACGTATTCTCGCTTTCCGGACTCGGAACATTTCTGGTCGATTCGATAACCTCCTCCGATTACGCGGTAGTGCAGGATATCACGATAATGCTTGTCTTCCTGTTCCTCATAATAAGCACGCTTGCCGACATAATTTATGCGGCGATCGATCCACGCATCAGATTAAAGTGAGGTGGCAGGAATGAGAACAAAAAAAGAAAAAAAGCTCGGCAAGCTGTTCACCCCGTCTGTGGTAATTTCGCTCACTGTACTTGTAATAATTCTGGTTTGCGTCTGCTTTGCAGATGTTCTGGCGCAGTACGATCCCAATGAGCTGGACATTGCCAATATGCTGAAGGGGCCGTCCGCCGAACACTGGTTAGGCACGGACAAAACCGGACGCGACATTCTTTCAAGACTTCTTTATGGTGGCAGGACCTCCCTGCTCGGCGCCCTCGGCGTAGTCGGAATATCCATTGTTATCGGAGTTCCGATAGGTCTTTTATCCGGCTATCACGGCGGAAAACTCGATTCAATCCTTATGCGTATTTGCGACGTCATCGTTTCGTTTCCGGCTCTGCTGCTGGCGTTCGTTTTCGTTGCAGCATTCGGCAGAGGGTTGTTCAACGCTATCCTCGCGCTTGGCATCATCTACATACCAATGCTTGCCAAGCTGACGCGTTCGCTGGTTCTCGTTGAAAAGAACAAGACCTACGTTGAGGCGGCGAAGTCGATAGGCTTCTCTGATATGAGGATCCTGTTCTCTCAGATACTTCCGAACTGCATTTCCACAATGATGGTGGAGCTTACACTCGACCTCGGCTATGCTATCCTCGACCTTGCCTCCATGAGCTTCCTCGGACTTGGCGTACAGCCGCCCACATCTGACTGGGGCGCAATGCTTGAGGAAGGAAGAATTTACCTCACCACCAGCCCCCTATGCGCGATCGCTCCCGGTATCATGATAATCGTGACAGTCATAGCGCTGAACATTTTCTCCGACGGAATTCAGGGTTACCTAGATCCAAGCCAGAGAAAGCTGCCGTCTATCCGCAGCTACCGCAAACTCATGTCAAAGCTTGCGGCAAAGAAAAATGCAGGAAAGGCGGCGGAGTAAATGAGCGAACTTGTACAGATAAATCATCTCAAGGTCGATTTGATGAGTATTTCGGGACTAATCCATGCGGTGCGTGATATCAACCTCACGATATCCTCCGACGAGATCCATGGAATAGTTGGAGAATCCGGCTGTGGAAAAAGCACCTTTATGCGGTTTCTGGTCTCCCTGGAC
>CAMAGG010000138.1 GCA_945833805.1 uncultured Clostridia bacterium | reverse complement strand
TTCTCGCTTATCTTCTTTATCTCGTTGTAGCCGTCGGTTATCTTTCCGAAGGAAAATCCCCCAGCCCACACAAATTGCAGCTCCGGCATACGCTTTGCTATCTCAATGAAATCAAACACGCCCTTGCGCACCTGAAGCTGTCCGGCGCATACAACGGTGAATTTATCCTTGTCTATGCCGTATTTCTCACGGAGCTTCGACTTTTCCGCCGGAGAAACCGGGTGAAATACCTCTGAGGAAACGTAGTTAGGGATATAAGTCACCTTTTCCCTCGGAACGCCGTAATGCTCAAGCCTGCCGATGAAATATGGGTTTACCGTCACAAGATAATCCATTCGCTTGTAGAATTTTATCATGTACGCATAGAATATCTGCTTCGCAAATCGTGGCAGATCGAGGCTGGTTTCCACCGTTTCCGGCAGCATGTGCACATACCCCACTGATTTTCCGTGCTTCGTGCGGGATTTAACTGTAAGATAATAGTTGGGGTTTAGAGTATGATAGTGGGTGATGTCTGCCTTTATACGCTTGTTTTCAGTGATCTCGAACTTATCTGAAAGCTGACTTCTCACCAGCCCCACCTGCTCGATATATGCAGAGCCTACTCCCTGCCCTTTTACGCTTGTCGCGCTTGACATCATATTAATTGTCGTTTTCATATAATCACGCTCCTGTCCGGCTTTGATCACAGCTTCTCGATCCGTGCAAAGTTCGCCATTACCTTTTTAGTCTGACCATTATCAAACGTGATAGTCAGCATGGTGTCGTTGCCCATTCGCTTTGCGTCGTCAACAGTTCCCTGTCCGAATACATTGTGCTTTACCCGGTCGCCCGCCGCGAACACAACTCCGGTTGCCACCGGAGCAGGCTTTGCCGCCATCATCGCAGTTTCCTGCGCAAGATAGTCCGGCTTCTCCGGCTTCCTCCATGTGGACTGAGCCTGCCTTACACGCTCACCGGATTTTTCTATCAGATTATCCGGAATTTCCCGCACAAATGTGGAAAGACGGTTCCTCATGGTCTGACCGTAGAGCACACGATAAGAGGTGTGGGTAATATAAAGCATTCTCTTTGCTCTGGTTATCGCAACGTAGGCAAGCCGCCGCTCCTCCTCCATTTCCACTGGATCGTTGATGCTGCGGTAGCTGGGGAAGATATTGTCCTCTGCACCCACAAGGAACACCGTGTCAAATTCCAGTCCCTTTGCGCTGTGCATCGTCATGAGGGATACCCTGTCCAGCTCACCGTCGTAGCTGTCAAGGTCGGACACCAGAGCCACCTGCTCAAGGAAATCCGGGAGTGTGACCTCCTCGTTTTCCTCCATCATGGAAAGCGCGTTGGATTTAAGCTCGTTGATGTTGTCTATCCTGCCCGCACCCTCGTCGCCCAGAGCCTGCATCGCCTTTATGTAGCCGGATTTCTCTGCAACTGCGTCGATAAGCTCGTCCAGCGGCAGAGTGTCCGCAAGCTCGTCCAGCTCGTCGAAAAGGTTAGCCGCCGCTTTCAGCGCAGCCGCCTTCCTTGATAGAGTTTCAAACTGGCTTGCCTCCCGGCAGACCTCTATCGGTGACATATTCAGCCCCTCGGCTACACGGATTATTTCCTCCACCGTAGCGTCGCCTATTCCACGCTTCGGCTCGTTGATTATCCTGCGGAAGCGCACTGTGTCGTAAGGATTATTCAGCACCGCCAGATAGGACATAATGTCCTTGATCTCCTTGCGGTCATAGAACCTCAGTCCCCCGACTATCGTATAGGGAACTCCGGAACGGGCAAGGGTGTTTTCAAAGCTTCTGGACTGGGAATTACTGCGGTACAGCAGCGCATAATCGGTGAAATGCTTTCCGTTTTTCACACCCTCAAGAATCGTATCAGCCACAAACCGCGCCTCGGCGATCTCGCTTTCAAAGTTGCAGCACTTTATCTTCTCACCCTCGCCAAGGTCAGACCACAGAGCCTTGTCCTTGCGCTGCTTATTATTGCGTATCACCGCGTTCGCCGCATTGAGGATATTCTCGGTGGAGCGATAGTTCTGCTCCAGCCGTATCACCTCGCAGCCGGGATACTGCTTCTCAAAGCTAAGGATATTCTCGATAGTCGCGCCCCGGAAACGGTAGATACTCTGGTCGTCGTCGCCGACAACACACAGGTTTCCGTTCTGCCCTGCAAGCAGAGAGATCAGCTTATACTGCGCAACGTTAGTGTCCTGATACTCGTCCACCATGATGTATTTGTACAGGTGGCGGTAGTGGTCAAGCACGTCCGGGAAGTCCTCGAACAGCTTAACCGTGAGATAGATTATATCGTCGAAATCCACAGCGCTGGCGCTGCGGAGCGCATTCTGATACTGGGTGTAGACCTCCGAGCAGCGCTTCTCCATGACCTCGCCGGAGGCATTAGCCATAGGAGCGTACTCCTCCGGGGATATCATCTTGTCCTTGCAGCGGGAGATCATATTCCGGAACACCTTTGGATTGTACACCTTTTCGTCAAGCTGGAGCTTCTTCATTACGTCCTTGATGACACGCTTGGAGTCGTCCTCGTCATAGATCGTGAAGCTGCGCTGATAGCCGAGGTTCTCTATCTCCCGGCGGAGTATCTTGACGCAGGCGGAATGGAACGTGGACGCATTGATCTTCTCCGCGCCCTCCCCAATCATGTCGATAAGCCTTGTTTTCAGCTCTCCGGCAGCCTTGTTAGTAAAGGTTATTGCGAGGATATTCCACGGATTCACCGGGTCAACGGAAACGATATCAGCGAGCCGCGCCGCGTTTTCCGGGGTCTTTTCCATCGCGGGGAAGTCCCTCAGGAACTCCTCCTCTTCTGCGGTGATGCCCCGCTCCTCATTATCAAGATATGCGTTGCCGAAGCGCATCATATTGGCTATCCTGTTGCAGAGAACAGTTGTCTTTCCGCTGCCCGCGCCGGCGATGATAAGTACCGCGCCATTCACTCTGAACACAGCCTTGCGCTGCATTTCGTTAGTTCTCGAAAAAAAGCTTGTCAGCGCATTGCGCTTTAAGGTGTTATAATCCAAAATATTACCCTTCCTTTAATGCGGAAAATTCCGGGCGATGAACACCGCCCGGCATTTCCATTCTTTTTTTATATTTTTTATTCAGTCGTTGATGAAGCAGCGGCTGTATTTGTACTGCCGGTCACTCTGCTGGAAACGGAGCTGCTGTCAAGCGCGATGAACGGATTTACCTCTGTTCCTATCGCCTGAGGAAGTACACCGTCCCAGTTGTTTATCTTGAGATAATCAATGTAATTCGGGCTCTTTTCAAGCTGCTCCTGAACCGCCTTGATCGCGTAAGCCTCTGCGTCAGCCTTTATCTTCTGGGAATCTGCCTCCGCCTGAGCCGCAATGACCTGCTGCTTTGCCTCCTCTTCCTTTTCGGCGGTCTTGTTCTGCATCTTCAGAGCGTCCTGCGCCGCAATTACCTTTGCCTGAATGGACTGCTCAAAAGCGGAATCAAAGGAAAGGTTCTCTATGGCGAATGCGGTAACGATAATTCCGCTCGGCTCAAGGGTCTCCTTGAGGGACTCGTAAATGGCATTCTGCACCTCGGAACGAGTCTGAACAAGATCCTCTGCGCGAACCTTGCCTATTTCATTCTTGGCGATCTTCGCCACATTCGGCACAAGCAGCTTTGTTTCCACATTTGCAATGCCGATGGTACGAATGATCTCGGACAGCTTTGTGCCGTCATAGTAATAGTTCATCTTGAGAGAAAGCTGATCTACCGTCTGGGTGTCGCTGGTGTATGCGTTGGTCTGGATAGAATAGATCTGCTCACGGGTGTCAACCTCCTGAATTTCCTCAATAAAGGGAATGTGGAAATTAAGACCCGCGGATAGATCACTGGAAACGATCTTTCCAAACTGGTATTTCACGCCGATGTAGCCCTCGTTCACAACTGCGAAGCAGTTGAACAGAACTATCATCAAAAACACTGTGATAACTCCGATCAATACCCAGAAGCTGATGTTCTTTTTGCCGTTGTCCTTGTTCTCTGTTGTAAATTTAGTTGATGCCATGATCTGATCCTTTCACTAATTGATTGTTAAGGCAATACCGCATAATTATTGTCGTGCGATTGCGCAGTCAGATTTTTCGTCAGGTTGTACAAATTGAGCGCAGGCGGGCTGTCGCCCGTCAAGCGAAATTTGTGCAAGATGACGGAAAATATGCAAGCAAGCGTGCGGCGAAGGCGGCAGCCGGTAATTGTGCGGTGTTGCCTTAATTATTCATTGCGCCGATAAGCTGCGAATACTTATCATCCGGCTCGATATTGACTGTGCTTCTGCGGCTTATTCCCGCATTAGCAAACGCCTGCGTCAGCATGAGCTTTATTCTGTTCACCTGATTAACCTCGGAAGCGCCGGGGTCGAAATCCACCGCAACGATGTTAGATTCCGGGTGCTGACGGCGAAGCTCGCCTATAACGCCCTTTCCGGTGACGTGGTTGGGCAGGCAGGCAAAGGGCTGCATACATACGATATTAGGCACTCCCGCGTCGATAAGCTCCAGCATTTCCGCCGACAGGAACCAGCCCTCTCCCGCGATGTTTCCGGGAGAAACGATCGAACGCACCGACTCCCTCATTTCGTAGATATCGCCGGGGCAGCCGAACTTCGTTCCCTTGACCGCGCTGCGGTAGCTGCGCTCCATAAAGTTGAACGCCTTGACCGCCGCGTCCTCTGCAAATGCCTTTGTACGGGTGGTGTACAGCAGCTCGCGCTTGGTCTTTCCGTGGGAGCAGATGTAGTAGAAGAAGCCCATGAGGTCGGGAACTACCACCTCGCAGCCCTCGTTTTCAAGCAGTCCTATGATATTGTTGTTCGCAACCGGGTGGAACTTTACCAGAATTTCTCCGACAAGTCCGATACGCGGCTTCTTGATGTCCCGTACCGGGAACTCCGAGAATTCCTTCACGATATTGCGCACGTTCTTATTGAAACGCGGCAGCGAAAGGTGCTTTATTTCCTCCCGCAGGAATACTCTCCATTTCTCGTAGAGCGCATTCGCTGAGCCCTTTTCCACCTCGTAGGGACGAACCTTATACAGGCAGCGGGACAACACATCGCCGTAGATTATCGCCATGAACGCTCTTATCGCCAGCGGAACGGTCAGCTTGAAGCCGCTCTGCTTCTCAAGTCCTACGACATTCAGCGAGATAAGCGGTATATCGCCGTGACCGGAGTCCTTGAGTGCCTTTTTCAGCATTCCGACATAGTTGGTAGCGCGGCAGGCGCCGCCGGTCTGGGTTATCATGACGGAGGTGTTATTGAGGTCGTATTTTCCGCTGTTAAGCGCGTGAATAAGCTGACCCACAATAAGTATCGACGGGTAGCAGGCGTCGTTGTTGACGTACTTCAGACCCTCGTCAACCACCGCCTTTGAGCAGTCGTTGAGAATTACCACGTTGTATCCGGAGTGACCGAACGCAGCCTCCAGCAGGTCAAAGTGTACAGGCGCCATCTGCGGGCAGAGGATCGTGTGCTTTTTGCGCATTTCCTCGGTGAATTCCGGCTGAGGAACATAGCCGAGATGTCCCATTACCGGCTTGTAGTTGTGGCGCTTGCGCTCCTCGACAACCGAAATAAGCGAACGGAGACGTATTCTCGCCGCGCCGAGGTTGTTCACCTCGTCAATTTTAAGGCAGGTGTACAGCTTTCCGAAGCTGCGGAGTATCTCCTGAACCTGATCGGTGGTGATCGCGTCCAGACCGCAGCCGAAGCTGTTGAGCTGAACCAGCTCAAGGCAGTCGTGCTTTCCGACAACGTGCGCCGCCGCATACAGTCTTGAATGATACGTCCACTGATCCACAATTCTGATAGGACGCACCACCTGCTCCAGATGCGCCACGCTGTCCTCGGTGAGAACTGCGAAGCCATATCCGGCGATCATTTCCGGAAGTCCGTGGTTTATCTCCGGGTCAATATGGTAGGGTCTGCCGGCAAGAACGATACCGGATTTGCCGTTTTCCTCAAGGAATTTCAGCGTTTCCTCGCCCTTGCGGTGCATTTCCGCCTTGAATTTCTCGTCCTCCGCGTAAGCCTTGTCCAGCGCTGCGGTTATCTCCACCTTTGTGAAGCCGCCCTCCGGGAATTCCTTTGTAAACTCCTCGTAAAGCCGCTCCGCCATGCGCTTTTTGTGGAATATAGGCAGGAACGGGTTCATGAACTTGACGTCCTTGCGCAGCTCCGGAACAGAGTTCTTGATAACCTCGCTGTATGTAGCGACAACCGGGCAGTTGTAGTGATTGTCCGCGCCGTTATTTTCTGACATTTCGTAGGGCATTGCCGGGTAGAATATGAACTTCACACCCTCGTCGATAAGCGCCTGAATATGCCCGTGGGCAAGCTTTGCCGGATAGCACACCGACTCAGAGGGCATGGTTTCAATTCCCCGGTCGTATATCTCACGGGAGGACTTGGGTGAAAGCTTCACCGAGAAACCAAGCTCTGTGAACAGTGTATGCCACAGAGGGTAGTTCTCGTACATACCCAATACCCTCGGAAGTCCCACAACACCGCGCTTTGCGGCATTTTCCGGCAGGCTCTCCCGGTCAAAGAGCAGATGATATTTATAGTCGAACAGATTAGGCAGCTTCTCCCCGGTAGAAACATTCCCCGCGCCGCGCTCGCAGCGGTTGTTGCTTATGTAACGCTTGCCGTCCGGGAATTTC
>CAMAGG010000137.1 GCA_945833805.1 uncultured Clostridia bacterium | reverse complement strand
ATATTATTTATAGCATAATTTCGGTAAATACTTCATACTTCACCGCCAGCTATTGACAATAACCAAAATCAATGTTATAATCATAATAAGTAAAAATATATAAAATCGCAGATGATCGGACGGGGAAGTCTGCGATATTGAGGGAAAATATGAATTACAATAAAGCAAGGGCTGTCTGCGCTGTTCTTGCGGGAATTATCCTTTCCGGGTGCAGCTCTGGTGAAGCCAATACCGAAGTAAGCATTGCGGATTTCGGTGATTCGGGAGGGGTAAATTATGCCCGTGAGGAGATATTATCTTCAGTGGATACAGCGCCCGAAAGCAAGCCTTTTTCATCTGCTTCTCAGGCTCAGAGTATATCCGAGCCTGCTGCTGAAGAAACGGCTGAGGAGAATTCCTCATCAAGCGTCTTTTCAGACTCGGACGAATTCTCAGAACCGGATATCACATCAAATACAGATACTTCTTCCACTTCCGTGGAATCATCTGTACCAGCGTCATCAACAGTGAAAACGACTGCTGCAGCTGAGAAAACAACTGCAACTTCCACTAAAACCTCTGAAACTCTGCCGGTAGACGTTCCGGACTATGATTTCGGCAGCACCTCCTATACTGCAGTCAATTACTCAGAAGTAAAGGGCGTCTGGATTAGCTACATAGAGCTTTCGGAGATACTTACAGGACAATCGAGGGACAGCTTCCGGAAGAATATTTCTGCGGTGTTCGACAACTGTGTTGATCTCGGGATCAACACGGTCTACGTTCATGTGCGTTCCCACAGCGACTCTTATTACAGGTCTGAGCTGTTCCCATGGTCGAAGTATGTCACCGGCACGCTCGGTTCAGACCCCGGTTTTGACCCGCTTGAGATAATGATAAACGAAGCGCACAGCAGAGGATTGTCCTTTCAGGCGTGGATAAACCCTCTGCGCGGGTGCAGCACTTCACAGCTTTCCTCGTACGGAAGCTATCCGGTTTATTCCTACGCGACAGGAACCGGTACGGCTGGAAAATATGTTGTGGACGTCAACGGGACTTATTACCTCAATCCCGCTTATGATGAGGTAACCGAGCTTATTGCGGCGGGCGCGTCGGAGATTGTCGCCAATTACGACGTAGACGGACTTCATATTGACGATTATTTCTATCCGACAACAGACGCG
Organism: uncultured Clostridia bacterium; assembly: GCA_945833805.1. Lineage (GTDB taxonomy): Bacteria > Bacillota > Clostridia > Oscillospirales > Ruminococcaceae > CAG-115. The sequence goes on along the minus strand of CAMAGG010000137.1, from coordinate 5,596 downwards.
TCCTTTGACAGCAGCGCCTATTCCGCCAGCGGTTACAGCAGTCTGTCAGATTTCCGGTTCGCAAACTGCGACAGAATGGTTTCCGAGCTTTATACCGCAGTTAAAAGCGCAAATCCTACGGCAGTTTTCAGCGTGAGCGTTCAGGGCAGGATAGACAACAACTACAATCAGCTTTATGCAGATGTGCGGAAATGGTGTACAAATCCCGGATATCTTGATGTGATAATTCCGCAGATCTATTACGGATTTGAGAACTCAGCCGCGCCCTATCAGGCTACCCTTGACGAATGGGAGCAGCTCGCTCAGAAAGGCGGTATACCGCTTGTCGCGGGACTGTCCGTGTCAAAGATAGGAATTGAGGACACATGGGCAGGCAGCGGAAAATATGAATGGATAAATAACAACGACATCATCTCCCGCCAGCTTTCCGCGGCGAAGAAATGCAGTTCCTACGGCGGCTTTGCGCTGTACAGCTACCGCAGCATATTCTCGCCGGACTCCACTGTAGGTTCGGCGGTAAATAAAGAAATAACAGCGTTAAAAGACATAATTTGATATATATAACGGGGAAAACAAAATGAACAGATTTATTAAAGGGTTGATAGGCGCGGCGCTTTCGCTGAGCATTCTCACATCGGCGGCATCAGCTATACCTGCGGCAGTGGAATCCGCAGATCCTGCTGAAGGACAGATGACCGCTGCTGATCTTTTCACCGGGGAAAGCATGGTGTACCTTCAGTCGGGAATGCGCGCAGTGACGATCACCCCCACTGTGGATTTCTATAATGGAGATCAGACGGACGCATCTCTTGCGGAGGAGCTTCCTGCGCTGTTTGAGGAGCTTTCCGGATATGACATGAACGCAGTGGTCATCAATACTGACTGCGACGGCGAAAAATGCTATGATCTGGATATGAACTCCGGCAGGGGAGCGCTCGGCGCGGCGATAGATTCCGCGCATGAGAACGGCTTCTGCGCTTATGTCCAGCTTGACGTGAATTCCCTCATTGACGATGTGTTTGAGCAGGGCGGTGGGCTGAAGAACGGCTTTTCCGCAGCGGCGCATAAGTTCGCCATGAAATATTCCTGCGAGGGAATTATCCTGACGAATTATTACACCAGCGATACTCCGGAGATGTTCGCGGAATATATGAAAAACGGCTCAGGCATTGGGTACGATAACTGGCTGTACGAAACCAACGAGTACATAATTCGCACCTTATTCGAGGTTATCCGGCGCACCTGCAATACGACCGCTGTCGGACTTCTTATCACCGATATGTGGGCGAATTCCTCCTCAAACGAGGAAGGCTCTGCAACAGCCGATACAGTTGAGGCGCTTTATGACGGCTTCTGTGACACTCGTGAATACCTCAGGAGCGGCTATGCGGATTTCATCATGGTGAAAGCCTACGGAACAGATTCTGACGCTGCTCTGGGATTTGAAAATGTAATATCATGGTGGTATGATCTGGCGCAGCAAACCGGGACAAAGCTCTATGTACTTCACCTGAACGAGAGGATCGGGCAGTATTCCGGTTGGTATGAGGATCAGCTCCTGCGTCAGCTCACAATAATGGAGGACTACCCGGATAACGGCGGAAGCTGCTTTAATTCCCTGTCTGCGCTTCGCAGCAATCTGCTCGGATCTACCGATACGCTTCTGAAATACTTTGATGAACAGATAAATACAGACAGCTTGTTTGATACCTTGCAAATGACTTCGCCTACCCAGACGAATTTTGTCACCTACGACAGCACAGTGAAGTTCATGGGAACCTTTGACGAGAATTTTGATGTTCTGTTTGACGGAGAAAAGGTCAAGCTTAACGAAGCTGGTAACTTCTATTTCCAGAAAGAACTGAGCGTAGGAAAGAACACCTTTGTTATCGAGCACAAGGGAAAGAAAATTTACTATACGATAGATCGTCAGGTCGATGTGCTGAGATCCATTGAGCAGACAAAGGATATCGTTGTTGAAGGCGGCTCAAAGGTAACGCTTGAAGCCGTGGCATACAGCGGCAGCAAGGTCAGCGCAGTGATCAGCGGTACAACGGTGACGCTCAAGGAAAAATCCGGCGCAAGCGAGGATCTTGACGCTAACTCGGATTACGCGAAATTTGTGGGATATTACACTGTCCCCGAGGGCATTGTCGGACAGGAACAGTATCTCGGCAGCGCCTCCTACTATGCGACCTACAAGGGAATTGAGGAGTACATGACCGGCGGCAGCATCACGGTAGAAGCTGAGCCGGAGCCTATAAAGGACGTCACTGTCGGAGATTTCATTGATCAGTCCAGCGCGGGAACAGGCGAAATTGTTGGAACTATCGCTCCGGTGGTAACAGACAGCGAGTATGTCACCTACATAAAGACGCTGAATAATTACACTACGCTCTATGACAGCCAGACCACCGGCTCTGCGCCCTGTCCTGTGCTTTCACAGCTTCCGGCAGGTTCGCTTGATTATTACAAGAGTACGTCTGGAGATTATATCATCAGCACCACCGGAAGAAGATACAAAACTTCGGACGTGACCACCTTCACCGACACCGGGCTTGGAGAAAACAAGCTTTTCGTCAAGGCAGTGGGAAATTCCGGAGGAAAAAGCTATCTCAAGATAAAGCTTGACTACAAGTCAACATTCAACGTAACCGCTCCCGTGAATTTCTATGAGCAGGACGACGGTGCTTACGGGGTTGCGAATTACGCCCCAACAAATGTCAAGATAGTATTTGATAATGTGACAAGTGTTACCAAGCTCCCGGACTTCAACAGCTGCTCGCTTTTCAGCGCAGGAAGCTGGGATACGGTGGAGCAGAACGGCGTGCCTAAATTCCGGCTGACCCTGACGCTTAGACAGGCGGGTATTTACAGTGGCTGCGGCGCATATTATGACGAAAACGGCGATCTGATGATAACCTTTGACGTTCCCACTGCGTCCCTTTCGGGAAAGGTCATTGTTATTGATCCGGGTCACGGTTATGGAAAAACCGCGACTAAGCTTGATCCCGGAGCGATCGGAAATGTAACCGAGCAGTCGGTGAATCTTGCCGTTGCAAAACAGCTAGAGGAGAAACTAACCGCAATGGGCGCGACGGTAGTCCGGCTCAAGACCGAAAGCGAGTTTATCCTAACTGCTACACGTCCTACGGTGGCTAGAGCCTACGGAGCGGATATGTTCATTTCGCTTCACTGCAATTCCGCATTGAACGAACAGGCTCACGGCGTTGAGGTGTACTATTTCACACCCTTCTCTCAGCCTCTTGCAAAAAGTATAAACGACAAGCTTTCCGCATATTATGACAACACCGTTTATGCGGACGGCACAAACAGCAGCCGCGGGGATAAGTACAGCTACTACTGGGTAACGCTTCAGCAGGATTTTCCATCTGTCCTTGTGGAAATGGGCTTTATTTCCAACGAGCGTGAGTGTATGATAATGGCTGACCCGATCTATCAGTCTGGAATGGCTCAGTCTATTGCGGACGGGGTGAAAGCGTACTTTGCACGAAGCTCCCTCAGCTACTCCGGCAGCGGGAGCAGCGAAGCCCCGGATAACGGCGGCGGAGCAACTGTTCCCTCTGAGCCGGAGGCTCCTGTAACTCCTGATATCCCCGAAAATCCTGTTACTCCGTCCGAGCCGGAAGTGCCGGATAGTCCAGAAAATGCAGAAGAACCCAGCGATACGGAAACCTCTGAAAACCCGGACAGCGCCGCTGAGTCCCAGCCGGACGCTCCGACCATTGACGATCCGGATACCTCCGATCCGGACATTTCCGACGAGGGAATAAAGGTCGAGTAATGTACATAGTATGCACTCCGGGTGAATTTTTCCTGGTACGGACTTGCATTTCTGAACTGTCTGTGGTATAATCATTGTATAGGGGAATTTTCAGCGGGGAAGCTGAATATAGTTACAGATACAAGATAAATACATTGGAGGAAGATATATGTGCGGAATAGTAGGCTACATAGGTCAGCGCGACTGCACTGACGTGCTTATGGACGGTCTTGAGAAGCTGGAATACCGCGGCTATGACAGCGCGGGAATTGCGGTATTTGAAAAGACCGGCATAAAGACGGTGAAAACCAAAGGAAAGCTTGTGGATATGCGGAACAAGCTGGAAAAAGAGGGAAGCCCTGTCGGTCACTGCGGAATAGGGCATACCCGCTGGGCAACTCACGGCGAACCAAGCGACCAGAACTCCCACCCGCATTCCAACGGCAGAGTGACAATTGTACATAACGGAATAATCGAGAACTACATCGAGCTAAAGGAATTCCTCACCGAGAAAGGCTATACTTTTAATTCCCAGACCGACAGCGAGGTGGTTGCCTGCCTGCTGGATTACTACTATTCTGAAAGAAATCCTCTGCGGGCTATCACCGAAACCGTCAAAGAGCTTCAGGGGAGCTATGCTCTGGGAATAATGTTCAAGGATTTCCCGGACAGAGTTTACGCGACCCGCAAGGAATCTCCGCTGATCGTCGGAATTGGCGAAAATGAATATTTCATAGCCAGCGACATTCCTGCATTCCTGAAATACACCAAGAATTACGCGCTGCTTGACGATGACGATATCGTGTGTATGCAGGGCGATAAGATCGAGTTTTACGATGTTCACGGATTACCTGAGCACAAGGATATCAGCGTTGCGGAATGGGACGTAGAGCAGGCTCAGAAGTGCGGCTATCCGCATTTTATGCTGAAAGAGATACACGAACAGCCGGATATCGTTGCAAAAACACTGGAGTCCTGCTGTAAGGACGGCGAACCGTATTTTGAGAATATCGGTCTTACCGACGAGCTTCTGCGTGATGTGAAGAGGGTGTTTGTTGTTGCCTGCGGCACGGCAATGCACGCGGGAATTATTGCCCGGTATGCTATCGAGCAGCTTGCAAGAGTTCCGGTGACGGTGGAAGTCGCTTCGGAATTCCGTTATATGGATCCAATCGTTGGCGAGGGAGATCTGGTGATAGTTGTTTCCCAGAGCGGAGAAACCGCAGATACAAAGGCAGGTCTTGAGCTTGCCAAGCAAAAAGGCGCAAAAACCCTTGCGGTAGTAAATGTCAAGTACTCTGCTATCGCGCGACAGGCTGATATGTTTATCCACACACTTGCCGGTCCAGAGATAGCGGTTGCTTCCACAAAGGCATATACTGCTCAGATCTCAGTGCTTTATCTGCTTGCGTTCCGGTTTGCCTACGCAAGAGGAACGATCAGCGAGGATCGCCTGAAACAGCTCACTGCGCAGCTTCTTTCCGCTCCAAAGGCAATTCAGGACGTCATCGACCGAAAGCAGGACTGCCAGTTCATCGCAAGCAAGCTTGTAAATGCGGATACTCTGTTTTTTATCGGCAGAAGCTTTGATCACGCGCTTTCGCTGGAAGGCTCGCTGAAGCTCAAGGAGATAAGCTACATTCATTCCGAAGCCTATGCGGCGGGAGAACTTAAGCACGGCACGATATCGCTTATTGAGCCGGGAATTCCGGTAATCACAGTAGCAACCCAGTCCTCGGTTCTTGCTAAGACCATAAGTAATATGGAGGAGGTAAAAGCGCGCGGCGCTATTATTATTGCGGTGTGCAGAAA
>CAMAGG010000136.1 GCA_945833805.1 uncultured Clostridia bacterium | reverse complement strand
AAGGGCAAGAAAATAGGAGGTGCCGAAAGTGAGAGTTAAAATTACACTGGCGTGTACAGAATGCAAACAGCGCAACTACAACACCATGAAGAACAAGAAGAATGATCCTGACAGACTTGAAATGAACAAGTACTGCCGCTTCTGCAAAAAGCATACTCTTCACAAGGAAACCAAGTAATCAGGAGGAGCTAAGATGGCAAACGATATCGAGGCAAAGAAGAACGTTGGCAAGAGCACTCCCGATGAAATTTCCGATGTGAAAGAAAGCGCAGACTCCAAGAAGTCAAAGGACAAGGACGCAAAGGAAAAGGACAGCAAGTCCAAGAAGGCGTCCGCAAAGAAGCCCAAGAAAGGTATCGTAAAGTACTTCAAGGACGCAAAGGCTGAATTCAAGAAGGTAGTATGGCCTACCCCGAAAAGCACGACGAACAACACCATCGTTGTTATAGTCGTTTGTCTGCTCGCAGGTCTGTTTATCTTCGGAGTAGATACGCTTTTCGCGTTCCTCAACAAGCTGATACTGGGCTGACAGGTTCAAGGGGGTAAATATGGCTGACACAGAGGCAAAGTGGTATATACTTCACACTTATTCAGGCTACGAGAACAAGGTTGCCAGTGACATCATGAAGGTTGTCGAGAACAGAAATCTCCAAAACCTCATCGAGGAGGTTTATCTCCCCGTTGAAACCGTGACAGAGGTCAAGGAAAACGGAAAAGAGGTTCAGGTGGAGGAAAAGCTGTTCCCCAGCTATGTGTTCGTAAAGATGATCATTACCAACGAGTCATGGTACATCTGCCGCAACACAAGAGGCGTTACGGGCTTCGTTGGACCAGGGTCACAGCCAACTCCTCTGAGCGAAGAAGAGGTAAAGAACCTCGGAATTATCACAAGGGAAACAGGAGTTTCCTTTGATCCCGGTGACAGAGTAAGCATCAAATCCGGCCCGCTCGAGGGCTTTGAGGGCGTCATCAAGAGCGTTGACGCCGAGCATAACACGGCGGATATCGACGTTTCCATGTTCGGCAGATCCACTCCTGCAACGCTGGAGCTTACCGCGATCGCCAAAATCTGACGCAAAGGCGCAGAACAAACTTCAAGTTTTTTATGGAGGATAAAAAATCATGGCACAGAAGGTTACAGGATTTATCAAATTACAGATCCCTGCCGGAAAGGCTACACCTGCTCCCCCTGTCGGACCGGCACTTGGTCAGCACGGTGTAAACATCATGGCATTCACCAAGGAGTTCAACGAGCGCACAAAGGATAAGGCAGGTCTTATCATTCCTGTTGTTATCACTGTTTACGCTGATAAGAGCTTTACATTCATTACAAAGACCCCTCCCGCAAGCGTACTCATCAAGAAGGCTTGCAAGATCGAGAGCGGTTCCGGCGTTCCGAACAAGACCAAGGTTGCAAAGATCACCAAGGCTCAGCTCAAGGAGATCGCTGAAACAAAGATGCCCGACCTGAACGCAGCAAACATCGACACAGCAATGTCTATGATCGCTGGTACTGCTCGTTCCATGGGCGTAGAGGTTGTTGACTGATAACCCGCGAAACTACTACAAACCAATTATAATTCGGTGGGAGGATCAATTCCGCTTGACCACAAGGAGGATTTTTTAATGAAACACGGAAAGAAGTACGTTGAAAGCACAAAGCTCGTTGAGTCCGCAAAGGTTTACGAGTCCAGCGAGGCTTTTGACTTAGTTTGCAAGACTGCAAAGGCTAAGTTCGATGAAACAGTAGAGCTGCACATTCGTCTTGGTGTAGACTCCCGTCACGCTGACCAGCAGGTCAGAGGTGCGGTAGTTCTCCCCAACGGCACCGGCAAGAAGGTAAGAACACTGGTATTCTGCAAGGCTGACAAGGAGCAGGCTGCTAAGGACGCTGGCGCAGATTACATCGCAGACAACGATACCGTTGCAAAGATCAACGGCGGCTGGATGGATTTCGAGGTCGTTATCGCAACTCCCGACATGATGGGCGTTGTTGGTCGTCTTGGTAAGGTTCTCGGTCCGAGAGGACTTATGCCTAACCCCAAGGCTGGTACTGTTACCCCTGATGTAGCTAAGGCTGTTCAGGACGCTAAGGCTGGTAAGATCGAGTATCGTCTTGATAAGGCAAACATCATTCACTGCCCTATCGGCAAGGCTTCCTTCGGTCCTGAGAAGCTTGAGCAGAACTTCAACGCTCTTATGGATGCAGTTGCAAAGGCTAAGCCGGCTGCTGCAAAGGGTCAGTATATCAAGAGCTGCACAGTTTCTTCCACAATGGGTCCCGGCGTTAAGGTGAACACCATTAAGTTCGGTGTCTGATCTGCCAATCTATTGAATTAAAAACCGTCCGTTCGGGCACATCGTCACGGACGGTTTTTGTATACCTGTTAGTAAAAAGGGAGATTAAAATGAACATTAAAAGAACACTTGTCGGACTTCTGACCGCTGTGTCTGTTATGCTTGTCGGCTGCTCTGCACAGCCGGACAGCTCTGCACAGACGGAGAACTCTGCACAGACGGACAACTCCGAAAACCAAAGCCAGACAGCCACATTAGAGGAGGACAATATGGAGCTTTCACAGAAGAATTTCGCCGCAAATGAGCAGAATGTAAAGCTCATCGGAAGAACCGCAGAAGCCGAGGGAATACGCTGGCTCGCACTTTCAGCCAGCGGCATTGAGTTCACATTCACAGGAACAAGCGCGGCAGTTACCGTTGTCGGCGACAATATGATCACAATGCCGGACAAGCAGGCGCGTTTCGCGGTCTACATAAACGGTGAGCGCACCATGGACGAAATGGTGGACAGCGCCGAGGAGGTTTTCACTGTTTTCTCCGCCGAGGAAGCCGCTGAAACCACCGTAAAACTTATCAAGCTGTCAGAAGCAGCCGAGTCCACCATGGGAATAAAGAGCATTGACGTAACCTCGATTGGCGATATCAAGCCCACCGCTGAAAAGGAGCTTAAAATCGAGTTCATCGGCGACTCTATCACCTGCGGCTACGGCGTTGACGACGAGGATCGCGACCACCACTTCAAGACCTCCACCGAGGACGCGACTAAGGCATACGCCTATAAGACCGCGGAGATCCTCGGTGCGGATTACAGCCTTGTTTCTTACAGCGGACACGGGATTATTTCCGGATACACCACCAACGGAGAGAAAGTCACTGCGCAGCAGGTACCTCCGATTTACACTAAGTTTGCCAAGTCCTACGGCACTTATGACAACACCTTCAACGTGGCAGATATTGACTGGGATTTCAGCCAGTTCCAGCCGGATTATGTGGTAATTAATCTCGGCACTAACGACGCAAGCTACACCGGCTCCGACAAGGAAAAGGTGCTGGAATACTCCGACGCTTATGCGGAATTCCTCAAGACCGTCCGTGAGAAAAACCCCGACGCGCACATTATCTGCTCCCTCGGAGTCATGGGAGATTCACTCATGATCGGCGTGAATAAGGCATTTGAGAAGTACACAGAGGAAACCGGGGATACCAATATCTCTACCTTCCACTTCAAGCCGCAGGACGGTTCTACCGGCTACGCAGCTGACTGGCACCCCACGGCAGCTACCCACGATATCGCGGCGGCTGACCTGAGCGATTACATCAAGTCGCTGATGGCATAACTAAAGGTCACCTCTAAAGAAAATATAAAAATGCGCAGTCCGTGTGACTGCGCATTTGCTGTTTTTCAGAGTACTCTTGCGAGGAAATCCCTCAGCCGCGGGTTCTTCGGGTCGGTGAAGATATCCTCCGGCTTTCCCTGTTCCTGTATCTTTCCGTCCGCCATAAATATCACCCGGCTGGCGACCTCTCTGGCGAAGCCCATTTCGTGAGTTACAACGATCATCGTCATTCCCCCGTCCGCAAGCCGTTTCATCAGCTCAAGCACTTCACCCACCATTTCCGGGTCAAGTGCGGAGGTAGGCTCGTCGAACAAAATTACGTCCGGATCCATTGCGAGAGTCCGGGCAATGGCGATACGCTGCTTCTGACCGCCGGAAAGCTGCGACGGATAAGCGTCAGCCCTGTCGGAAAGCCCGACCAACGCGAGCAGCTCGTCTGCCCTTTTGTCCGCCTGCGCCTGAGTCATGAGTCTGTGCTTCACCGGAGCAATAGTTATGTTCCTGCGGATAGTCAGGTGCGGGAACAGATTGAAATGCTGGAACACCATTCCCATTTTCATGCGTACTTCGTTCAGTTCCTTTCCCTTTGCGTGGGTTATATCCCTGTCCTCAAAGCTGATCGTGCCGGAGGTCGGCTGCTCAAGAAGATTAAGACAGCGCAGGAACGTGCTTTTTCCGGAGCCGGACGGACCGATTACCACGACCTTTTCGCCTTTTTCAATGTCAATTGATATTCCGTCAAGAACGACAGTTTCATTGAAGCTTTTTTTCAGATCATTTACGCTTATCATTGGACAATCTCCTTTCAAGACGGTTTACCAGCGCGGAAAGCCCCACGACCATAAGTAAGTAGATCAGCGCGACTGCAATAAGCGGAAGGAACGCTTCATAGGTCTGGGAGCGGATAGTGTCGCCGCCCTTTGTAAGGTCGTTTATTGCAATATAGCCGGAAACGGAGGTTTCCTTGAGCAGAACGATCGCTTCGTTTCCGAGCGCAGGCAGGATATTCCGCAGCGCCTGAGGCAGGATTATGGAGATCATGGTTCTGGAATATCCGAAGCCGAGGGAAGCTCCCGCTTCAAACTGCCCGTTGTCCACAGACATGATTCCAGAGCGAACTATCTCTGCAACGTATGCGGCGGAATTAAGTCCGAATGCGATGACCGCGACAAGGATCTTGTTAATATTGACCGAGCCGAAGATCACAAAATAAATGATAAGCAGCTGAACTACCATAGGAGTTCCCCGAACCACCGTAAGATAAATGCGGCAGAAGAAGTTGAGTATTTTCAGTCTGCCGGTGCGCTGGTTCGTGGAGCGTACTATTGCGATAACAAATCCCAGCACAATGCCGATAACCAGCGCCAGCAGAGTAATCAGCAGTGTGTTTGCAAGTCCCTCCGCAAGATACCTCCAGCGCTGCGCGTCAAGGAAAGTGCTGGTGAATTTGTCGATCAGGCTTTCGGAGGAAGCTCCGCCCTTTCTGACGATTATCACCTGCTTAGCGGTGGTATAGCTGTCAGAGAAATTAACGTTCTTAAGTCTGTCCTCGGTCACCGACATTCCGGCAACGCCTACGTCTGCCTTGCCGGAGGAAACCGCGGTGATTATGGAATCAAATGCCATATCGTCAATGACAAGCTCCTTGCCCAGCAGGTCGCAGACAGCTCTCATCATGTCCACGTCAAAGCCGGTGATCTCCCCTGCATCTTTAAGTTCGTAGGGCGGGAATTCCGCATTGGTTGCCATGACAAGCTTCCCGGTATACTCTATCCCCTCCGGGCTTTCGTAGGGGTGCTGACCATATTCGTCGCCGATCCAGTTGGCCTCTATCTGATCCATAGTCCCGTTTGCTTTAAGCTCCACAAGAGCAGAATTGATCTGCTCCGTAAGCTCGTCGTTTCCCTTTTTGAGAGCTATGGCGTATTCCTCAACAACAAACGGATCGGGGAGCGCAGTAAGATCCGGGTTCTTTTCAACAAAGTACTCCGCCGGAGCCGCGTCGATCAGCACCGCGTCCACCTTTCCCTGCTTCAGAGCCTGAACTGCGTCCGCGCCCTTGTTGTACTTGTCAACCGTCGCGTCCGGTATATCCTCGGCAAACGTCATTCCTGTGGTACCTATCTGTACTCCTATCGTCTTTCCCTCAAGGTCGTCGGCGCTGAACACGGTGTTCTCTGCGACCTCGGAAGCGCAGCCTGTCATCATGCACAACATAAGCAACAGAACCGATACCGCCGCAAATATTTTTTTCATGGTCGGTTTCTCCTTTTAATAAATACTATTTTAATTATACATCATTCTCTGTTTATTTTCAAGCTTTTTATGACAAAATGATAACCCTCCGGATCTCTCCGGAGGGTTGGGTTAGTGTTTGAACTATCTGTTACTTATTGATTACTTTCTCTTGCGAGATACTACAACAGCAGCAGCAGCCAGTGCAACTACGCCAGCGGAAACAGCAACACCAGCAACACCAGTGTCGGGGTTGCCCTTGTCGTCAGCTGCGCCGTCGTCAGCTGCGCCGTCTTCAGCGGAGCCGTCTGTCTCAGCATCGCCAGCTTCAGCGGACTCGTCTTCGTAATCAGCAAACAGGAGCTCTACGGAATCAACGGTAATGTTACCGCCCCATGACTGGATCCAGAGCTGAGCATAAGCCTCGTCATCTGTGAAGACAGGCTCGCCCTTGTACCATGTGATAGTACCATTCTCGAAGTCAGGAGTGATCTCCTTAGCGCCGGAAGCCTTGCCCCATTCGTGCTGCTCCCAATTAGTAGAATTGGAGTTAGCGCCTACGCCGCCGCCAACCCATACATCATCATCAGCAACCTCGTCAGCGTCGAAGGTTACATAGAACTTAATGCCGTAAACATCAGAAAGAGCCATACCGGAATCGCTAGCGAAACCAGTGCCATCCTCATTCAGTAAGTACAGATAATTGCCGTCGAAATAGTCAGCGATGTCAATATCTTCATCTGCGCCAGTTTCACCGTCAGCAGGAGTCTCGTCTGTGGGAGTCTCAGGCTCTGCGGGAGTCTCAGGCTCTGCGGGGGTCTCAGGCTCTGCAGGGGTCTCAGGCTCTGCGGGAGTCTCAGGCTCTGCGGGGGTCTCAGGCTCTGCGGGAG
>CAMAGG010000135.1 GCA_945833805.1 uncultured Clostridia bacterium | reverse complement strand
TATGCTCCCACCAGTACAGCCTGTTAAGCTCCATGCTTCCGGCGGGACGGGCGGCGGAGCTGTCGTTGTCGAAAATGTGTATGATCGCCTGCCGGAGTTTTTCGCAGTCCTCGCGGCTGAACCCGGTTTTTTCGGCGGTGTAAGCGTTCACCGAACCTTTCAGTACATAAAGCCCGTATTTTACGCTGCTTATGAAGCCTACGCTCCCCGCGCAGGAATTCTGAGAGCCGGAGATGCACCGGGTGATGCTTGTCTGATTTATTTCCACCGGGTGGAGGCTGACCGCCTGCTGAATAGTCACTGCGCCCTTTATCCCCGGAGATTTTATTCCCGGAAAGGCGAACACCTGACCAAAGCACCTGACATCAAACCATTTTTCGCAGGCTCTTTTTGCGTAATCAAAGCCTTTCGGGAGCGCTGCCGCTCGTTTTGCGAGGTTATCTCCCGGATATTCCGGCGGTGATACGAAGATGTCCTCTCCCATTTCCGCGAGCCTGTCCCGAAGCTTGCGTTTTATGCAGACCGTGGAGATCACTCCGCGTCCGCTGCTGTCTGTCCTCGGAATTCCGCTGCGCCGCGGGTCGCCGTTCGGATTTGCGCCGCTGACGGAGATAAATGCCATAAAATCAATTCTGTGAGCCAATGCCGGCATATTCTTCACCCTTTGCTTCGGAATTTATGCCGAACTTCTTAATTCCGGCGGTTCTTAGGAACACGCTGCGGCAGTCCTCCGGCGGGGAATAACGTATGATCCCGTTTTCTATTACGCAGTTCCATTTCCGCAGGAACAGTCCCTGCCGTTCTTCATCGTTTCTGCCCTCGTCGGGGTAAGAGATACCGTGGTACATCTCCCCGAAATCTATGTCGAAGCCGTCATAGAAGCTTATGCCGCTGCCGAAATGCGCGGAGCGGACATATCCGCAGCAGTCTGCGGTTCCCAGATATACATTCCGGCGCCCGCCCTTAGAAAGGCTTCGCAGCGCGATGCGGAAATGCTTGGTTTCGTCGCGGTCTGCGGCAAGTTCCGGTCGATTTTCGTTCCATACGAAATGTGCTCTTATCTGGTAGCGGACGTTTATCAGACGTTCCTTTTCGGTTATGACGATCCCGGATCTTTGATGAAGCTTCACCGGGTAAGCTTCGTGGGAAATCCTGTTCATCACCCTCAGCTCGTCCGGCACCCAGATAAAGGTGGGCTTCCAGTATACTGAGCGGAGTATGCCCTTTACTGCTTCATAGGTCGGCACAGGCAGGCTGCGCAGCCGCCCCAGCCGCTTCTGCTCCGGATCGGTGAACATGGCATGGCTGCCGTATATTTCAAGTTCGATCGTGTTTGGATAAATCAATCAATTCACCCTGTTTTATTATATCAGTATATTGCTTTCGGTTCAATCAATGAAATGTATAATCTTTTTTTCGGGCAGGATCTGCTCTGATTTTTCAAAAAACCGCGAATTGATCTGATTTTGTGCATTTTCAATAAAATTTTCGAATCTAATGTATTTATTCGTACAAATGGCAGCAATTGAATGTCGGCAAATTGTACAAAAAATCCCCCGAAATTTGTGCGTTGCCAATAAAGCAGTTTTCGCCCCGTCGAGCAAATCATCTGTTGCAAAGATGAAGTGTCGGCGAGGCGGAACTGCCTAAAGTGGCACGCCTTTTGACGGAGGATTTGTTTATTCAGTTTTTCAGAGCCTTGACAAGCTCCTTGAAATGCCTGCCGCGCTCCTCGAAATTCTTGTAGAATCCGTAGCTTGCCGCCGCCGGGCAGAGAATTACCCGTCTATGCGCAAGCGACGCAGCTTTGCTTACCGCCTCCGGCAGATCATTCACAATAACCTTGTTCACCTGCGGAGCTGTGATCATCTCTCCTATGCGATAACCGCTGTCCGGCAGCAGAATAACGTTTTTCACCGCTCCGGTGTTGAGGAACTCCGCCAGCACATCGTAAGGGATATTTCGTTCCATGCCGCCGAGAATTATGCAGTCTGCGCCGCCGTCGAACGCTTTCACCGCCGCCACCGCCGCTTCGGGAATGGTGCATATACTGTCGTTGATGTATTCAACTCCGTTTATCGTGTCAACGTATTCCAGCCGGTGCTCCAGTCCCTTGAAATCCGGCAGGGAGGCAAGGCAGACGTCTATATCCGCTCCGGCAGCCTGCGCGGCGCAGAGAGCTGCGGCTATGTTGTAGACATTGTGCTTACCCCGGAGCTGCGTGTGGAGCTGCTCCGGCTTTATTTCCAGGTCGGGCAGGAATATCCCGCCGTTCTCCGAATAAACCATTGCCGGGCGTTCGCAGCCGAGGGTGACTAGCCGTGACCTGCGATATCCGGAATTTGCGCACTTCGGCTTATTTGCGCAGTCGGGATTTGTGCAGATATCATCGGGAATAGACTCCACATTGATGAAAGCCGTGTCCCCCGGCTGCTGGAAGCGGTAGATATTCCGCTTTGCCTCCGAATAGGCTTCAAGGCTGACGTAGTGGTCGAGGTGCTCCGGGAAGATATTCAGCAGCACCGCTATCTCCGGCGAATGATGAACAAATTCAAGCTGATGACAGCTCATCTCGCATACAGCAACGGTGTCCGGGGTCATTTCTTCAATGCGCTCCAGCGGGGGAACGCCGATATTTCCGATGAGCATTGCGTTTTTGCCGCAGGCTTTCAGAAAATGATAGGTCAGCGAGGATGTAGTGGACTTGCCCTTTGTTCCGGTAATTCCGACTATCTTACAGGGGCGCAGCCGCAGCAGAAGCTCCGTCTGTGTGAGTATCTTGGACTTTTCCTCCGGGGTAAGTCTGTCCTTGATGATAACTCCGGGGCTTTGCAGCAGCAGGTCGTATTCCTTTGCCCGGTCGAGGTAGTCCTCCCCATATATCCCGGTAACTCCGGGGATATCCTGCGGCTTCATGTCCGCGACAGCTATCTCAGCGCAGCAGGAAAGCCTTTGCAGCAGCGACATCCATATCCTGCCCTCCCGTCCGTAGCCGAGGATAACACAGCGCTTTCCCTCAAAAAAAGGCTTTATTTCGTTAATGTTCATTGATTTCTCCCAAGAGATATTTCAGCTTCTCCGGCAGGAAATTGTCGTTGTCGAAGAATTTATCCAGCGATACCGGGCTGTATTCCGGGAACAGCTCCCGCCACCGTCGGAGCAGCGTTGGCGGGTCGGATTTACGGCGCTGCCATGCCATTTCCAGCGACAGCCGCACCTCGTCCTTAGTTCCCACGCATTCAAACGGCTTATCCTCTCCGTCCAGTATCAGTCCGTCCAGCATTTCGGAAAGTTCCGGCTTTTGCAGCATATTGCAGCCGAATATCCTCACCAGTATTTCATCGTCCAGAAAAGCCGCCAGCAGGATATATACATACAGACATTTCGCGCAGTTGCAGCACCATGTGTCGTTTTTGCTGCCGAGGTTGCAGCTCTGGAATATCCCGAAATACTGCGGGTATTTCACGAATTCCCTTGCAATCTGCCATTCGCTCCACGGGCGCAGCAGGCTGAAATATTCCGGGCAGCGGGAATAGCCGCCGAAGCTGCTCTCGCAGTACTCCCGGAAATCCCGCTCAAATTCGGTGGATTTGCTGTACTGGTGGTTTATCGAAGTCCCCTCGACATAGGCTTCATTCGCGCTGCTTTCGTTGGACAGGGCGATGTATTTCAGCCCGTTCATGCAGGCGAAAAGCTCCGCCGAGAATGCCACCACCGCCGAAAACGGAGTATGTCCGTTGAGATAACCCAGTCTATTCAGCTCAAGAAGCTGCTTGTCTATGGTGCGTTTTGGCGCGATTATCCGGTCGGGAGTAATTCCCGCAGCTTCGGCGCAGCCAAGAGTGGCTTTCCGGGGATTTATGATATATGCGGAGATATCCAAGTCCGCTTTTTTCAGCAGTTCCAGAGTAACAACGCTGTCCTTGCCGCCGCCTATCGGCACAAGAATGCCGCTGAGAGCGTTTACGCGGTGAGAAAGCGGCTGTTCAGCCGGGGCTTCTATCGTTATGAAGCTGTCGAAATCCGGAGTAATTCCATTGCGGTAGAAAAACTCCCCAAGCCCATTGAAATAAAGCTTCTTCCACCACTGCTTCTGCCAGTCGGAAAGCCCGCCGCAGCGTACTTCAACGACAGGTGGGCAGGCGCATTTCCAGTAGGACACCAGCTCTGCCATTCCAAGCGAAAAAGCTATCCTGTCGGCAAGCTCACGGTCGATTTCAAGGCTGCTGTATTCTGACGGAAAAGTCCACACGGGTCGGAAGTGGTATTCGTCAATGGAAAAGTGGAATTCCAGCCGGGTGCAGTCCTGCTCCCGCCGGAACTCGTAGCCGTGGTAGATAAATCTGCTGTGCTTCTGGCGCAGCTCGTCATAAAGGCTCATAAGCCCCTCCATTATGCGTGGTAATTGCGCAGACCGTATTTCTTTACGAATGCGTCGATGCTGTCCTCGTTCTTTCTGTCGAAGCTATCCTCGCAGGGAATGAGTGACCAGAATTCGGTAAGGCAGACCGCCTCGCGGTTTTTCAGCGGTCTTATCTCGCCGAGGCTCTCGCACTCAAGGAAAATGCCGTTGGTGAAGGTTTCAAAATTGCAGCCGTAATCCGGGTATTCTCCGTCTATATTCACGCTGAAATTCTTCAGGAATATCTGCCCGTGGTTCACCACCGCAGCCCAGCCGTCCTCGTTGTTTATGCCTATCTTGAACTTTGTGGGCGCGCCCTTTACCTGCTGTAATGTGCCGTACCTGTTCGACAGAAAGAACCTGTCGTCGTTGATGTCGGAGTAGCTCCAGAACACATTCCGGCGGTTGGAGAGCAGTCCGTTGTCCGCGGCGCTCTGCGGGAATATCTCCACGCCTCCCGCCGCGCATACGGTCAATGCCCACGGCGCAAGGGTTACTATCGCGCCGGAAACGTTCTTTATCTCGTGGTAAAGCTCCACCTCCGTACCCTCGTCCGCCAGACGGTACACCAACTTGTGCTGCTGTCCGGTTCTGGTCGCAGGGGGGATCAGCGTAAGCTCGCCGCCGGTTATCTTGTATTCCACCGGCGCATTATCCGGGACATAGCTGTGCGGGTAGCTTTCCGGGCTGCTCCACAGACGGTGTCCGCCGTAGATGTACCAAGTCTTGTCCGCACCGAAGTAGTCCCGAAGCTCCTGAGAGCCGTCCTGAAACTCCCGGTCAACGTCCTCAAGCAGCATATTCTCCCTGCCATTCAGGCAGTAGGAGATTATTCTGGGTCCCACTTCAACGGTGACGATAATGCTTGCCGTGCCGTTGTCAAGCTTTACGCATTTCCCGAAATTCTTGTAGGTGATCTCTGTTGCTGTTACCATTTTTATGTTCCTCCGAAAAATAATATGTTATTCGAGTATTACCGGCTTCGCGGTGAGATCAGCGCCGCAGGGGCGGGGCTTTTCAAACGCGAGGGAATAGATATCTCCGCAGTGTGCTTCAAACGCGCCCTGACGATGAGCCTCTCTTGAAGTGTTCATCAGCGCTTTCAGCGAGGTGTCCAGCGGCAGGGGACACTGGGCATTCTTGGCGGCGGAAAGTATCTCTTTTCCTCTGGAATTCATGCCGAGAATGTGGATATATGCGTCCTGTTCGTGCAGCATTCTCTTCTGAACTCCGAGGAACGCGCACAGCACTGCTCGTCTGATACGCGCCAGAGTGTAGCGCTTTGTCTTGGCGAGGAAGTACAGTTCCTCAAGCGAGCAAGCCTTGCGCACCGCCTTGTACAGCCGCTCAGAAAGCCCCTGCGCCGCGTCGTACACCTGCTCAAATTCCTCCGGCTTCATGCTTCGGAGCTTCGCCAGTATCGCCGGTTCAAGCCGCCTGATGTCGGCGGTGGGTGCGTTTATCACCGGAGCAAAATCCGCGTAGCTCTCTCCGGACAGTATCTTCTTTCTTATCAGCGACGCGCTGATATACTGGTGGGATTCCTCGTCGCTGTCGTGGTCAGCGCCCTCTCTGCGGACTGTTACAGGCTCAATGCTGCTTCCGATGTCGTCCAGAGCCTTGATATACTCCACCGCGAGGGTGTTGTTAGGGGAGCATATCGTCTGATATACGTCCTCGGTGTAATATTTGTTTACCGCTTCCGCAAGCGCCGCCGGATAGCTTTTCCCGCCGCCGATGAGAAGCTGGAATTCCGGAGTTTTCAGGGCGTAATCCACCGCTCCCGCCGCTTCTCTCAGCGCCGGGATATCTCCGCATTCGCTGCCAAAGGACAGCATATCCACGCAGCCAAGCTTTGAAATTATCCCCACCGCGCCCCTTGCGAAGCCCTCCGCAGCGCACAGGCTGTATTTCACCGGCAACTCCAGAACGAGGTCTGCGCCGTTCTCAAGCGCGGTTTTTGCGCGGATATACTTGTCAAAAACCGCAACGTCCCCGCGCTGGGTGAAATTACCGCTCATTACGGCGACAATGTGGGTCGCTCCCAGCTTCCGGGTCTGTTCAAGCTGAAATTTATGCCCGTTGTGGAACGGGTTGTATTCGCAGATAACTGCTGCTGTTTTCATGTCAGCACCTCCTAAACGAAAAGGGAAAATGCGGAACAATGCCGCCGTCAGGCTCAGAACAATTCCCCGATAGCCTTTGACATATTCACAAATCCTACTGCCAAAAGCACCACAGCAAGCGCTCCCATGACCGCTATTACCGCAATGAGCCAGCCGCGCTTTGTACCGGACATTGTACGGAATTTACGGCGGTTGACTATGCCAAGCACCGTTGCGACTGCGCCTATCAAAGCTCCGAAGAATGCCGGGGTTGCAGCCATGAATATATAGATCTCTGCCATCATAAGATTAAAGACGAGAATAAGTGCTCCCATTGACGTCCTCCTTTTTTCGTTGGAATGCCACTGCTGCATATATTCTAATTTTACACCAATTCTGTAAATAAATC
>CAMAGG010000134.1 GCA_945833805.1 uncultured Clostridia bacterium | reverse complement strand
TTAGCTCCAAACAGCAACCGTCTACATGATATATCTATCATACATATTACAATTTGTCATTATGATTACAAAATCGTCAGTAAATATCCCAAAATAAAACGCAAAGTCACTTTTGACACATCATATCAAAAGTGACTTTTGGTTCTTATTTACTGTAATATCATGACTTGTTTACTGTAATATCATGACTTGTCCCGCTTTTCCCATGTCCGCTCGCTGATAATATACCGCGGTCGTTGCTTTACCTCCATATATATCTTACCGATATATTCTCCGATAACTCCGACCGATATAAGCTGAACTCCGCTCAAAAAGCAGATAATGCAGGTGGTCGAAGCCCAGCCCCAGACGGTTTTTCCGAGAATTGCCTCAATAACCGCCCAGATGATACCTATAAAGCTTATTACTGCAACGATTATTCCCAATGCTATGATCATTTTTATCGGCTTTATGGAAAGACTGGTTATTCCGTCAAAGGCAAGCGCCAGCATTTTGCTCAGGGGATAATGGGACTTTCCTGCGGCGCGTTCGCTGCGCTCGTAATAAACGCTGGTGCTTTTGAAGCCAACCAGAGGCACCATTCCTCGAAGGAAGATATTTACTTCCTTGAACTTTGCCAGCTCCTGAAGCGCACGGCTGCTTATCAGCCGGTAGTCCGCGTGATTGAACACCACCTCTGCTCCCATAGCGTTAAGCAGCTTATAGAAACTCTCGGCGGTGAAGCGTTTAAAGAACGTGTCGGTATCACGCTTTGAGCGGACGCCATAGACTATTTCGCAGCCGTCGTGATAGGCGGCGACCATTGCGTCCATTGCGTTGATATCGTCCTGACCATCGCAGTCTATGCTTATGGTAATATCGCACATATCCTTTGCTTCCATAAGTCCGGCAAGCACTGCGTTCTGGTGTCCGCGGTTGCGGCTCTGGGCAATGCCGATATAATGCTCGTCCTGCTCTGCAAGTTTTGTGATGATGTTCCATGTGTCGTCACGGCTGCCGTCGTTCACAAACATTATGCGGCTGTCCTCAGAGATCTGTCCGGCGGCTGCGAGGGATTTTATTTTGGCAAGAAACTGCGGTGCTGTTATCGGTAAGACCTCCTGTTCGTTGTAGCAGGGGATCACTATTATAAGTCTGGGAGTCATTCTGCGCCTCTTTTCATAAATTAGTGCTGCTTATATTATATCATCGGCGAAATAATATGTCAAGTTTGTATTTGGTAAAGGCGAAGTCTGATTTTCACCGCGCAGCCGACGTATCAGAATGCCATTTCAAAGATAGATACGATATCTTCTTTGGTGAGAGGAACAAAGCTTCCGCCGCAGCCTGCCGCCGCCTTTGCCGCCATTTCCTCAAAATGCGTCTTTTCCGTAATTCCCACGGCGCGAAGGTTCGCGGGCATTTTCATTGTTTCAAAGAAGAATTCTGCCGTTTTGTTCACAGCCTGTTCCGCAGCTTCGCTGTCCTCTCCGGTAAGTCCCCAGACATTTCTTCCGTAGGCGGCAAGCTGAGCTGTTTTCGAGGGATCCTTTTTCAGAACGAAGTGCATCCAGACGGGGGTAAGTATCGCAAGACCCTCGCCGTGGGTAATGTCATAGAACGCTGAAAGCTCATGCTCCATCGGGTGAACGCACCAGCCCACCTCCGAGCCGTAGCTGAGCAGACCGTTTATCGCAAGGCTGCCCGCCCACATGAGGTTTGCACGCGCGTCATAGTTTTCAGGCTCTCTGAGGGCAATCGGGCCGTATTTTATGCAGGTTTTCAGAACGGCTTCGCAAAGGCTGCCCTGAAGATCTGCACCCTTGACATTGGTGAAGTAGTTTTCAAAGGTATGGCTCATCATATCTGCCGTGCCGGCGGCGGTCTGCTTTGCCGGAACGGTAAAGGTATAGCAAGGGTCGAGCACGGACATCACCGGCTTGATGAGGTCGCTTCCGGTACCCCATTTTTCATTCTTGGACAGGTCGCTGATGACCGCAAATTCGTCCATTTCCGAGCCGGTCGCCGAAAGGGTCAGCACGGAATACACCGGAAGCGCAGCCTTGATCTTGCTTCCGTCAAGCACCAGATCCCACGGGTCGCCGTCATAGCACGCGCCCGCTGCCACGACCTTAGCGCAGTCGATAGCAGAGCCTCCTCCGACAGCAAGAACCATGTCGATTTTGTTTTCTTTGCACAGTTCAGCGCCCCGGCGCACCGATTCAATGCGCGGGTTAGGCTCAACTCCCGGCAGCTCGGTGACAGAAATCCCCGCGTCTGTCAGTATCTTTACAGCAGCGTCAAACAACCCGCTTTTCTTGACGCTGCCGCCGCCGTACACCAGAAGCACTCTGTCGCCGCTGCGTTTCAGCTCTGCAAGATGACTGATCTGCCCCTTGCCGAAATGAATTACCGTTGGAATGGAATAAGTAAAATTGTTCATGGAACTTTCCTCCTTGATTTTGTCTGTAATCATAATACCACTTTTCCTAGCTTATTTCAACCGGATATCAGAAAAATATGATTTTTTTGAGAATTCGGAAGAATTTCCAGATCAAAGTATTTATTGATGTGGAAATATATACAAAATAATTTCTGGATTAATGTATAATATTACAATTTCATCCGGGAAACAGCGGGGATCATTGAAAAAAGTACGAAAAAGTGGTATAATCAATTATACTGCAACAGTTGTTGTCGAAAAGACATTTACATAGGGGTATTACAATGACTGAAGAAAAAAAAGAAAAGCTGCTGCGGCTTTTCTGGGAGTTTTTCAGATATGCGCTGGTCGGGGGGATAGCGTTTCTGGTAGATTACGGAACGCTGATCCTGTTCAGAGAGCTTATCCTGACCGGGGGATCTTCATGGGAGCTTATGCTGTCTGCGGCAGCGGGATTTGTGACGGGGCTGGTAACGAATTATGTGCTGTCGCTGGTGTTTGTGTTCAGAAAGACGGAAAACAGCGGAAACGGCAAAAGCCTGTCGGCATTTATAATATTCACGGTGATCGGGATTATCGGTCTGGGTCTTACCGAGCTGATAATGTACCTCGGCACTGAGCTGCTTCACATAAGCTATCTCATTGTGAAGATCGCCGCCGCGGCTATCGTTCTGGTGTGGAATTATGTCGGAAGAAAGCTGCTGATATTCAACAAAAAGGGAAAGGTGAGGGGCGAATGAAGAATGTTGTGATCATCGGCGCAGGTCCTGCGGGGCTTACCGCTGCATATACGCTGCTCAGGGAAAGCGCCGATTACCACCCCATTATTATAGAAGCAAGCGAATTTATCGGCGGAATCTCACGCACCGCCAGATACAACGGAAACCGCATAGATATCGGCGGTCACCGCTTTTTCTCAAAAAATAAGGAGATAATGAAGCTGTGGACGGATATTCTTCCGCTGCAAGGCTCTCCCTCAAAGGACGACATCATTCTTGGCAGAACGCACACATTTTCCGATGATCCGGAGATAGATCCGGAGAAAATGGACGATGTGTTCCTTGCGAGGACAAGGCTTTCGCGGATCTATTTCCGCAAGAGGTTTTTTGATTACCCTATTTCTCTGAAGCCCGCAACCTTTATCAATATGGGCTTTGCGAATACGGTCAGGGCGGGCTTTGGCTATCTTGCCAGCGTATTCCACAAGCTGCCGGAAACCTCGCTGGAGAACTTCTACATAAACCGCTTCGGAAAGCCGCTGTATCAGATGTTTTTCGAGGACTACACCGAAAAGCTGTGGGGAGTTCACCCGTCCCGGATCGCCGCGGACTGGGGCGCGCAGAGGGTGAAGGGTCTTTCCGTCTGGAAGGTCATTACCTCGGCGCTGTCCAAGCCGTTCCGCAAAAAATCCGGCAAGGTGGAAACCTCGCTTATCGAGGAATTTTATTACCCGAAATACGGCCCCGGTCAGCTATGGGAGAAAATGGCTGAGGTGGACTGTAACATGGGAGCGGAGCTTCTCATGCAGCAGGAGGTCGTCAGGATCTCTGCGGAAAACGGCAGAGTGAAGTCCGTCACCGTAAAATGCACCGACAGCGGCTCTCCGGATCTCGGCAGGGAGCGGGAGATAGAATGTGACTTCCTGATATCCTCCATGCCGATAAAGGATCTTGCTCAGGCTTTGCCGGTGGTTCCGCAGGATATACTGGACATTGCCGTAGATCTGCCCTACCGCGATTTTATCACCGTGGGACTTCTGCTGGATAAGCTGGAAATACAGAACAAGACCAAGATACCCACTATCAACGGTATTGTCCCGGACTGCTGGATCTATATTCAGGAGCGGGAGGTAAAGCTGGGCAGGCTCCAGATATTCAACAACTGGTCGCCGTACATGGTTGACGACAACACCAAGCACGTCTGGGTGGGTCTGGAGTATTTCTGCAATGAGGGCGACAAGATGTGGAACACTCCGCCGGAGGAATTTATCAGCTTTGCCGCCGGAGAGCTTGAAAAGATCGGCATTATCCGGCGGGAAAACATCGTTGACAGCTTCACCACAAAGGTAAAAAAGGCATACCCCGCGTATTTCGGGACTTATTCTGAGTTCGGCAGGGTAAAGGAGTATCTGGACAGCTATGAAAATCTTTTCTGCGTGGGCAGAAACGGACAGCACCGTTATAACAACATGGATCATTCCATGCTGACGGCGATTAACGCGGCGCGCTGCATAATAAGCGGCAGCGCAGACAAGGAAAGCGTCTGGAACGTCAACACCGAGAAAGAATATCACGAGGAAAAACAGGAGAATAAAGAATGAGCGAGGCGGTAATTAAGCGGGAAAAATCCGTTGGCAGGGAAAGAATAATACTTATCTGTATGTTCATTGTGTATGCAGCGCTGACGTTTATCGGCGCGGCAAACCATGAATTATGGTTCAACGAGGGTCAGGCATGGAACATAGCCCGTGACAATGATATTCCGGGAATAATCGCGCAGATGAAGGTGGAGGGACACCCTCCGCTCTGGCATTTTATCCTTTATATATTCACTTCTGCCGGCTGTCCGGCGGATATAATGCCGTTTATAAGCTGGTTCATATCCTGCGTTACGGCGGCACTGCTGCTGTGGAAAGCACCGTTCAGACCGGTCATGAAAGGGATAGCGCTGTTTTCCGGTGGCTCTTTGTTCTACTGGTCGGTGGTTTCCCGCTCATACTGCCTGATTGCGCTGTTCCTTGTGCTTATCGCGATAGCATACAAGAGCCGCAATGACCACCCGGTGGTGTTTGGGCTGCTGGTGGCTCTGCTGGCAAATACCCACATAATGATGTGCGGTCTGGTAGGTATCATCGGCATTTATATGATCATAGATCTGTTCCGGCTGTGGAAGTCCTCTCCGATGAAAAAGAATGTTCTGCGTCTTGTGGGGCTTGCTGTCGCAGGAATAGGAGTTATCGCGCTGATAATTCCGCTGATCGGCTCGATCGGAGCTAATGATTATACCGCTAAAAAAGTGGGCGGTCTGAATGTTACGGCGGTTCTGTCTAATCTGTTCACAGTATTCGGAGATATAACCAGCGCCGCAGTTTTCGACCTGAATACTTTGATCTCGCCGGCGGTGACTTTATTATTATGCTTCGTGCTGGGTCTGGCGTTTGTCGCGGCGCTGGTATTCCTCAGGCATTACAGGCGTTCATTCACCATGCTGCTTGTATTTACTGCGTTTTTTGCGGTGATATGCAATGTTATATGGCTTATTTACCCGCCCCGGGCTGAGATATTCGTATTTACCTTTTTGACGGTCTACTGGCTCGCGGTTGAATCGGAGAAGCCGGTATACCGCGAACCGAAGCCGCTGAATGAAAAGGTTTCGGAGCTTGGCGCGAAGCTCATAGGCTGGCTTCGCAAAATCGACAAGGGCTTTGACAAGTCGTTTTGCGTGGTTATCTGCGCATATATGGCGGCGACGATCCCGATGGGTGCGTATCAGCTTTTCTCGGACTACGCTAAGGATTACAGCTACTCAAAGGCAACCGCTGAGTTTATCCGGGAAAATCTCCCGGCAGATTCCGTATTTGTGACGAAGTATGACAGCGGGCTTCCGGCGCAGTATATTTCGTATATTCCCGAATATAAATTCTATTCCATGACCCGGAATGCCTTTTACACATATTATGACCTCCAGATCATTGATGACGAAGATCCTATTGATTACAGGCAGGTGTATGAAGACCTGAAAGGATACGAGCATCTTTATCTGCTGGACTTTTCCGTGTATGGGACGAAAGATGAAGCCTCTGCCATTTTCGTCCGGAATGGTGTATTATCGCAATGGATAAGCCAGAACGACAAAGCCGTGAGGATCTATGAATTAGACCTTGAAGAAGATGTGGCTCAGTATATTGAGGATTTATGATCTTCCGGAATAGAACAAAAGCTCCCTGCGTTTCCGCGCAGGGAGCTATATTTGTTCAGCGGGATCATTTGCCGTTTCCCGCTTCCGGCTTTTTCTGACGGTAAGCCCAGAATTTATTGATTATGAAATTCAACGGAATAGTGACCACCATATTGAGAATAGGCGCAAGGGAGGCGGCAAGATCCTGCGGCTCAAAGTTTATTCCGAAGCCGGCGAGCCATTCGCACACACCGCCGAGATACTGACCGAGGTCTATCACATTGATCCACAGCATTAGCAGCAGCTCAGTCAGAAATAGTCCGGTAAAGGAATAGGAAATATAGGTCTTGATGAGCACCTTCCACCAGACGCGCTTTTCGCTGTTTTCGTCCTGCTTGAATACAAACCTGTTCTGGAGCAGGAACGCAGAGAATACCGTTATCACAAATCCGGTAATATTTGCGATATGAACGCCGGAATTAAATACATAATAGCAGAAATTATATATGATATAATTCAGAACAGTATTGAACGCGCCTACCAGTCCGAATTTTATGAACTGCCACAGCGCGGCTAGCTTTTTATTTTTGATCTCCATGTGTTCTCCTGATATGG
>CAMAGG010000133.1 GCA_945833805.1 uncultured Clostridia bacterium | reverse complement strand
TTTCGTTCGATTTAAAAATCTATATTGTATAGCATAGACAAGTTTTGCCGCGGGAACAACCGCGGCAAAACCTCCGATTTTTCTCAGCCGTCCCGGAGTGGGACGGCTGTTTTTGCTGTGTAGAATAGATATACATTGTAGCGGAAAGCTGACCGCAAAAAACCGAAAAATCTCGTGCGCCGTTACAGCGGTTTCGTGGCTCTTTTCCGAAAATCTATTTTGTATACCATAGCCAAGTTTTGCCGCGGGAACAACCGCGGCAAAACCTCCGATTCGGGTCTGGCGCTTGAATACGGGGCTTCGCCCCTACCGCGCCAAACCGCAAATTCTCAGCCGTCCCGGAGTGGGACGGCGTTTTTGCTGTATATACCAGATTTACTATCACGCAGGAAACTGCCCGCAAAAAATTGAAAAATCTCGCGCGCCATTATAGCGGTTTCGTGGCTCTTTCCTGAAAATCTATTTCGTACATCATAGACAAGTTTTGTCGAGGGAACAAATGCAGCAAAACCTCCGATTCGGGTTTATCGCTTGAATGCGGGCTTCGCCCTTTCGCACCAAACCGCCAGTTCTCGCCAGTTTCGCATCGGCAGCAGTAGCAGGAGAATTTTTGCTGCGTTACCGATTGGATATGCAGCATGAAACTGACCTAAAATCCTATATAATAATACATATGATTAGATAACATAGAAAAATATTGGTGAAGTGCTCGGCGGATCGGTTCTGTTTAGCTTTTCTGCTTTATTATGCAACTTCTTTTTTGCGATTTTGCCGCTTTTTCGAGTTTTTTTCAGAAAGGGCTTGACAAACCGTGAAATATGGTGTATAATTACAACGTTAGCGCTTTAGAGATAAAAAGCATAAAAGCACTAAAGCGGCAGGAAAGGGCAGATAAAAATGAAAGAAATATCAAAGCTTTTAGATTACAGATCAGATATCAGGATCGTTGATGCAACTCTGCGCGACGGCGGTCTGGTGAACAATTTTCGGTTCACAGATGAATTTGTTAAGGATCTTTATCAGACTAACCTTAAAGCCGGCGTTGATGTAATGGAATTCGGCTATAAGGCGTCTAAGGAAATGTTTGATGTAAAGGATTTCGGCAAGTGGAAATTCTGCGATGACGAGGATATCCGTGCAGTCGTGGGCAACAATGACACAAATCTCAAGATCGCGGTAATGGCGGACGTTGGACGCTGCGACTACAAGACCGATATTCGCCCCAGAAGCGAAAGCCCGGTTGATGTGATCCGAGTTGCAACATACCTGAACCAGATCCCTGCGGCGGTGGACGTGATAGAGGACGCTGCGGCGAAGGGTTACGAGGTCACCTGCAATATCATGGCTATTTCAAACGCACAGGAGGGCGATATCAGGGTCGCTCTGGACATTCTCGGAAAGACTCCGGTCAATGTGTTCTATATTGTTGATAGCTTCGGCGCTCTGTTCCCGGAGCAGATCGCGCGTATCGCCGCTATGTATTGTGAATTTGCCGCAAAGTACGGAAAGAAGGTAGGAATTCACGCTCACAACAATCAGCAGCTTGCTTTCGCTAACACGATCGAAGCTGTCGGAGATGGTGTGGACTGGCTCGACGGAACATATTCCGAAATGGGAAGAGGCGCGGGCAACTGTGCAATGGAACTGCTGCTTGCATTCCTGAAGAACCCCAAGTACAATATTTATCCCGCCATACAGTTTATTGAGAAGCACATGAACAAGCTGAAAGCGGACGGAGTTGTATGGGGATATGATATGCAGTATCTGCTGACCGGAATGCTCAATCAGCACCCCAGAACTGCAATTCAGTTCACCAAGGACAAGAGAAAGGATTTCTCTGAATTCTATAAAGAAGTAACCTCTCAGGAATAATTCAGACAAGAATTCCATGCCCCGAAGTGCGATGCTCCGGGGCATGGATTTTTGACATATAATGCTATCGGTAAAATTTATTTTCAGAAAAAGTGAGTTTTTTTGAAAAAAGGTGTTGACAAACTTGAAATAATGTGATATAATATACAAGTCGTCAGGAAACAGGAATTGTTCTGACAAGCTTTTTATCGCTGGTGTAGCTCAGCTGGTAGAGCAGCTGATTTGTAATCAGCAGGTCGGGGGTTCGAATCCGTCCACC
The DNA here is from genome assembly GCA_945833805.1 of uncultured Clostridia bacterium. Classification (GTDB taxonomy): domain Bacteria; phylum Bacillota; class Clostridia; order Oscillospirales; family Ruminococcaceae; genus CAG-115. The sequence continues at coordinate 4,930 of CAMAGG010000133.1, read as the reverse complement.
AGCTCCATTTTTTAATGGTTTTAACTGAATATTGTGGGAGCTTTCCCGAGTGGCCAAAGGGGACAGACTGTAAATCTGCTGCGTTTGCTTCGGTGGTTCGAATCCACCAGCTCCCACCAGTCGAGTGCCTCGACACGCATTTTCGCGCGCCGAGGCGCTTTTGTTTTTCGTGTTTTTGCCCGCGTTAAAAATTTATTCTGTATACCATAGACAGCATTTTGCTGCGGGAACAAGCGCGGCAAAACCTCCGATTCGAGTCTGACGCTTGAATACGGGGCTTCGCCCCTACCGCGCCAAACCGCAAATTCTCAGCCGTCCCGGAGTGGGACGGCGTTTTTGCTGTATATACCAGATTGACTATCACGCAGGAAACTGCCCGCAAAAAAATGAAAAATCTCGTGCGCCATTATAGCAGTTTCGTGGCTCTTTCCTGAAAATCTATTTTGTATAGCATAGACAGTCGAGTACCTTAACAATCCGAAGTTTCGCAGGAGCGGCATTCTTGTGTTAGAGTAAGAAAAAACCTAACCCGAACAACTGGTTGTAGCTCCGTGGAATTATCAGCATACAGTTTCACGACAGCCGGAAATCTGCGATTTTAGCGGAGGTAGATTTCAGCTCCGGAGAATGAGAACTGTCAATTAAGGCAATACTACACAAAGATTGTGCGGTGTTGCCTTAATAATGCGGTTAGACTGGTCTTGAAAGTACTTATTATGTATTTGACGGCGTTATTCTTATCATACCAGATGTCGCCGCGCAGCCAATCTCCCATGTTTCAGCGGTTCAGTTTGTTATAAAAAACGAAGCGGTGGAGATCCCTGAGCCGGAGAAACCTGAGGAAAAGCTGAATTTCTTGCAGAAGCTGCTCAGACTGTTCGGACTGTATTGATACAACATATGACAGCAGAAAAAAGACCACTCCGTTATAGGGGTGGTCTTAATTTTAATGTAATTATCAGCTGCGCATATATTCGCGCCAGTCGAGGTCGCCCCGCTCCAGTGCATGAATAAGTGCTTCTGCGGTGGCGATATTGGTAGCCACAGGAATATTATGCACATCGCAAAGACGAAGAATATTAATGTCATTTGGTTCGTGCGACTTTGCATTAAGCGGGTCGCGGAAGAATATCAGCAGGTCGATCTCGTTGCAGGAAATGCTGGAAGCAAGCTGCTGGTCGCCTCCCTGTGAACCGCTAAGAAAGCGCTGAATGTGAAGCCCGGTCGCTTCTGCAACGAGTTTTCCGGTGGTTCCGGTGGCGCGTATATCATGATGGCTGAGAATACCACAGTATGCAATACAGAACTGAACCATCAGCTCTTTTTTGGAGTCATGTGCGATGAGTGCTATATTCAAGGCTTGCTACCTCCTTAGTTAATGTTGATCGTGAGCGGAACTTCCTCACCGAGGATACGTCTGGCGATAGCGGCATAAGCCTTTGCTCCGCCGCAGCTCGGAGGAAGCGGCTGACCCTTTGCGCCGCAGATCTTGATATTCATATCCTCAGGAACTACTCCTACAAGCGGAATTCCAACGCTGTCCATTACTTCGTCAAGATCGTAGAGTATCTCCTCGTCCTTGAAGTTGGGGCTTACCTTGTTGATGACAAGACGCTGATTTGTGCAGTTCTTGACATACAGGAAGTCCGACAGGATCGCACCGTCACGGACGCACACGGTATCCGGCGTTGTTACCATCAGGATAAGCTCTGCCGCCTTGATTACACTGAAAACGGAGCTGCCGATTCCTGCGGTGTCCATAATTATGTAATCAAAGTGCTTGCGCATTTCCTCGCAGACCTCCATGATCTTTTCGGGGTTAATATCAATAAACGGGTTTCTGGTTGCGCAGACAAGGTACAGATTGTCCACTCGGTCAACCTTTGTCGTTGCTGTTAAGATATCAATTTTGCCCTCAAGATATTCACCGATATCATGCTTTACCTTATCCTTGATACCGAGCATGATATCAAGACATCTCAGACCGAAGTCCAGCTCGACTACCAGAGTCTTTTTTCCGAGAGCTGCCAGAGCCGTGGCTACATTTGCAGAAGTAGTGGACTTTCCAGTGCCGCCTTTTCCTGCTGTTACCGCAATGATCTGTGACATATAATTCCCCTTTCAATCTGTTCTCTGCATACCCTGAAATGAGGAATATGCACCCAGAATAATCATAATCACTTCTTATATATATTCTATCACAAAAGACGTATAAATGAAAGCGTTTTTTTGCATTATTCAAAAATTTGTGAAAAATCTGTAAAAATAAGCCGATTTTTTGTGCATTATTTAGCATAGTTTTTGATCGTAAGTATGTTTCTTATATACGCACTGACTAATATAGAAATAACAATCACTGAAAGTCTGCGCCCGTGCGAGGCCTTTTGGGGAGGTCTTATAGGTCTATCCCGATGTCCAGAAAGAATTTCGTCATATCAAGGGAGGTATTGACAATTTCTGCTTTATATAATAAAATAAGTACGGTAGTATTCATGACGCTGCAGGTAAAGCAGTTCTGTGATCTGCCGAGCAAAGCAACCTATAAAAAATATGTGTGCAAATTGCTTGGCGGAATTGCCAAAGGCGACTCGCCTTTGCGCTTTTTGGTTTAAGGAGGATCTGCAATGAGATATAAAAGAATTCTTGCGGCTGCGACCGCTGTTGTGACCGCATTATCGCTGTCCGGCTGCTCAAGGACTGTGGACAGGCTGTTGGAAAAACTGGAGTCAAACGAAACCCCGGAATCCTCCGCTGTGACCTCGGAAGTTCCCAGTCATACATCTGAAATACCCTCGTCGGCACCGGAACATGAAATTCAGGAAAGCGATTTCACTGGTGGCGCGACCCGGATCTCCATGTCCGACGGCAGCCTTGAAATAGATCGCCGCACCCGCTCTGACGAAACCCCGATGGGAGAGAGCGGCTGGACGATACTTTTGTATCTCTGCGGCACCGATCTTGAGAGCGACGGCGCGGCTGCGTATTCCGACCTGTGCGAGGCAGTCAGCGCACGGTACAGCGACGAGGTGCGTCTTGTAATACAAACAGGAGGTACATACGAGTGGTATGCTGACTTCTCCAACACGTCAATGCAGCGTTTTGTGAATATTGACGGAGATATAGAGTTGGTAGACGAGGTGAGGGATGCCAGCATGGGCGATCCGGATACTCTGGCGGATTTTGTTTCGTGGGGAGTTAAAAATTACCCTGCAAAGCACATGGGACTTGTACTCTGGAACCACGGCGGCGGCAGCATTAGCGGAGTCTGCTTTGATGAAAAGAATGGCAACGACAGCCTTTCTCTCAGGGAGATAGACCAAGCGCTGAACTCTGCTTATGGCGCGATGACCGACAAGTTTGAGTTTATCGGCTTTGACGCCTGCCTGATGAGTACGCTGGAAACCGCGAACATACTAGTTCCGTATGCGAGATATATGTATGCCTCTGAGGAAACAGAGCCGGGCTGCGGCTGGAATTACTGCGATATAATGAACTACCTCGCGGACGATCCCGATGCGGACGGCGCGGAGCTTGGAAAGAATCAGTGCGACAGCTACTATCGGCACTGTATAGAAAACGGCGACTCCGCAGGCGCAACCTTTGCGATAACTGACCTTTCAAGGCTTGACGACCTGCTTGTTTCCTTCAACCGGACTGCGCAGGAAATGTACGAGAGCGGCAGGCTTAATGATATTGCCCGCGCGATATATTCCGCGGATAACTTCGGAGGAAACAACCGCAGCGAGGGCTATACCAACATGGTGGATCTAGCGGGTCTGCTGAAGGCTGTCGAGCCGTATGCTCCCTCTGCGTCGGAGGCGCTGGAGGATCTGAGAAAGTCGGTGCTTTACAGCATTACAGGTAATCAGCATTCCGGCGCGGGCGGGCTTTCGCTGTATTATCCTCTTTGCGTTCAGGGATCTCAGGAGCTGTCGATATTTTCTGATATCTGCACCAGCAGCTATTACCTTGCCTTTGTGGACGCGGCAGCCTATGGCACCACTGGCGGGGATATGGGCAGCTATGACAACAGCGACATCATCGGGGACTTTGATGATTTCTGGGAATACGACTACGACGCGGACGAAGATATCGGCTCAAATTACGGCGAAGATGACTGGGCTAATGGCACTATCGGCATAGAGGATATTTATTTTGACGATGACGGGATATACACCGTTCAGCTTTCGGACATGGACACGTTCAACTATGCGACCTGCTGCCTTTTCATGGAGTTTGATGATGCCAGCGTTTATATCGGCGAGGACGACGAGGTCGTCATCGACTACTACAACATGACGCTTCAGGATAATTTTGACGGCACATGGCCCTCTCTGGACGGAATGCCGCTGGCTATTGAAACGGTAAGCGTGACCTACGACCTGAGCGTTTACACCTGTCCGGTGCTTCTCAACGGCAATCTGACAAATCTCCGGATAGAATATGACTGGAACGAGGAGGAATGGCGCGTTGTCGGGACATGGGCTGGAATCGACCCGGAAACCGGCGCGGCGGCAAGGGAAACGGAAACGCTCCATGACGGCGATGTGATATGCCCGGTATATTATGTCTGGACTGGTAATTATGAGGATTATGTATATGGCGACGAATACACGGTGAACGGTGATATTGAGATAGAGTATTCTGAGCTTTTTGAGGGTGATTACAGCTACTGCATGGTGCTTTACGATGTATACGGAAATTATTATTACACCGACAGCGTTACGTTCACCTGCGATGAATACGGCGACCTGTACTTCTATCCGGACGAGCTGGACTATAATTACTGGTAACTCTGATTTCTGTAACATAACGTGTATTGCCCTCGAAAATATATTCGGGGGCAATTTTGTTGTTTTTTTTCAAAATATAAATGGCAACACCGCACAATTACCGGCTATCGCCTTTGCCGTCCGCTTGCTTGCATATT
>CAMAGG010000132.1 GCA_945833805.1 uncultured Clostridia bacterium | reverse complement strand
TTAGCTCCAAACAGCAACCGTCTACATGATATATCTATCATACATATTACAATTTAATAAAAAGGAGAACAAGCAATGAAAAAAACCGACCTTGCCGTAGAATCCGCCCGAATTGCCGCCGGAATGCCCGGAGTCCGCTCCGTCACCCGGAATATCGGCGGAGTAAAAATCACCGATATAAAGATCCCTCCGGAAGCCGGAGCGCACCTCAGCCGCCCCGCCGGAAGATATATCACCCTTGAGGGCGACCCGTCCGGCTCAGCGCTCCCGGCTCTGCTGAAGCGAGCGATTGAGCAGCTCCTCCCGCCCTCCGGACTTATCCTCGCCGCCGGTCTTGGCAATCCCGATATCACAAGGGACAGCTTAGGCGCGCTCACCGTCCGCCGTCTTATCCCGAGAAAGGGCAGCCGCTACACCCTAGCCGCCGTAGAAACCGATGTGACCGCCCGCACCGGAATAGAAACTGTCCGCATGGTTCGCTCCATAGCCCATGAACTGAACGCCGCCTGCGTTCTCGCAGTTGACTCTCTCTGTTGCAATAAACCCTCCCGGCTCTGCCGCACAGTTCAGCTTACCACCTCCGGAATTACCCCCGGCTCCGGAGCCGCCGCCCCCAGAAAGGAATTGTCATCCCGTACTGTCGGAATACCAGTCATCGCCGCCGGAGTCCCCACCGCAGCCCTGCTCAGTTCAGTCACCGGAGTTCCGGAGCATAAAAAATACCTCGCCGCCCCCACTGACGAGGATATCGAGGCAAAGCTGTGGTCGGAATGTATCGCCGCCGCTGTAAATGCTGTCATAAAATAGCACACATCACGAATTACCGCCATTTCCCGCCGCAAAACGCACAAATAAAAAAACTGGCCCAAAAAACACCTTGATTTTTTTCTCGTTATTCTATATAATGTATAACAGCAGATAAAAATGGAGGTGATCTCATGAAATACCGCGTGCCGATATTTGCCGCAGTCCTGTGCGGCGCAATGCTTCTCTCAGGCTGTAATCTTGAAAATGACCAGTCAGATGAACCAATCCGCACCACCTCCGCGCCGCCTGAAACCTCCGCCACTGAAACGTCTGCTGCCACTGCCACCACCCAGCCCCCGGAGCCGCTGAAGCCGGACGAGGTTATCCCCGCCGCAGTTCAGACGCCGCGTATTGAGGGAAACCGCCTGTCTTATTCTATCATGAATGTATATTCCTCCGGAGAATATTATACCGTTGATATCTCTGCCGTCCGGCTTTCCGCAGAAGAAAGCGCCCCGGAGCTTGAAACCACCTACATAAACGACGAGCTTTACGGCGACTTCCGGCTCGACCTGCTGAAACAAGGCAAAATAATAGACACCCTGAAAATAAACGTACCCCGGGACGACCGATTTCTTATCTTTGAAAGCGTAACTCAGGATCTTTCCTACGGCTGTGAGCTGATCTCAAATATGCGGGATTTTGAAGTCAAAGAATACCCCGACCTTATCCAGCTTGATTTTCATATTCAAAATGAAGCGGAGGTTCCCCAGTACGCCCGGTATTTCACTGTTTCAGACGGCAGACTGGCAGAAGTCCCGGTGTACGAAAACGGCGAGGAAGCCGCCCCCTACGGAACCCACCTTGAACCCAAGTCCGCCGGATTGATGATACAGCGCATCGTGGCGCAGGAATACGGCAGCTATACCGTCAAGCAGTATGAGTACACCTTCGACCCGAAAGCCATCACCCTGTCAAGAAAACGCGTCCGCTACACCGGCTATGATAATTGACATATTACAACTCGCTAAGGAGAATGACCATGACCGACAAGGAAGAATTCATCAAGATCTATAACGAAAACATCACCCGCGAGGGCGCCGACAAGCTGCTTGATTTTCTGGAAAATAAAAGCGACTTTTTCACTGCCCCGGCGAGCACCCGCTATCATAACGCCTTTGAGGGCGGACTTCTTCGGCATTCTCTGAACGTCTATCACTGCCTCTGCGCCTATCTTGAGCGCGAGCGGGTAAAGAACGACTATAAATTAAATGTATCTCCGGAAAGCTGCGCGATAGTATCTCTACTCCACGACATCTGCAAGGTCAACTTCTACAAGGTCGGCTGGCGCAACGTCAAGAACGAGGAAACCGGCCAGTGGGAAAAGCAGCCCCGCTATGAGATCCACGATACGCTGCCCTACGGACACGGTGAAAAGTCCGTTTATATGATAAGCGGTTTCATGCGGCTCACCCGCGAGGAAGCAATGGCAATACGCTGGCACATGGGCTTTTCCGGTCCGGAGGACAAGAACTCCATCGGACAGGCGCTCGCCATGTTCCCCCTCGCGTTCGCAATGACAGTAGCCGACATGGAAGCGTCCTATTTTCTGGAATCCACCCCGGAATAAACCCAGCACACCGAAATACCGCCTCAGATATATATCTGGGGCGGCTTTTTTTTATGCAAATAAAACTATCCGAATTTTTCAACATTCAACTAAAAAAAGTTGATAAATATTTTTCTCACAGCATCTCAACTACTTTTCAACTTTCAACTTAACAGATTTGTCAGTTTCAACAACTCGCGGTTTTAAAAGGATTTTTAACCATTTCAACAATGTTTTCAACAGCAAAAGATGAAAATATAGATTTTAACGTTGAAAACTACCCATAAAAACTGGTTAATATCCTCAAGTGAAATATTTTTCAACCTTAAATATCCAGAAATTTCCGAATTCAACGAATTTAAAGGATATTCGACCAATCAACCCTGAGTATAATTTTGCTTAACAAACAACTTTTAAACCTAAAAAATAAAACCTCTCACAACATCCGTTGAAACAACCCCAGTAAATTCAGGCGGTTTTATGCGATTTTTTAACAGTTTCAACGTACTTTTCAACAATTCAGAGTATTTTTAACCGGTTATACATTTAGTTTTTATAACATTAACCACAAAATGTTAAAAACTTAGTAAAATCATGTATAAATTTATAAAACCGGTACATAATCAAGTTAAAAACCAATGCAAAGGAGAAGATTACACCAAATGATAAAAGGAGTAACCAAGAGCATAATTGAAATCAATCCTCGCAGCAGCTGCTTTGAAAAAATCATAGTGATATTGAACAGCAGCTGCGATGCGCCGGATAAAGAGGAGATTCGGCGGCAGGCGGAGCTTATGACCGGAAAAGCTCCGGAATATCTTCGTCGGCAAATGGGAATGTACAGGCTCAAAATGACGGTATCAGCGGTGGCTGGATCATTGGTAACGGCAGGGATATTCTTTATATTATATATGTTTGTTTAAATTTCACAGATTATTGCAAATAAATTAAGCGGTTTTTTGCTTGAAAAATTTCAACTTTTATGGTATTATTAAATATGGACAACTTTTGACGTAAATTATTTTTAAGTTCTAACTATTATCTACATTATTTTACAATTAAAGAAAGCCAAAATCCCTCAAGAAAACTTAAAATAATCTGCATAAACGATATAACTCACCGGAATACCGGTAGCTGCAATTTACTTTATGGAATGGTGAAAAAATATGAAATCAATATCCTCGCTCTCCGACATCTATAATCTTGTTGTTGAAAATTATGTGCGCGAATATAAGACCTCTGAATCCGCGCGGGAACTCTGGCTTGACTCTATCGAACCGATAGAAATGAAAGGAAACGTTGTCGTTCTGGCAACGGAATCCGAGTTCAAGCGCAACACCCTGAGCCAGATCTATCTTGACAAGCTGGAGGAACAGTTTTCCATTGTTCTTGGAAACCCTGTCAAGATTGAGCTGATCATCAAAAGCGACATGGAAACCACCGAAACCAAGTTCAATAACATCAAGAACAGCGAAGAGCTTACAAACCAGATAGACAATATGGTGCATGACAACAAGGTTACATACACCTTTGACAACTTTATTGTCGGCCCGTCAAATAATCTTGCTTTCGCCGCTGCAAAGGCAGTTTCACAGAAGCAGCATGAGAAATACAATCCGCTTTTCATCTACGGAGATTCCGGACTTGGAAAGACACACCTGCTGTCTGCGATACAGAACGAGATGACGAAAAAATATACCGGCATAAACATTATATATATTTCTGCTGAAACTTTTACAAATGAGTTTCTTCATTCTATCACCGCAAATAACGTTGAGATGTTCGATGAAAAATACCGCAAGGCAGACGCGCTGCTGATAGACGATATCCAGTTCATTGCCGGCAAGGAGCAGACCGAGGAAAAGTTTTTCCACATCTTTAACGAGCTGTATAAGCAGAATAAGGCGATAGTTCTCACCTCAGACCGCCCGGCAAAGGAAATAAAATCCATTTCCGACCGTTTAAAGACCCGCTTCTCCTCCGGACTTGCGGCGGACGTCCGCGCGCCGGAATATGAAACAAGGCTTGCAATCATTCAGCGAAAAGCTGAGATACTTAATTTTAAGATACCTGAAGACGTTGTTGATTTCATTGCGACCAAACTGAAATCCAATATTCGTCAGATTGAAGGCGTAGTTACCAAGATGAACGCTCTCTATATGGTATCCCAGATCAAGCCTACTATTGTAGTTGCTCAGAATGTGATCAAGGATATTGTTTCCGATCACCAGCCGATACCGATAACCGTTGACAAAATCATCAGCGAAGCTGCGAAGATATATAATGTAGATCCGGATGAGATACGTTCTCCCAAGCGTAATTCACCGGTTTCCTCCGCGAGAAAGGTCGCAATCTATGTAATTCAGGAAATAACCGGGCTTCCCTATGAAACAATAGGTCAGGAGTTCAGCGGCCGCGACCACTCCACCGTAGTTTATGCGATAAAGAATGTCAAGGAAACAATGGAGAAGGACAGCAATTTCAAGTCTGTTATTGAGGATCTGATAAAAAATATCAAGGCTAATCAGTAACAGCGGAGAATGATTTGAAGTATGAAATGAGTTTTTGTGCGTTTTTTCAACAGGTTTTCATTATAATTTAACTCAACGTTGAATAAAAAACACTCCACAAAAATTATACAGCTTTTCAACTATTCAAATATAAAAATTCAACTCTCCTCAAGAGGGATACAATAGCAATTATCACAGTTTCCAACTTTTCAACTCCCCTTATTATTATTATTAAAAAATATAAAAATATTTTTCTCGCAGACTGATCTGCGGTTTGATTTGCATACTGCCGCAGTAGCTGGCAGAAGAAAGGAATGATCTTTATGAAATTCAGCTGCAACAAGGATAAAATTCTTTCTGTTGTACAGACTACCTCAAAGGCAGCCGCAGGCAAATCCACAATTGCGGCTCTTGAGGGCGTATTGATGGAACTTGAAGGAAACACCCTTACAGTTACCGGATATGACCTTGATATAGGAATTAAAACTTCTATTGAAGTAAATGGTGTAGAAAGCGGAAATATTGTCATCAACGCTAAAATGGCAGGAGATATAATCAGAAAAATGCCTTCTGGTGATATTACATTTGAATGCGGTGAAAACAACATTGCTGAGATCTCCGGCAGAGATACCAATTTTTCCGTTATGTGCATGAGCGCTGACGATTACCCCAATATTCCTCAGGTAAATCCCGATACAAGCTTTACCATGCCGCAGAAGCTGCTGAAAAGCATGATAACCCAGACAAAGTTTGCGGTAGCCGTTGTTGACAGCAAGCCTGCGCTTATGGGCTGCAAATTTGAGCTTGAGGACAATATCCTGAGCGTTGCAGCGGTTGACGGCGTAAGAATAGCCCTCAGACAGGAACCTCTGACCTACAATAACATCAGCTTTATTGTTCCTGCCAAGACTGTTGAGGAGCTTACTCATATACTGTCAGATGATAATGATAAAAATGTTACTCTAAGTATAGATAAAAACCAAATAAGTTTCACTGTTGACGGATATATTATGATATCCCGGCTGCTGGACGGAGATTTTATCCCGTTCAAGAATTATCTGAAGTGCTCCTCTGACGTATACGCCGAGGTAAACTGCCGCGAAATGATAGAGATGCTTGACCGCACAATGCTTATCATTAACGAAAAGAACAAAAACCCTATCCGCTGCGAGATCAAGGACAATTCTATCTATATGAGCTGCACTACAGCTATCGGCAAGGTAAACGACAAAATTTCCGTTAAATACAATGGAGAACCTCTGGTTATAGGCTTTAACGCAAAGTATATGCTTGACGCATTTAAAGCATGCGATACCGATACTGTGAAGCTTGTTTCTACCTCTTCAGTTGCGCCGATAATCATTCTCCCAATGAGTGGAAATGCCTTTACATATCTTGTTCTTCCCATGCGTCTGAAATGAATAGACCGGTGGGAGAGAGCCTGCGAAGCCGCTAAAGATCTGTCCCTCCATGATGATATTTAATTATACGCTGGATGCATTTAAGCGGCAAAACATTTTATACATCTAGTATATTTAAAATAATATTTTACAAAATGTAATTTATAGCCATAAGGCTGGCAGTAATACGTCAGCCTTATAAGTCGGTCATACGACGGCATTCATATAGTATTATCAATTTGTCAGAAAGGAAATCTTAACAATGGAAGAAATTAAAATCATTACACCTTTTATCAAGCTTGATCAGCTTGTGAAATTTGCAGGATTGGCGGAAACCGGAGCAAAAGCCAAGATACTTATAGAGCTGGGCGAATTCAACGTCAACGGCGAACTTTGCACCAAGCGCGGCAAGAAAATAAAGCCCGGCGATACGATCGAATTCAAGGGCAAGAAATATAAAATCCAACTGGACGAAAATGCGGAGATCTCTGAACCTGCCGCTGAATAATAGTGCTGAATGGTTATTACAAAGCTGTATATACGCAATTTCCGCAATATCAGAGAGGCTGAACTGACTTTTGACAGCAGCCTCAATATATTTGTCGGCAAGAATGCACAGGGTAAAACAAACCTCATGGAGGCTATCTCTGTCTGTCTTGGCGGCAGCTTTCGTCATGTGCGGTATAATCAGTATATTCCTGTATCTGACAGCGGTGCAGAGGTGTTTATTCGCCTTTGTTTCCGGGAAGATAACAATACTGAGCGTGAAAATGTTGTTGAATATACTATTTGTAATAACAAGCCA
>CAMAGG010000131.1 GCA_945833805.1 uncultured Clostridia bacterium | reverse complement strand
CCTTTTTCAGCTCAATTGCAAGGTCTTCTATCTTAGAAGTTGAAATTGGGTCGAGCGCCGAGGTCGGTTCGTCCATAAGAAGCACCTCCGGCTCGACTGCCAGCGCTCTCGCAATGCACAATCTCTGCTGCTGACCGCCGGAAAGTCCCAGCGCAGATTTTTTCAGCCTGTCCTTTACCTCGTCCCATATCGCCGCGTCCCGCAGGGATTTTTCAACGATGTCGTCCAGCTTCACCTTTGAGTGAATCCCGTGGGTTCTCGGACCGAAAGCAATGTTGTCATAAACGCTCATGGGGAACGGATTTGGCTTCTGGAATACCATTCCGACCCGCTTTCTGAGCAGATTCACGTCCATTTTGCCGTAAATATCCTCGCCGTCCAGCAGAAATTCTCCTGTAATGCGGCAGCCCTCCACAAGGTCGTTCATGCGGTTGAGGGATTTCAGCAGAGTGGATTTACCGCAGCCGGAGGGACCAATAAACGCGGTTATCTTGTTTTCCGGGATTTCAAGATCAATTCCCTTCAGAGCCTTGAAATCTCCATAATACAGCTCTGCGTTTCTGATATCGAATTTCATAGAATTATCCTTTCTTTTTGGAAATATGCCGCTCTATCAGATCAGAAATAAGATTGATAATAAATGTCAGCGCCAGCAGAACCACTGCGGAGGCAAACGCCTGATCGGTGTGAAGTCCCTCGTTGGACAGAATGTACATATGCACGGTAAGGGTCGCGGCGGAGCTTCCTGAACCGATAAGCGCGCCCGGAAGATTATGTCCTGAACCGGAGGTGAATATCAGCGCCGCAGATTCGCCAACGATCCTGCCTATGGAAAGAATGACGCCGGACATGATGCCGGGAACGGCGGTAGGTAGAATTACCCGGAATACGGTGCGCATTTTACCTGCGCCAAGACCGAAGCTGCCCTCGCGGTAGCTGTCCGGAACGGCGAGCAGCGCCTCCTCGGTGGTGCGTATTATCAGCGGCAGTATCATCATTGCTAGGGTGATAACGCCCGCCAGAATGCTGAACTGCCATTTCAGTGAAATATTGAACATCAGAAATCCGAACAGACCGAAAACTATCGACGGAATTCCGGACAGGGTCTCGGTGGTGACGCGGATCACTTTTACCAGTTTGTTTCCGCGCTTTGCGTATTCAACGAGATACACCGCTGCAAATATTCCTATGGGTACAGCGAGAATAAGCGTCATTGCTGTCATGAGCAAGGTGTTGATTATTGCCGGAAGCATACTGACATTTTCAGTGGTGTATTTCCACGAAAACTGCTCCGCGCTGAGGTGCGGAACTCCGTTTACAAGGATATAGATGATGATGAATACCAGCATACCGACCGCGAAAATCGCGGCAAGCATAACAAGTATCATCAGCAGCAGAGAAAGCGGGCTTCTCGCATACTGCCTCAGCCTTGCGCCGATGGTGACGCGGTTGATGTAATTTTCAGGAACGGTGGTATTTCCGCTCATAGTGTTTTTTTCAGCGGCGTCTGTCATTAGTCCTTCCTCCTTTTAAGTACGGAAAAGCAGAGGTTGATTATCAGAATAAACACGAACAGCACGACTGCCGTTGCGATCAGCGCGTCCCGATGAAGTCCGGTGGCATAACCCATTTCAATGACGATATTAGATGTCATGGTACGAACTCCGGAGGTTATGTTTTCCGGCAGGATAGTCTGGTTCCCTGCCACGAGTATGACTGCCATTGTTTCGCCGATAGCACGTCCCACTCCGAGGATTATTGCGGCAAGAATACCGGATTTTGCCGCCGGCAATGAAGCGAAGAAAACGCTTCTCTCATGAGTTGCGCCTAATGCGAGCGCGCCCTCATAGTAGCTCTTGGGAACTGCGTTAAGGCTTGCCTCAGTTGTCTTTATCACCGTCGGAAGTATCATTATTCCCAGCAGAATACCCGCTGTCAGCAGCGATTTTCCCGAACCTCCGAAGATGCTCTTCATTATCGGAACGATGACCATAAGCCCGAAAAATCCGTATACTATTGACGGGATCCCGGCAAGAAGATTGACTGCTGGCTTAACAAATCGGTACAGTCCTGCGGGGCAGTAATGTGACATGAATACCGCGCAGAGGATACCGATCGGCACACCGATCAACACCGCAATTCCTGTCACCAGAATGCTTCCGATTATCATGGGGAAAATCCCATAATACCCGCTGGAGGGCTTCCACTTCTGACCAAACAGGAAGTCCGTGAAGCCTATCTCTGACATGGCGGGAACACCTGTGGCGAACAGATAAACGCAGATGAGCACCACCGCGAGAATAGAAACGCAGGCGCATATAAGGAACAGCGCGTGCATGATATGTTCTATAGCCTTTTGCATAGCTTGATTAACACCTCAAATTATATTTTACAAACCAGATTCTATAAAAGTGCGCCGCACGGCAGCTATTTCAGCCGCTGCGCAGCGCAAGGGGAAGGGAGAAAACACTGAGCAGTCCACAAAAGTGGTACTGTCTATGAAACTGTCTTAGGTAATTCGATCAGGCAAGCTCGCTCCAGTTGTTGATCTCGCCGGTGTAGATCTTCATAATCTCATCGGAGGAGATGTCCTCAATGGGGTTTTCGAGGTTTACGATCACGGCAATTCCGTCGTCTGCGATCTTCAGGGGAGTAAGACCTGCGTCGATCTCTTCCTGCTTCAGTTCGCGGGAGGACATACCGATATCGCAGGTTCCCTCGGTCGCAGCGGTGATGCCTGCGCCGGAACCGGTCTGCTGTACGTCGATAGAAACATCAGGGTTGAGCGCCTTGTAAGCTTCTGCAAGCTTCTCCATTACAGGGCCTACGGAGGTGGAGCCATTCAGGGAGATAGCTCCGGATACGCCGCTTGCGGTGTAGTTGTCGGTGGTATCAATTGCGATGTAGCCGTTATCAGAGATGATAGCCTGACCCTCAACGCTCTCGATGTACTTTACAAAATCTGTTGCTGCTGCGTTTGCGTCAAGCTTTGCCTGCTGATAGCAGATCATGAAAGGTCTTGCAACCATGTATTCGCCGGACTTGATGTTGTCTACGCTTACCTCAACGCCGTTTACATCTACTGCCTTGACTGTATCGTTCAGAGAGCCGAGGGAGATGTAGCCGATAGCGTCAACGTTGCCTGCAACGCTCATCATAACGCCGTTTGTGGAGTTAATGATCTCAGCGTCGCCGCGGGTCATATCCTCTTTTTCGCCTGCTTCGTTCTTCTGCTCGATGCCCATAAGCTCAACGAATGCGCCTCTTGTGCCGGATTCGTCCTCACGAGACACAACGGTGATCTCTGTATCAAGCTTCGTTGCAGGTGTGGAGGAGTTCTCGTCAGCAGAGGAGCTGCTATCGGCTGCAGAGCTGTTATTTGCAGCAGGTGTGCTGCTGTCGCTGCTGCTTGAGCTGCTAGGGCTGCTAGAGCCGCTTGAGCCGTTGTCGTTGGAGCAGCCGGCAAGCGCCGCAATTGCGAGCAGGGCTGCTGTACCAAGTGAAAGTGTTCTTGTGATCTTCATAATAAGTCGTTCTCCTTTAAGTATCCCGCGGATCTCTCCGCGTTTTTTTCTTGTTACAAGCATATTATATCAGCACAATGTTAAATCCAAAAGCACCGATATGTTAAATCTTTGTAAAGCAGTTTTTTCCTTAATTACGGCTTCCAAATAAGCGCAGGGTGTAAACCCTGCGCTTTCTCAGTAATTTTCAGGCATCTGCTGGAAGTAGGCTTTGGAGTATCCACAGACAGGACAGGTGTCCGGGGCCTTCTTTCCGAACTCAATATGCCCGCAGTTGCGGCACTGCCACATTATTTCCTCGGTCTTTTCAAATACCTTCTGCATTTCAACGTTGTCCAGAAGTTTTATGAAGCGTTCCTCATGTGCTTTCTCCACGGCGGCTACCTGACGGAATTTCTTCGCGATCTCTGTGAATCCCTCCTCCTCGGCGGTTTTAGCGAATTCCTCGTACATTTCCGCCCACTCGAAATGCTCACCGGATTTGGCGCTTATGAGATTTGCAGCGGTATTGGACAGCGCTCCAAGCTCCTTGAACCAGAGAAAAGCGTGTGCCAGTTCGTTTTCGGCGGTTTCGCGGAATATCGCCGCGATCTGATTGAAGCCCTCATTTTCCGCGGCTTTTGCAAAATAGTCGTATTTGCTGCGTGCCTGTGTTTCACCGGCAAATGCGGACATAAGATTGGCTTCTGTTCTTGTTCCTTTTAAATTCATTATTTATCCTCCGTTTCCTGTATTCTATCGTAAAAATATTATGGCGTGCGAACGGTGAATTATACATTCTGTCAGTTACATATCAAAATTCAAGTGGATATGTTTAGTACTTTTGTACAATTCCAACAAATGTTTTTTGGACAATACGCTTGACATCAGTTGGGAAAAATGATAAAATACAAATTGTAAAAGAAATGGCGATCAACAAAGATCGTCAAATAATGAACAAAAGAGGTAATTGGTCATGAAGATTTCAAAGATCGTTCTTTCCGCTGCTATCGCAGCAACTTTGGCAGTTTCTACCGCTGCTATCGCTTCCGCCGAGGATTCTGATGTAATGGTCATCTCCGCTGAGGAAGGTACAGATGTTGACACCACAGCCGTAGATGAAACAACCGAAGGCACTGAGTCTGAGGAAACAACCGAAGGCACTGAGTCTGAGGAAGCAACCGAAGGCACTGAGTCTGAGGAAGCAACCGACGGTGCTGAGTCTGAGGAAGCAACCGACGGTGCTGAGTCTGAGGAAGCTGAATCTAATGAGACTGCTGATACAACAGCCGACAAGGGTTCTCCTGACACAGGTGTTGCCGGAGTTGCAGGCGCAGTTGGCGCAGCAGTTCTCGCTGGCAGCGTTATGATCGCAGTTAAGAAGTCCAGAAAGTAATAAACACAAGGATAACTTAACTAAAAGGCTCATCAGTATAACACTGGATATAAGGAAAGCTCCCCATTACTGAGGAGCTTTCTTTTTATTCTTGATAAGATGTTTGGTTTCCGCTGTTATTCCGCGGCAACATCACTTGGTGCGGCTTCATCTGCGGCAGTGTCGGATTCAGCCGGAAGCTCCAGCTTGGGGATCTCCTCTCCGGGCTGATATGCGTTCATCACATCGGCGATCTGAGAGCCGATCTCGTGTACAATGATATAATAGAATCCGTCATCGGTGTGACCCATTACCGCTCCCGCTGCGGATTTCTCCTGCGCAGGATAGAACGCAGCGCCTTCCTTGATATAGGCGTAATGCTCGTCAAGCTGAGCCCTGACTGTTTCCTCATTTCCAGACGTTGGCTTTACAACAATGATCTCATTCAGGTGAACGCTCATCATTGCCATAGAAACATAATATTCATCGCAAAGGGAAACGTCGATCCCGAAATAATCTGTGACAGCCTGAGCGTCAGTGATCTGCTCCATTGCCACCCACTCAACGCAGTTGTAAGCAGCGTTGCCTAAATCAGCGGCAGTGCGCTCAACAGCGGCTGTTTCAGAAGAATTCTCAGAGGAATTAGCTTCGGAGGAAGTTTCATTTTCTGACGCCGCAGAGGACTCCGGCGCGGAGGAACTGCTGTTTTCTGAGCTGCTGTTGTTATTATTTCTTGAGCAGCCGGTAAAGGCTGCGGTGATCGCCGACAGGGCAATTATTGTTGCTATAAATCTCTTCATCTTACTCTTTCCTTTCCTTCATACACATCAGTATCGGTATTCCCGGAGCGGAACTGGATCCGCTCCGCGCATATCCGGCGCTGTTTTTATATATCCTGGGATCTCTCCCACAAAACACCGTTTTAGCGGTGCTTTTTACCTGTTTCTTCCCATAAGCCAGTGATCCAGCGCATAGGGAAGCGGCTTCTTATCCCGGTCGTACCACGGAAGATCCTCAAGGGTCACGACCCTCGGATCGCTGAACACCCGTTTCATGAAAGCTTCGTCCATATATTTAGGATTTGGGCGCGGCATACCGTTTTCATCAAGCACAGCCCTACCCCGCTCATCTGTATCATACACGAACGATCCCCACCACGGCAGCCACCACAGCCATTCCGCGCCGTCCCGCTGCATTTCCTCCGGGTCGGGAATGCTCCCGCACTCGGACAGGGTGATCATCTTTCCTCCGGTGTAGCTGCTTACCTCCCGGAATTTCTCTATCTGAGAAGCGTGGGTCGGCTTCTCCGGGTAGATATCCTCTCCGGCAATGTCAAAGGTGTTGGGATTTACCGCCATTTCCGGCGACTGTCCATTCCAAACCCAGATGAGATTTTTCAGCTTGTGGTAATTCATGAACCTGTCAAAGATCGTGTACCACAGCTTTTTGTATGCCTGTACACTCTCCGCGCCGCGGTTTCCCCACCAGAACCAATTTCCGTTGGCTTCATGGAGCGGACGCCATATCACCGGGATATCCGCCTGCTCAAATATTTTCAGCGCCCCTGCCACCATGTCTATCTCATCTATGACAAAGCGATGCTCCGGAGTTCCCTCCTGCATAGCGCGTACAATATCAAAGCCTGTTTTGTGGTCGTACTGGGTGGTTTTGTAGTAAAATGAACACAGCTTGTCGATATTCTCCATATCGTCCGGCGCATTCCAGTGCCAGCACATGGTGAGAATGCCGCCGGTGCGCCTTGCCCAGTCAAGCGCCCTGCCTATCTGGTCGTAGCCTCTGGCAAGTCCGCTTATCCCCATGAAGTCATAGCCGCGGATCGCCGGGATCTTTCCGGTGACATTGTAGTACACCAGATCCTCCTTTTCGTCCTCCCAAAGGTACTGCTGTCCGGAAATGAACCGCTTTCCCTTGCAGGATCTCAGGAATTCCCACAAACGCAGGGTGTTTGGGGTAGGATCTTCGGTTATCAGTCTGCCGGGCTCCACCGGCTTCTGAGAAAGACTTTTCTCAAGCATATCGTAATCTGTTCTGTATTCTGTCATATCCGTCCTCCGGTGCATTATTTATTTAGTATATCTCCGGGAAAAATTCAAGCCTGATGATATGCTTAATTATTCGTCAACAGGCGCTCTGTTCTGCTCCTGCAACATATATTCTGCTCATTATGCGCGAAAAAAGAAGCGGTAATTGTAACCGGGAAATTCAGTCAAAAACACTGTCACTTTTTAAAACATATAAACTTCATAAAATAAAACCGCGCATATACAGAAAAAGCTGCATATCTAAGGAAACGCTGATTAAATCAAATTCGCCCCGTTCAAACGCGCATACTCA
>CAMAGG010000130.1 GCA_945833805.1 uncultured Clostridia bacterium | reverse complement strand
AAAAACAATTTTACATTTATCATAAAACTATCACATAAAAGAGTTATAATTCAATTACATCAAACAAAGATCAGCATGGTGGTGACGGTTACGGCATACGCGAATACTTTCATGAGGCGGGAGATAAAATATCTCCTGACCGAGCAGCTGAAACAGGAAATACTGGAACGGATATCCCCGTATATGACCGAGGACAGATACTCCAACCAGACCATAAGCTCCCTGTACTGCGACAGCCACGAGGATATCCTTATAAGGACCTCGCTTGATAAGCCGGTGTATAAGGAAAAGCTCCGGCTCAGGACTTATGGCAGACCGGAGGACGACAGCCGGGCATTTCTGGAGATCAAGAAAAAGTTCGACGGGATAGTATACAAGCGCCGGGCAAAAATGTACTACTCTCAGGCATGGGATTATCTGGTGAACGGCACGCTTCCGGAATTCACCGGCTACAACGAAAAGCAGGTAATGTCCGAGATAAGCTACATGATTCAGCGAAACAAGCTCAAGCCTAAAGCAGCGATATTCTACGATCGGCGCGCATTTTTCGGCAATGAAAACCACGAACTCCGGCTCACTCTTGACGGAAATGTGAGATACCGCCTTTCAGAGCTTGATCTGAGGAACGGAACGGACGGTATCAGGCTGGAGCATCAGCCCTTCTGCGTTATGGAAATAAAATCCGCAGACGCAGTTCCGCTCTGGCTTGCGAAAATTCTTTCAGAGCTTGAAATTTATCCCGGATCCTTCTCAAAATATGGTTCCGTCTACCGGGAAAAGCTTATGGCGGTTCATGAAAAATCAACAATAAATTAACTTTGGAGTGTAAGACATGTTTAATTCGATCATCAATTCCACAGGACTCACCGCAGACTCTGCGATCATCTGCACCGCCGCTTCCCTCGGCTTCGGACTGCTTGCCGCACTGCTTTACCGTCTCGGCTCCAAAAAGCCGTCCCGCAGCCTTCTGATAACGCTGATCATTCTTCCGACGCTGGTTCAGGCGGTCATCATGCTGGTGAACGGCTCCGTCGGCGCCGGGATCGCAGTCATGGGCGCGTTCAATCTGGTGCGTTTTCGTTCTGCACCCGGCTGCGCTAAGGATATCTGCTACATCTTCTATACAATGTGCGTCGGTCTTGCGACAGGAATGGGGTACATTGGATTTGCGGTGCTGCTTGCCATAGCTGTGGGAGTGGTTCTTGCAGTCCTTGGATTTATTCCGTGGTTCAGAAATTCACAGCACAAAATGCTGCTGCGCATAGTAATTCCGGAAAATCTTGAATATAACGGCATTTTTGATGAAATATTCAAGGAATACCTTTCAAGCGCAGAGCTTGTTCAGGTAAAGACCACCGCTATGGGAACTCTTTTCGACCTGCGTTATGAGGTTTCGGAAAAAGACCCCTCCCGCCAGAAAGAAATGCTGGACAAGATCCGCGCCCTCAACGGAAATCTTACTATCTCAATAGGCGCGCTTCAGCAGCCCGGAGAAGCCCTTTAAGCCCAGACTTTGTAAGGAGTGATATACATGAAATCCAGCCTGAAAGCGCTTGCAGCGCTTTGCACGTTAGCAATATCAGTAAATACCGGCTGCTCCGATCAGCCCGCTTCCTCCGACAAGATCACCCCGGAAACAGAAAGCTCCTCAGTACCCGCAGCAGATACATCATCTGACGCAGGGGGAAGCAATTCCATAACCGATACAGAAATCAAAACAGTAAGCGACAAGGATCTGACCCCTGCTACCCAGTCCGAAAGTACAATTACATTCAGCACAAACGGAGCTGAAATCAGCGGAAGCGGAGCGTCTGTAAACGGCAAGGTCGTAACTATAAGCAAGGCTGGCTATTATGCCGTTTCCGGAAGCTGCTCCGACGGTCAGCTTATCATTGACTGCGGAAAGAGCGACGACGTTTATCTCATTCTCAACGGTCTGGAGCTTACCTGCTCAAACGGTCCGGCTGTACTGTGTGAAAATGCCGACAAGCTGACGATCACTCTCGGCGAGGGTTCGGTCAACACCCTGTCAGACGGCTCAGGTTATACCGAGGAAACCGCCGAGGACACCGGAGCGGCGCTGTTTTCAAGGGAAACCCTTGTTATCAACGGAACCGGAACGCTCAACGTCAACGGCACGTATAAGGACGGAATAAAGAGCAAGGACGGACTTAAGCTGTGCGGAGGAACGATAAACGTCACCTCCATTGAGGACGGAATTATCGGCAAGGATTATCTGCTCGCCGCCGAAGGCAGTGTAACGGTAAAAAGCGGCTTTGACGGGTTGAAATCCACCAATTCCACAGAAACCGATAAGGGATATATCAGCGTTACCGGCGGAAGCTACACGCTTGAATGCGGCAATGACGGAATTCAGGTGGAAACTGATCTCATCATTTCCGGCGGCTCGATCAACATCGTTTCCGGCGGCGGAAGCGCAACAGTAGAGCATACCGCTGCGGAGCAGGGAGGCTTCGGCGGCGGTCGCTGGGGTAAGTTCTCAACAGACGGCTCTGCCAGCTTTGATTTCAGCAATATGACCTCCTCCGACGGATCGTCCGCGGAAAGCATGAAGGGCGTCAAGGCGGGATCATCTATCAGAATATCCGGCGGGGAGATAACTGCGGACTGCGCAGACGACACGATTCATTCCAACGGAGCAGTCACCATTGAGGGCGGAACTATGTCCCTTTCAAGCGGCGATGACGGAATACACACCGACACTATTCTCACAATAACCAACGGCGAAATAAACATCATCACAAGCTACGAGGGCTTAGAGGGCAACGGAATTGACATCAGCGGCGGAACCATTGAACTTAAAGCCGCTGACGACGGATTAAACGCCGGCGGCAGCGCAACATCAAGCGGATCATCTCCATATATCACCATTTCAGGAGGCAGCATTACCGCCAACGCTGACGGTGACGGAATTGATTCCAACGGTACAATATCCATGAGCGGCGGCACTCTGGTGGTATTCGGTCCCACAAACGCCGGAAACGGCGCGCTGGATTACGAGAAATCCTTTGCAATGAGCGGAGGAACGCTGATAGCCCTCGGCGCTCAGGGAATGGCTCAGGCGCCCAGCACCCTTTCACAGCCCTGCCTGTCCGTATATGGCAGCGTAGCTGAAAACAGCACGATAGAGGTGCGCGATTCCGACGGAAATGTTATTATCAGCACGGTAACGCCGAAGAAGTGCGAATCGCTGATCTTCTCCACATCGGAATTTGAAAGCGGCAAGGATTACTCGATCTACGCAAATAACACCCTGATCACCACAGTCACTGCCACCGACGGTGTAAGCGGAGACGGAGCGTCAGGAAGCGGCTTCGGCAACTGGAATCAGGACGGAGGCGCAGGCTGGGGCGGCGGAATGAAGCCCGGACGCGACAATCAGGACTTCATGCGGCAAGATGATCCCACTGCCGGCAGAGCGCCGGCGCTTCCCGGAGAAACGGCAGGCAATGCAACAACATAAGGTCACCTCTAATAACAAAGCTCCCGGCGGGTTCGTCGGGAGCTAATCTTTATTCTTCGTGATGTTCAACGACAAGCGCCGTTCCTCCGTGGACTATTATCCTGCCGGTTTCTTCGGTTATCTCGTTGCTCACTCCGAGGGGATACGCGTTGTCAAAGCGATATCGGACAACTCCGTATTTCATGCCGTATTGACTGACCATACAGGTTTCTCCGTAGGAAAAAACCGATACATATCCGTGAAATCTCGGTACTTCCACTTCCCTTTCATGCACAAGGTATATCCGCTCGCACTCGCTTATAATGACCGCGTTAACTTCTCGCTTTCTGAGCAGCTCCAAAGTCTGGATATTCGCAATGGTGTGGTCAGTCCTGCCGCCAAGCGCACAGTAAAGCCGTATCTCATCACAGCCCTGCTCTATCGCCGTTTCACAGGCAAGAATCGTGTCCGTGTCGTCCTTTTCCGGTTCAGCGCGTATCACTCTGACTCCGGGGGGCGGAGCGCTTTCTGCGCTGTCAAAATCTCCTACGGCTATATCCGGGGTAATTCCCGCCGAAAGCGCATGATCCAGCCCTTTATCCGCGCAGATTATAAGCCCCTCCGGCTTTTCCGGCAGCACTCCGTCCGGTGCGCCGCAGATTATCGAACAGATTTTCGGCATTTTGTCACTCCCAGTCATTGATCCTGCTTGCTTCTTCATACATTCTGAGATAGCTCTCATAGCGGGATAACGCGATCTTTCCGCGTTCCGCCGCCGCCCGTACCGCGCAGTCCTTCTCCTTGATATGGGCGCAGTCCGCAAATCTGCATTTCTCTGCGAACTCAGCGAACTCCCGGAAGCTGTTGTCCAGCTCTCCCGCAGGTATCCGGCAGTAGCGCTCGGTATCCACCGTGGAAAAACCCGGAGTATCCGCCGCATAGCCGCTCATGGAGCTGTCAAGCTCGGAAAGACGGTACAGCTGCGCCTGCCTTGTGGTGTGCTTTCCTCTGCCGAGCTTTTTGCTGGTCACTCCGGTTTCAAGCTCAAGATGAGGGAAC
Source organism: uncultured Clostridia bacterium (assembly GCA_945833805.1). GTDB lineage: Bacteria > Bacillota > Clostridia > Oscillospirales > Ruminococcaceae > CAG-115. The sequence goes on along the minus strand of CAMAGG010000130.1, from coordinate 2,720 downwards.
AGGGCATTCATAAGGCTTGATTTGCCCACGCCGGAATTACCGATGAAGGCGGTAACTCTGCCGTTTATGAAGCCGCGCACAATGTCAGCGCCCTCTCCTGTCAGATTATTCACCATGCAGACGGTTATCCCTATGCTCCGGTAGATATCCGCAAGCTCGTCAAGCTGACGAAGATCTTTCTTGGTGAACGCTATCATCGGATCTATACCCTTGCTGTCTGCTATCGCGATCAGCTTGTCAAGCACGAACCTGTTGGGCGCGGGGTCGCAGCAGCTTATCACAAATACTATTCCGTCAAGATTTGCAAGCGGAGGGCGTACAAGGAAATTACTTCTCGGCAGTATCTCGGAGATCAGCGGCTCATGATTTTCCTGCCGCTCTACTATCACATGATCCCCGGCGCTGGGGCTTATTCCGTCCTGTCTGAATATCCCCCGCGCGGCGCACTTGAAAGTCCTTCCGTCCGGAATAACTCTTTCGTCCTTCTCATAGCCCGAAAGGGCATCTACATAATAGATGCCCCCGACTGCTTTTGTGATTATTCCATAATCATGATATTCAGCAGAAATATCATTACCCCCTCATAATCAATCGACCGCAATTCCGTGATCAGGTTCAACACTCGACTGAGAAGTTTCATCAGTATCACTCGATGTGGTATCCTCAGGCTCAGAGCTGGTCTGATCCGAAGTGTCGTCTTCAGAGCTATCAGAGCTATCAGGATCTGTGGTATCCTCAGAAGTGTCGGACGCCGCGCTCTGAAGCTCGTCAAATATTCCGCTGTTTGTTACGTCCTCAGCGGTTGGCTTGCTGCCGTCCTCCGGGAAGTGTACGGTAACTTCCATATAATTGCCGCTCTTACCGGTTTCCAGAGATGTTACCTTTACTGTAACCACCTTGGTTTCTCCCGGCTTTCCGGTAACTGTATAGCTCAGTGATTTGCTGGATACAAGACCGACATCAAGCGTCAGACCTGCGTCCTCGTCAAGAACTCCGTCAACGAAATATCTGAACTCAAATTCGCCTGTTGCCTTCTTTGGAATGTTATACTTCAGAACTCTCTCAACAATGGCAGCCTCGCCGCTGCTTACCTTGAGAACGATCTCGGTACCACGTTCAACGGTGCTTCCCGGTTCAAGGCTCTGCTCCATTACTGTATCCTTTTCGACCTCATCGGTATCGACCCTCTCGATCGACGGATCAAGATGATACTCGTCTGCGCGCTGAAGCGCAACGGACAGAGGCAGAGTAACCAGATTAGGAACATTTACCGCCGTGTTCGTTGGTCCGGAGCTTATGATCAGAACGACAGTGCTTCCCTGATCCGCCATTTCGTGAGCAGCAGGCTCGGTACGGATAACGTAATCCTTTGCGATATCATCGCTTTCGAGGAACGTCTTCTTTACCTTGAAGCCGTCCTTTTGCAGCTTGCTTTCAGCAACGGCGACAGTAAGGTTCTCAAGATCCTGTATTTCGACCTGTCGAATGCCCATGCTGACCTTAACGGTTATCTCCGTTCCCATCTTGACCTTTCTTCCCTCAGGGTACTGCTGATCAAAGATCTGATCCTTGGTTACATCGCTCCATTCCTGCTGGGGAACAAGCGTCATATACTGGGAATACTCAGCCTTTGCCTCTTCCCAGCTCATACCGATAAGATTCGGCATAACAAACTCATTGTTGTCATTTACGCTCACGGTGGAGTTGCTGGAAATACCCGCGATAGAGCCGACCTCTTCCGGAGAAACATTAAGATTCTGTAACACAATGGTCATTACAAGGAAAACAGTCGCGATAACGAACGCAGTTCCCACCGCGAACAGTATCGGTATCAGCGGAGAACGGCGCTCCTCATACTCGTCCTCGTCGTCATCATCTTCGTCCTCGTCCTCATATTCTTCTTCCTCCGGCTCTGCCTGAACCGCCTGTCTGCGGCGGTTTCTCTCCTGCTCAGCCGCAGGAATCGGGCGGTCAAAGTACTTGGTCGTGCCGTCGGTAGAATTATACTTATACTCAAAGATGATGCCCGGATTTTTCTTGAATTCTTCCAGATCCTTTATCATCTCGCCTGCGGTCTGATAACGCTGAGCCGGATCCTTCTGCATTGCCCGCATTACGATCTGCTCAAGACCCTCGGCAATGGTGCTGTTGATCTCGGAGGGCTTCTTCGGAGTGCTCTGCATATGCATGAGCGCGATAGAAACAGGCGTATCGCCGTCAAATGGCTTCTTGCCGGTGAGCATTTCATAGAGCGCTACGCCAACGGAATAGATATCGCTCCGCTCGTCGGTGATGTCTCCCCGCGCCTGCTCCGGGCTGATGTAATGCACTGAACCAATGGTCTTTTCGGACATGGTCTTGTTGTTCTCGCGGTTGAAGCGCGCAATTCCGAAGTCCATGACCTTGATCGTTCCGTCGCTCAGCAGCATAATGTTGCTGGATTTTATGTCGCGGTGTACTATACCGCGGTCGTGCGCGTGCTGAAGCGCTTTAAGTATCTGAATAGTGAAGTGTACCGCGTCCCGCCATTTAAGTACTCCCTGCTGCTCTATATAATCGGTCAGCGTAATTCCATCAACGTACTCCATAACGATAAACTGCACCTTATCGGTGAAGCCAACATCATAGATCTTGACGATATTTGGGTGGGAAAGCAGCGCGATCGCCTTTGATTCATTCCGGAAACGTCTGAGGAACTCCTCGCTGCCGGCAAATTCGGT
>CAMAGG010000129.1 GCA_945833805.1 uncultured Clostridia bacterium | reverse complement strand
CGAGGCTCCGGAGGTGATTATCACACTTCCAAGGATAAGACCAGTTAAAGCTATCATGATCAGAATTTTATGCAGAATACTGTGTTGTTTTCTCAAATGCTTCACTCTCCTCTGACTGGTATAACCCATTTTTTTCACAAGTTAAAGATGTATATTTTTATTATAGCATATCATGAGATATTTTTCAAGCACTTAATACCATAAACCACTTTCTTTACCATAAAATCCATGTATTTGGCATTATATTATTAAATTTTGTTTCAGCATTATAATGTTGTTTATTTACAAAAGTACTTGACAATATACGCCCGGCGATGTATAATATTACTAAAAGTCGCTCGACCTGCGACAATGATTTTTATAAAGGAGTAACCAACATGGATCGTTTAAAAGGAAAAGTAGCAATTATCACAGGCGGAAACTCAGGCGTAGGCGCCGCTACGGCAAAGCTGTTCGCAGCTGAGGGCGCTTCAGTAGTTATCACTGCAAGAAGAGAAGCTGCGCTTGAATCGGTGGCAAAGGAGATCACCGAGGCTGGTGGAACAGTCCTTGCGGTATCCACCGATATTTCCAAACCCGGCGACGCTGATAAGCTAATGGCAATCACCGAGGAGAAGTTCGGCAAGATCGACATTCTGGTAAATAACGCAGGAATTCTGGAAGAGGGTCTTAAGCCTATTGATCGCTACACCGATGAGGATCTTGACCGTATCGTTGAAACCAACGAAAAGGGAACAATGCGCTGCATGCGTGCAGCTGCACAGAAGATGAAGAGCGGCGCTTCCATCGTAAACGTTGCAAGCGTGGCAGGCGTAAGAGGCTGCGGCGGCGCGGCTTATGTTGCTTCAAAGGCTGCAGTTATCGGCGTTACAAAGCACACTGCGCTGCGCTTTCAGGCAGAGGGTATCCGCTGCAACGCGGTCTGCCCCGGAACGATACTTACGCCTATGGTTGCAGGCATGAATCAGGGCAATATGGATATGGATATGTTCGGCGCAATGGCTGCTCACAGCAATATGAAGACCCAGCCCTGCAAGCCCGAGGACGTTGCCAATATTCTGCTATTCCTTGCAAGCGACGAGTCCAGAGCAATCACCGGTCAGATACTTGTAACTGATTTCGGCAGCTTCCTAGGCTGATTTCGCTGTACATTAACAATTATGACCGCATCGAATTTTCGGTGCGGTTATAGCGTGTCTGAGGAAACGCTTATACAAACAAATATGAAAGGAATTATTGTAAATGAAGATATATTCGGTTCTGGATAAGGAATTTGCTCCCTACGGGAAGGTGCTGGAGGGCTATGACACCTCCGGGCTGCTGAAAGCCCTTGACGAAACCACCCCTCTGCCGGACGGCGTGGATTATGTAATGAGCGATGCTTCGCTTGAAAGTGTGGGGATTTTCGGTCAGCTTCAGAATAATGCGTACGGTGGAATGCCGATACAACTCGGCTGGTGCAATGGACACAACACAAAGCTTAACTGCCTTGAATACCACCGCGACAGCGAGCTTAACATCGGTCTGTACGACTTCATCCTTCTGGTTGCAAAGGCAGACGATATCGTTGATGGAAATCTGGACACTTCAAAGGTTAAAGCATTCAGGGCAAGTGCAGGTCAGGTCGTGGAAGTATATGCCACAACGCTTCACTATGCGCCTTGCAGCGCGAAGAAGGCTGACGGCTTCAAAGTGGTTATCGCGCTTCCCAAGGGAACCAACGGCGCAATGCCGAATATAACGGCGAAGAACACAGAGGACAAGTGGCTGAGAGCCTGCAACAAGTGGCTCCTTGCGCACAAGGACGCAGCTGAAGCAGGGCAGGGAGCTTACATTGGGCTGACCGGCAAGAATATTGATATCGCGGCGGATATAGACTGATACATACCAAACGGCAGGAGAACAGCGCTCCTGCCGTTATTGCATATCCTTGATTAGAGCGTTTTACCCTGCACTGCTAAAGGATTCCCGCAGACTTGTTAAAATGCTAATTTCGGCGAGTTTCGGAACTTATCTCATGACAGTTAAAAGTTCAGACGTACACGGCCCGGTATAAATGGAAAATGGGCTGACTCACTGTGTCAGCCCACTCTGAATTATTCAGAGGAATTACTCAAAAGAATCCTCTTCATTTCTGGAATTGAACAGCTCGACTAGCTTCTCCATTTCCTCCTCGGTGAGGGAAATTCCCTTGCTCATGCGTGTATGATCGGGATTCCAGCTGCGGATATCAAATTTCGGCTCGCGCTCGTTCCAGCTGATGAGGTTAAGTTCCTTTGTCCAGCCCTTTGCGTCCTCTGAAATAACGCCAAGTTCCTTTGTGATCTCATAGGTGATTTCTGCCATATTAATTCTCCTTATCTTGTTTTTTCGGGGACTTCCGTTCCCGCTTTTTCTTGATTTTGGTATCGTCGGCGACCACTATCTGGTCGTAAATTGCGTAATATTTAGGAGGAATAAGCTTGTTCAGATGAAGCTTTCCAAAGAACCAGCGCTGAAAGCTTATCTTCTCGTAAACATCGTTCAGATAGGTATTTATATGATTTCTGTCGCCGCTGTTGTGGTTGAGAAAATCGTGGAGCTTTGAGGGAGGCTCATAGGTCACAACGAAATCAACGCTGTTTCCCGAAGCCTCAAGATTTCTCAAACCCTCTTCAAGCTCATGTTCTGACGGAATTTCCCGCCGCCACCAGTTTTCGCCCTCAATGAGGTCAACGGTGTCGTCGCTCTGCCCTCCGCCGAATGAAAAGACGATCTTTTCCGCGATCTCGAAAACCTGACCCCTCATCAGCTGCCGCAGCCGACCGGAAATGTGCCTCGTCCTGCCGCCGCACCATTCCTCCTCCGGATAATCCTCCAGCAGATCGTAATTGTCGTGAGAGCCTTCCACGAACAGCACATTATAGGGCAGTCTGCCGATTTTTTTCAGCAGCTTTTTTTCCTTGTCCGATCCGTCCCATATAAATCCGAAATCTCCACAGACGATAAGCGCGTCGTTTTTCCGCAGCTTTCTCAGCATCGGAGATTTGAAACGTGTGAAATCTCCGTGGATATCTCCGGTAATGAAAATCATAAAATCCCTCCAGCAGCCGAGGAGAAGAAAATCTTACAACTCGGTTACAATTTGAAAAAAGCTCTTTACAAGAAGCCTGCGTTTTAGTATAATAATAAAGTAAGCTTCAGAGTACGCAGTTTTATTGCAGCGCAAAAACTGCCTTTATATATAATAACTCATAATGGGAGATTTGTCTATATGCGAAAAGTAAAAATTTTTTCGATATTTATGTCAATTATTTTACTATGCAGCACTTTTGGCGCAGGATTGAGCGCTTCCGCGGCATTTACGCCGAAATTTGAGCTTCACAGCGAGGGCGTTTACATGGTAAATCTGGACACGGATATTGTGATAGTGTCCAAAAATGCTGATAAAAAGCTCTGTCCTGCGTCAACCACAAAGATAATGACTGCGCTTGTCGCCCTTGAGAATATCAAGGATTTCAACAAGACGGTGGAAATAACCTATGACGTAACTAATGATTTTTACGGCGACCCAAACTATACAGACCCGTCCAACGCAGAAATAGAGGTAGGTCAGACCAACGTCACCTACTGGGACTGCCTTTATTCACTGATGGTATGTTCCGCCTGCGAGTCGGCGAATATTCTGGCGATAAATATTGCGGGGAGCATTCCGGCATTCGTGGATATGATGAACGCAAAGGCTGCGGAGATAGGCTGCACCAACACTCATTTCGCAAATACCCATGGATTGTACAATAAGGATAACTATACTTCCGCAAAAGATCTGTACCTCATCACCCGCTACGCAATGGACAATTACCCCGGATTCATGACGATTTGCAGTTCTACATCATACGAAATGCCGGCTAATTCAAAACACCCGGACGGTTACAGTATCTACACCACCAATAAGCTGATGACCGAGGGTAACTTTTATTACGAGGGTGTACGCGGTGTCAAGACCGGAAGTATTTACGAATATTTTGAATATAAAAACGGCGAATGGGATACCGCAAATCCGATCAAAGGATCAATGGCGCTGGTGTCTACCTGCACCAACAAGGGCAGCGACGGCAGAGGCTACAATTATTTGATAGTGACCCTCGGCGCGCCGTACTATGATGAGAACGGCGATAGGTCGAACTATTCCTTCAAGGATCACATTGCGCTTTACGACTGGGCTTACAGTGAGTTCGTATATACAAATGTTGTCAAGGCGAATGAGCAGGTAACTCAGGCGGAGGTTTATCAGGGCAAGGGAGTAGACAAGGTTGGAGTTTGCGCCTCTGAGGATTATTACACGCTTCTTGAAAAGAGCCTAAACAAGACAACGGTATCTAAAGAGATCAAGCTCTATGATGACGCAGTGCCGGTTCAGGCGCCCCAGAACAAAGGGTTTACGGTAGGAGAGCTTGAGCTTAAACTGAACGATGAAACTCTTGCAACTATTCCGCTTGTTACCGAATCAAATATTGAGATCGATGTCACCGAATTCTATACTGAAAAGATAAAGCAGGTAATTGCTGATCCTTTGTTCAGTTGGATAGTTGCGCTGTCCGCAATTGAGATAGTGCTGCTTATTGTCACCCATTATATGAAAGCGGCTTACCGTAAGAAGGTTGCGCAGATGAACCACCGCAGAAAGCTGAATATGTCCTCGCAGACTAAGAAAGGCGGACGCAGATATTGAACATTAACTTCATCGCAATGGGAAAGCTTAAGGAATCCTATTTCCGAGAAGCCTGCGCCGAGTATCTTAAGCGGCTTGGGGGGTATGTAAATGCTAGGGTGATAGAGCCGGATCCGGTTAATCTCCCGCAGAAACCCGCTCCGGCACAGATAGACGCTGCGCTCCGTCAGGAGGCAGGGAAGATACGCGAGCAGTTAAAGCCGGGCAGCTATACAGTTGCCATGTGCATTGAAGGTAAGACCCTCTCCAGCGAGCAACTTGCCCAGAAGCTTGAAGCTGCGGCAGGGCAGGGGTTCAGCACGGTGAATTTCGTGGTGGGCAGTTCCTTCGGACTTGACGCGGAATTAAAGTCGCAGTCAGACCTGCGGCTTTCAATGTCCCCGATGACTTTTCCACATTCTCTTGCAAGAGTAATGCTTCTGGAACAGGTCTACCGGGCTTATTCCATAATCAACAACGGAAAATATCATAAATAAAAGAGGAGATATAACATGGAAATTACACTTAAATCCGGAGAAGTATCCGCGAAAATCATTTCAAAGGGCGCGGAGCTGAAATCCCTCAAGGTCGGAAACCGCGAGCTTATGTGGAGCGCAGATCCGGCATTCTGGGGCAAAACCTCGCCGCTGCTGTTCCCGATGATAGGGACATTAAGGGACGGAAGGACCCTCATCAACGGCAGTGAATACAGAATTACCAAGCATGGATTTGCCCGCGACCTTGAACTCACCCCAGAGGATTTCAGCAGCACAAGCGCGATGTTCTCCCTTACCCAGAACGACTACACAAAGGCGATGTTTCCGTTCGATTTCCGCTTCACCGTGCGCTATACGCTGAAAGCAGACGGACTGACCGTAACCTATCGCGTACATAACAACAGCAACTCTGATATGCCGTTCTGTATCGGCGCACATCCAGCTTTCGCGACCCCCGGCGACATCACGGACTACCGACTGGAGTTTCCAAATCTGGAAACCGCCGCAGTTCCTAACTACAACCTCTCCACAGGACTTCATGAGGAAAACAACCGCCGACTGCTGATAGACGGAGATACCGTGCTTCCTCTCAGCCACGATATGTTCTATCAGGACGTGTGCTATTTCGATAAGCTGCGTTCCCGCTCGGTTCAGCTTCTTAACAAGGAGAATGTCGGCGTTCGCGTGGATTTCCCGGATTTCACCAGCCTCGGCGTTTGGCAGGCAAAGGACGCGCCATTCCTGTGTATTGAGCCGTGGTGCGGTTCCGCGGACTTTGACGACTGCTCCGGAGTATTCGCAGAAAAGCGCGGGATCGAGATACTTCCTCCGGACGGAGAAAAAGCGTTTACCTATACAATTACTGCGATCGAGCATAAAGCAAAGGTTTGATAATACAACAGCCGCTCGAAATTACGGGCGGCTAAATTATTGCAATAGAAAACCTCCCGAAATGCCTCGGGAGGTTATGTATTTCAGACGTGTTCGTTTATGTACTGAATGAGCTGACCGATTTGCGGTTTTGAGAACTGCCCGTCTGCACCGACGCTCTGACCCTTAATTCTCATCTGATCATTGATAAGAGAAGAGAACAGGTAAACAGGGATCGCATTCAGAACCGGATCATCCTTGATCTGCTTTGTTAAACGGTGTCCGTCCATTTTCGGCATCTCAATATCGCTGATAACACAGGAGATCTGATCGAGAATATTTCCGCCAATATCCTTGTGTCCACTCACATAGTCCCACGCGTCCTTTCCGTTGTCGAAGTGTACAACGTTCTTGTATCCTGCGTCGTGCAGTGTATTTACGATCAGCGTGTTTAGAAACGGAGAGTCCTCAGCAATAACAATATGCTTTGTGGACTTGTCAGTTTCAGCCGCTGTGACACCGGAGGTGTCAAATGCTGCGGTAGGATCCATGTCAGAAACGATCTTCTCAAAATCAAGAATAAGCACGATCCTGTCCTTGAACTTTGCAATTCCGGTCGCAATATTATGCGCACCGTCGCCAGACATTGCAGGTGGCTTTTCGATGTCCTCCCATGAAATTCGCTGAATTCCCTTTACAGAAGAAACATGGAAACCAACGTCCTTGGTGTTGAAGTGGCAGATTATCAGCAGGTCATGCTCCGGATCGGGACTTTCCTTATGGAGAATAGTATGCAGATTGATCACAGAAATTACCTTATCTCTGGGGGTGAAAACTCCCTCAAAGGCAGGGTGCGAATCGGGAACAGGAACCATCTTCTGATAGTTCATGATCTCGGTGACCTTTGCAATATTGATTCCGAAGCTCTGTTCACCTACCATGAATTCAAGAACCTCAAGTTCGTTAGTTCCGCTCTCTAAGAGTATATTGGTATCCATTGCTTACTCTCCTTTTTCATTAATTATAGGTATATTATACAACACTAAGCAAAAAAAATCAAGACGTTTTGTGAAAAAATATGCTGTTTTGTTGGAAAAATTTTAGGAAAAGCAATTTCTATGCTTAAGGCAAAACCGCACAATTAACAGCTACCGCTTTTGCCGCACGCTTGCTTGCATCTTTTCCGC
>CAMAGG010000128.1 GCA_945833805.1 uncultured Clostridia bacterium | reverse complement strand
GCAAGCAAGCGGACGGCAAAGGCGATAGCCGGTAATTGTGCGGTGTTGCCTTAAATATTTCTCAGAAAAACGGGAAAAATTTGCTCAAACCTATTGACAAAAGGCTTTGTATGTGTTATAATCTTATTGCCGCATGTGCAGGGTGAGTTATGTCCGGATCAAAACGGAGGCTCGCAAGGCAGAAATGCAACCCTGACGCAGCGAGTCTGATTAAAAAGAGGTAATAAAAATGTACGCAGTAATTGAAACAGGCGGAAAGCAGTATCAGGTCAAAGAGGGCGACATCGTTTTCATCGAGAAGCTTGAAGCCGAGGGCGAGATCACATTCGACAAGGTTATCATGGTAGGCAAGGACGACGGCGTTAAGGTCGGCGCTCCCTATGTTGACGGAGCAAGCGTAAAGGCTACCCTGCTCAAGAACGGCAAGTCTAAGAAGATCACTGTCTTCACCTACAAGCCCAAGAAGAGCAGCAAGCGCAAGATGGGTCACAGACAGCCGTACAGCCAGGTAAGAATTGAAGCAATCAACGCATGATCTTCGGGCTGTATTCATAAGGCGGGACGGTGCGTTTACAGGCTTTGAGATTTCCGGTCATGCCGGATACGGAGAAGCCGGTAGCGATATAGTTTGCTCAGCCGTCAGCTCTGCGGTGATGCTTGTCTGCAACGCTGTTACCGATTTCTTCGGGGCAGACGCTGATGTGACGGTTGAGGAGAACCGCATAGTACTTCGCCTGAACAGCTTTGACAAGCCCAGCGAAAGGCTGCTTGAAAGCTTTCATGTACACATGGAGAACATAGCGGAGGATTATTGCCGGGTAAAGGTTGAGATAAGGGAAGCCTGAGCTTCCGAATGATAACAGGAGGATAAAACAATGATTAGAATTGATTTACAGTATTTCGCTCATAAAAAAGGTATGGGTTCCACCAAGAACGGCCGTGACTCCGAGTCCAAGAGACTTGGCGTAAAGCGCGCTGATATGCAGAAGGTAAATGCCGGAAGCATTCTCGTTAGACAGAGAGGCACCCATATTCATGCAGGCAACAATGTTGGCAAGGGTTCTGATGATACACTGTTCGCTCTTATTGACGGCACTGTAAAGTTTGAGCGCCTCGGCAGAGATAAGAAGCAGGTAAGCGTTTACGCTGATTGATTTCTGCAATCTCAGATTTAATCAATTAAGCCGGATTGCACAAATCCGGCTTAAATTTTTCTGAACCAACGTTCACGAATTATTGAATGACATTGTGGAAAATATATAGTTAGGAAACGCTGAAACAAGCATTCTGGCAGCATTGTAATTTAATATATGCTGCCGGTTCAGTATTGCTTTGTTCAGCTTATCCTTAGGAAAGCGAGGCGGCAGAGATGTTTGTTGATAAGGTTGAGATCTCCATTAAGGCAGGCAACGGCGGCAATGGAGCGGTGAGCTTCCACCGAGAGAAATATGTCAATGCGGGCGGTCCTGACGGAGGCGACGGTGGAAAGGGCAGCGACATTGTATTTGTCGCTGACGATAACCTTTCCACGCTGATAGACTTCCGCTACAAGAAGAAATATATCGCTCCTGACGGAGAACCGGGCGGTGCTAAGCGCTGTTCCGGAAAGTCCATGGAGCCTACGATAATCCGAGTTCCGAGGGGAACTATCGTCAAGGACGCGCACACCGGCAGAATTATGGCGGATATCTCCGATGATGAGCCGGTCGTTGTCGCAAAAGGCGGTAGAGGCGGAAAGGGAAATGCGCACTTCGCGACTCCCACCCGGCAGATACCCCGGTTTTCTAAGCCCGGATTTCCCGGCGAAGCGTTTGACGTGGTGCTTGAGCTGAAGCTGTTGGCAGACGTAGGTCTGGTGGGCTTCCCGAATGTCGGAAAATCCACGCTGATAAGCGTTGTCAGCGCTGCAAAGCCCAAGATCGCGAACTATCATTTCACCACGCTGACCCCGGTTCTGGGCGTTGTAAAGCGCGGAGAGCAGTCCTTTGTCATGGCGGATATTCCTGGACTTATCGAGGGCGCGAGCGAGGGAGTAGGCTTGGGTCATGCGTTCCTGCGTCATGTGGAGCGCTGCCGGCTTATAGTACACGTTGTTGATGTTTCCGGAGTTGAGGGCAGAGATCCCCGGGACGATTTTGAGAAGATAAATCTGGAGCTTGCGAACTTCTCTGAGGAGCTTGCAGAGCGTCCGCAGATCGTCGCCGCGAACAAATCCGACATGGCAACGGAGGAACAGATAGAGCAGTTCCGCAGCTATATCGAGGAGAAAGGACTTCCGTTCTTCACGATCTCCGCAGCCACCACAAAGGGAACCTCTGAGCTTATCGACCGCGTAGCGGACGAGCTGTCAAAGCTGCCGCCGCCGAAGCGTTTCGAGGTTCAGCCGCTGACTATGGCGGAGCTTCAGCAGATCGAAAACGAAAAGCACAGCTTCACCGTCCAGAAGACAGACGGAGTATTTGTTGTGGACGCGCCGTTCCTTGCGCCTATCCTGTCCACCTGCAATATGGAGGACTACGAGAGCCTTCAGTATTTCCAGCGGGTGCTTCGTTCCAGCGGAATTATTGACGAGCTTGAGAAACAGGGAGTTCAGGAGGACGACCTTGTTTCAATCTACGACTTTGAGTTTAACTATGTAAGATGACCGTGGGAAACCTTTTGTTTCCGGGGTGAAAAGATGAACCTAATAAGCGTATTGATAAGGGATTTGGAGCGTTCCTCGCCGGGCAGCAGCGATACCGCGCAGCAGGTCATTTCACTGCTGGGCAATATCAAGCCGGGTTCTGCGCTTTTTGTTGGCGATGAAATAATCACACCGCAGCTTTTTTCCGGGAAATTCGGGTGCAGCCTGACTGCTGCGTTCACCGACAATTTCCGCGCGGAACAGGGAAAGGCAGCGGGGCTTGACGCGTACACAGTGCAGCTTTTTGAGCTGCCGGGGGATAGGTACGACCTTATCTGGTACAACGGAATTGTGGAGTTCGACGGCTGCGCTCAGCGGCTGGAGCAGCTCAAGGAGAAGCTTTCGCCGGGAGGAATTCTGGTTTACCGGGCGGTAAGCTGGCTCACTGACCCCTCTCCGGATACAAAAGTATTTTGCCAGCGGCGTTTCGGAAAGATTCTGCCGCTTGACAAGGTGTTGGTTCTTGCAAAGGAGCAAGGCTTCAAGGTGCAGGATTTCTACATTGCCCCGAAGTCCGATTGGTATGGATGTTATTACACCCCTCTTATTGCCGCGGCTGAACGCTACGCTGGAATACACACGGAGGACAGCTCGGTATCCCTCGGAATGAGCGAGCTTCGCAAGGAAGCAGACATTTTTGATATGCACTGCGAGGAATACAGCTGCGTATACTACATACTGAAAGGTTGATCAAATGGCACTTACCGAACGTGAAGCGGCGGCTTACAGCCCGAATGTTCTTGCTTTCTACGGCGACTGCGTTTATGAGCTGTTGGTAAGGCGGGCGGTTGTCCTGCGTGGAAACACCAACGCGGGTCGTCTGCACGACCTTGCGGTGGCGCAGGTTCGCGCTTCATACCAGTCTAAGGCGGTGGAGGTCATCGAGCCAATGCTTACCGAGAAAGAAGCGGATATACTGCGGCGGGGCAGAAACGCAGGGGGAATATCAGTTCCCAAAAGCGCAAAGCCCTCCGAGTACCGCCGGGCTACCGCGCTTGAAGCTTTGTTTGGCTATCTCAGTCTTTCAGGGCAGGAGGAGCGAATTGAGGAGCTGTTTTTGGAGATCTGCAAGGCGCTTTCGGTATAATTGGAGGTGCGGCTATGAAGAAAATGACGCGTACAGAGAGAATTCACAGCGTATGGCGCTGGGTGCTGGATATTATTATAATAATTTTCGGCTCCGGAATTTACGCTCTGGGAGTTCATTGCTTCACATCACCAAACAATATCGCTCCGGGAGGAGTTACTGGTATAGCAATAATTGTCAGCAGCGTAAGCGACTGGCAGGTTGGCACTCTTATCAGCCTTATGAATATACCGCTGATAATAGCCGGGTTTATCCTGCTGAACAAGCGAGTTATGATAAAGACGCTGATCTCTGTCGCGGTTACTTCTGTCATGACAGACTATGTGTTTGCTGAAATTCCCGTATACATCGCGGGAAACGGCGGAGGAATTCTGGCGGCGATATTTGGCGGGCTCTTCATGGGTACGGGGCTTGGTATAGTCTATGTCCGCGAAGGAACTACCGGCGGCACTGATATCATAAACAAGATCATTAACCGTTTTCGCCCGGAGATCAGGCTGGGAACTATCTCGTTCCTGATAAACACCTGCGTTGCAGTGCTTGGTTATTTTGTTTACAAAAGCCTTGACGTGGTGATGTATGCGGTCATTTCGATATTTGTTGAGGCAAGAGTGATAGACGCGCTGGTTTACGGCGGTCTTGAGGGCAAGTTCCTGATGATCTTTTCTGAAAAGCCGAAGGAAATATCCGAAAAGCTGCTTCAGCAGAAGCGTGGAGTTACCATTCTGAAAGGCGAGGGCGCTTACAGCGGTGAGGACAGGCAGGTTGTCTGCATTGCAGTGCATAAAAACGAATATGTCAAGGTGAAACGGATCGTCAAGGAAATTGATCCGGACGCATTTGTGATCATTACCGGCGCTAGCGAGGTTCTGGGAAAGGGCTTCCAGAAGCTGGATTAAATTATAATTTATATAAGGAGAATATTTTATGTCAGGACATTCAAAATGGAGCACCATCAAGCGCAAGAAGGGCGAAAAGGACGGCGCAAGGGCAAAGGTTTTCACCAAGATCAGCCGTGAGATCCTTGTCTGCATTAAGGAAACCGGCAGCGCAGACCCCGCCAACAACTCCAGACTGTACACCCTTGTACAGAAAGCCAAGAGCAACAATATCCCGAACGACAACATTGACCGCCTGCTGAAAAAGGCTGCCGGCGGCGCAGAGAAGAACGATTACGAGGAGTGCGTTTATGAGGGCTACGGTCCCAACGGCGTTGCTGTTATCGTGGAATGCCTTACCGATAACAGAAACCGCACAGCGGGCGAGATCCGCCATTATTTCGACAAGTTCGGCGGCAATCTCGGCGCGACCGGCTGTGTTTCTTTCATGTTCTCCCTCAAGGGGATAATCGTTCTGGACAACGAGGACGGCGACATCGACGAGGACAAGGCAATGGAGGATATCCTTGAAGCCGGCGGTGATGATTTCAGCTTTGAGGACGGTGTTGTTGAGATCACCACAGACCCGACGTCTGTTGCCGCAGTTTCCGAAGCGCTGACAAAGCTGGGCTACAAGGTAATTTCCGCAGAAGCAGAGCAGGTACCTTCTACATACACCACTCTCACCGACGAGGATCACATCAAGAAGATGAACCTCCTCCTCGAAGCCCTCGACGACAACGACGACGTGCAGAACGTTTGGCACAACTGGGACGGCGCGGGAGAAGACGAGTAATCATCATTGTAGAGCCGTTTGCAAGGATTTTGTTTTCACCCCTGCTTTTGAATGATGACATACATTCCATGAGCATTGACAAACATTCCTTGAACAGTGACATACAACAAACACCCCTTGACTAAAGCAGATCAAGGGGTGTTTTTCATGCTAATTGAAAGTCTTTTATAAGAGATAGGGTATTGTTGGAAAAACGGTCTATTTCGGTCATAGAAAATCATCTGTCTATGTTCGTTTCTACGATAAGCGGGCTTAGCAGTTGCAAAAGGGCATTGAAGTTGATAAGGATATTACCTCCTGGGTTCGCTGTGAGGAAGATTTCATGAATACAAGTAATGATTTACCTGCTGAGTGTTCTAATATATGGGCTATGCTGATGTCTGCCTATAATTATGATGATTATGAATCTGCTGTGGCTCAGCTTAAAAAGGACAGCCTATATATCAATAATCTGCCTGCTGGTATGGATTCATCTCGTTGGCTTCAATTGGTTTTTGCTGATGTTCCCGGGGTCGCTAGCTGATGTGTTGTGATTACTGGGAATGCAAGCACCGGGACGAGTGTATACAAGCCTATGCCGGGTATAAATACCGTCCTTGCGCGTCCTGCTTGGGCTTTGATACCTGCGCGTATTGCGCTCATTATATAGAATGTTGTGACTTGGTGTGTCGGTATTTGCCGAATATGTTCCGGCGCTTGGTTCGGGAGATCAGACACGGTGAGAACATCGAAGCCGTACAGCAATATATCCGCCGGAACACTCACGGCGGAAAAAGAGATTGATTTTTTCGGGGAAGTGCGCTATAATAGATACAGAGAGTAAAAATAATTAGTATTGTCAATTGCGTAAAATAGAAATTTTACGCAATAAAAAGTGGCAGTTTTTAATCAAAATATTAAGACAACGATGATTATTATGATAATATTATGAAATATGATTATATACACCAAATTGCAAAGGAATGATAAAAAATGAACAACAAATACGATAACGCGCCAAAACTTCTAAAGGATTATTTAGTTTATCTTCAGCTTGTGAAAAACCGTTCAGAGCTGACCGTGCTGAATTACTATACAGACCTTCGATCATTCTTTCGCTATTACAAGATCCGCAATCACCGCGCTTCGGACGATCCGGAGGAATTTAAAAATATTGATATTTCAGATATAACCGAGTCAGATGTTAAATCAGTAGATCTTATGCTAGCGCAGGATTTCCTGATTTTCACAAAGAATGAAAAAGATAATCACCCGAAAGCGCGGTATCGCAAAGGTGTTGCGCTAAGGCAATTTTTCAAGTACCTTACTAATAATAAAGGGCTATTTGAAGTGAATCCACTTGCAAATCTTGAGCTGCCTACACCTAAAGCGGCGCTCCCAAAATACATGACACTTGATGAATCTGTGGAAATGCTATCCAATATTGACACATCTGCACAAAAACGTGATTACTGTATTATAACATTCTTTCTCAACTGTGGTATACGTCTTAGCGAGTTGGTCGGGATAAATATGAACGATATCAGGAAAACCCGCGATTCCACTGGAAAAGAAATCTATACGCTAAAGGTTCTCGGTAAAGGAAACAAAGAGCGAATTATATATCTGAATGATGCTTGCGTAAACGCATATAATGACTACCTGAATTTGAGTGAAACTGACAACGAAAAAAGGTCTGCTGCTGGTAATCGCGATATGACCGCCAAAACTGACGCTCTTTTCCTCAGCCGCCGAAATACCCGTATTTCAAACCGCAGAGTGCAGCAGATTGTCGAAGAATGCCTGAAATCAAGCGGCATGGATAATCGCGGATTATCTGTACATAAGCTAAGACATACCGCAGCAACTCTGATGTATCAGAATGGCGTTGATGTTCG
>CAMAGG010000127.1 GCA_945833805.1 uncultured Clostridia bacterium | reverse complement strand
TCTGCCGCCTCTGTTTGTGCCGTCTTTCGCCACGCTTGTCACCTCCGTCAGACAAGAAAAAGGGCAGTTCGCACCGTCCTTGAAATGATTTGGTTTAATACCCCGTTTGAACCTCAATTTTTGCGCACGAAGCCCCGGGCCGCTTTCCGCGAATTTATGTTTTAGAGATTTTGACCGCCCCTACCACCGTGAATGATTTCATGACAGGAATAGCACAGCGACATCAAGTTGCTCCCATCGTTTGTTCCGCCCTCTGACAATGGTTTCTTGTGATGAACCAATTCGGCGGGGGTGTATCTGTTCTCTGTCAGACACCGTTCGCACAGCGGGTGCGCCGCAATATATCTGTCGCGTATTTTTCTCCACGCGCGTCCGTAGCGTTCGTTGCTGTTGTAGCCGCGCGAGAAGTGATTGTAGTGCGTGTTCATCAGCCGCTGATGTTCTTCACAATACACACCGTCTGTCAGCTTGGAACAAGCAGGATAGCGGCACGGGCGTTTAGGTCTCTTTGGCATTTCGCACCTCTTTTTACCCATAGAAAAAGCCTTGCGAGTTATAAAACCCACAAGGCTCTCTGTATATTTTTCTAAGTATATCATACCACAACAGATAGGCTGTGTCAACGGTGAACAGGGGTGAACTGCTGTGAACTAGGGTGTCCAATTTTCAGAAAAATTCTGAACGGCTTTTTCGTGCAGCTTTATTACCCACCTTTTTGAATACCCCATTTTTGTACTGATTTCTTTCCACGAAAGGAACATCAGATACTTGTACCGAAGCACAGTACGCTCGTTGGTGTTCTCCAAATCATCAATTGCTTTGCCGATGGAGTATTTAAGTTCAGACAGCTTGCACTTGTCGTTCTGAATTTCTTTTTCAAGGGACAAAGCCTTGTCAGTGTACCTAACGAAAGGCGGGTCGGGATTTCTTGTTCCCGAAAGCCGCTCCCCGAAACTACAGCCGGATATACCGCTTGCCAAATCCCGCAGGCTTTTCAGTTCGATTTCCTTATAGTGTATCTGTCGGTTCATTTCTGATGCGCTTATCAGAAATTCCTTTGCTGTCATCACGCAAATTCCTCCTTCAGTTTCTTGAGTAACAGTTCACCGTTCAAATCCGTAATGATACTAAACCATTGAGAATGAAAGAAAAGTTCTATGCTCCTTTTATCGCGTTGGGCTGATTTATCGTTCGGGTTCATACTCAAAAGACGGAGAGCCTCTCTGTAATCCTTTACCGCCTGTAAGATGATTGCATTAGCCAATTCCTTATATCCGTTCATCTATGTACCTCCATATCTGCTTTCACGGCGGCAATCAAAGCCGCCTGTGTTGTGTCCTTTGTTTTGAGAGCTTTCATAATCTGCTCGTCAATCGTGCCTTTTGTGATTATGTGCTGAATGACAACCGTGTCGGCGGTCTGACCCTGCCGCCAGAGCCTTGCGTTCGTCTGCTGATACAATTCAAGCGACCATGTAAGCCCGAACCACACCAAAGCCGAACCGCCTTGCTGTAAGTTCAAACCGTGTCCCGCGCTTGCGGGGTGAATAAGCGCCACGGGGATTTTCCCGCTGTTCCAGTCCGAAATATCTCGGCTCGACTTGATTTCACGGACTTCAAACCGCTTTTTTATGCGTTCGAGGTCATGTTTGAACCAGTAAGCCACAAGCAGCGGTTTCCCGTTCATGCTTTCGATTATATCTTCCAAAGCGTCTAACTTGCGGTCGTGTATCTCGATTACGCTTTCGTCATCGGAATACACCGCTCCGTTTGCCATCTGCGACAGCTTGTTTGAAAGAGAAGCGGCGTTTGCGGCGGTTACTTCATTATCTTCGGTGGTAAGGACAAGTTCCTTTTTCAGACGGTCGTATTTCTCCTTTTCCTTCTCGAAAAGCTGAACCGTGTACTCCGTGCTTACAAGTTCGGGCATTGTGAGGTGGTCTGCGGCTTTCATCGAAATTGTGATGTCAGAGATTTTGTCGTATATCCGCTGTTCCGCATCGGGTAAGGGCTTGTAGCTGTATACAACCATTCCGTTGCGTTTGTCGGGTTGAAAGTATGCGTTTCGGTACTGGCCGATAAATCGCCCGAGCCGCTCTCCCATATCCAACAGCTTGAACTCCGCGAACAAGTCCATCAAGCCGTTACTAGCGGGTGTTCCCGTAAGTCCGACTATCCGTTTCAGCTTCGGTCGGATTTTCATAAAAGCCTTGAACCGCTTAGACTGGTGATTTTTGAAAGAGGAAAGCTCGTCAATCACCGCCATATCGTAGTCAAGGGGAAGTCCGCTTTCATCGACTAGCCATTGTACGTTTTCGCGGTTGATGATGTAGATATCTGCGGGGTTGGTGAGGGCTTTCATCCGCTCCTGCACCGTTCCGACAACCACGCTGTATCGCAGTTCCCGCAAATGCTCCCACTTTTCGATTTCAGCCGACCAAGTATCACGAGCCACACGCAGCGGGGCTACCACAAGCACTTTATGCACCTCAAAGCTATCGAAAAGCAGGTCGTTTATTGCCGTCAGCGTTATTGAGGTCTTGCTCAACCCAAGCCCATATCCAAGAGAATGGCTGCGATGGAATGGCTTTCGATGTATTCGATTGCATATTGCTGGTAATCATGTGGTATGAACTTCATTCGGCATCACCTCCCTCTATTTCTTTCAATTTTTGTATAAACCAATCTAGCTCTGCATGGTGTCTTGCGTGTTCACTTTGATTAGGAAATACAACGAGATTATTAGGCTCGTTATTCCGTTTGTTGCCGTCTCGATGATGAACCACCTCATTTGGCAAGAGCGGTCTTCCGAGGATTTGTTCAGCAACGACACGATGTTCGTTCCTGCCATAATATTTTCTGTATGTAGCCCCTTTACCCTTGTTGAGATTTGCCTGTCGCAACTTTTCTCTTACCGTCGGTGTCATTCTCGTAGGATTAAGAATCCTATTCATTTCAGAACACTTTTTGCTTATATTTTTGTAGTTTTTCAGGGAAGCATAGCCATCAGGGTTTTTGGATTTATTGCTATAATCTGTAACACACCGCCTACAGCAAAAATGATGTTTTTCCCTTTAAGTTCAGAAGCCTCTCTTTCAAATACTCGACCACACCAATCACAAGTTGTTTTCAATTTCATCAAGTACCTCTCCTATCTGCTCTGGGCTGTCAATCACGAACACACGAAAGCCCAGTTTCATCAAAGTTTTATGTCTTGCGGTTTGCAACGGACGGGGCTTTTTGCCCAGTGCTTTAACTTCCACAAAGCCGATTTTGCCGCCCGGCAGAAGTACTATTCTGTCAGGCACACCATCATAACCGGGAGACACCCACTTAGGGCAAATGCCTCCACGCAACTTTGCAGCGGATACCAGTTTTCTTTCTATGGTTGCTTCTTTCATTGCGGTTCCTCCCAATCAATTAGTTCAAAAACACACCGTTTTGCATCTTCCAATGTCTCAATGCGGCGGTTGTTCCACCACTGATACCGATCGGAGTCAATGCTGATTTTATAAAAATCTCTGCCTCTGAAAGCATCCCGTTCAATCAGCACAGAACGCTGTTTGTATTTGACCGACCATTTATTTTCGCTGATTTCATTCCATTTCTTTTTCCGAAAATTCCACCTGCGCCGGCTTTTCCTTCTGGCAGCCTCATCACGCGCTTTTGCCGCTATAAGGTCGCCCTCCATGATACCGGCGCAGATACATCCCACTTGTAACAGCCCATCGTAATTCGAATGCTCCATCACATGGATAAATCTGACCTTATGGCAGTCACACAGTTCACAGTTGAAATCCGCCGTCTCACCATCGACAACCTCCACACATCTCCAGTTTTCAAGAGGTGCGTTTAGTTCCCGAAGACGCTTATGACAACGTCTGATATATTTTTCTGTTATTTCGCCATTCAGTTCCTCAAACATTGAACGTCTATCCTTTCTGATTTCGGGTAACAAGCAACGACCGGAAACAATACTCTCTATAATTACTACGCGGGTGTTATACCCCCCTGTTATACTATTTTTTCTTCATTTTGAATATAAGGGAAATAGATGTTGCCACCGTTGCTTGTACCCTCCAAACCCTTTATTTATCAATACTTTCGTCACCATCGGTCAGGCAACAGACTCTTTCATAGAGCCGTTGCTTGCCGTATGGAGAACGCTTGCGTACTTTTGTGGTTCGTTGCCAGCCGTCGATTTGCGTCATAAGTGCAGCTATCGCATAGGAGTCCGCAGGCTTTAAATCAGAAAGGTTGCGGCCGAAACATTCGCACCAGATTTCCGCATTGCTGACAAGCTTACGGCGCACCGTGCCTCTCACGCTTGTGGGCGCGTCCTTTTCCGACAGGAAATTGCGTCTTGCGAAGATATCCATGCTGTCCCAATTATCCGGGAGCAGGGTGTCGAGATATTCCTCAACCATGCCCTGACGCTCGTCTACTTCCATTGCATCACGCTGCACCTCTTCAGCGGCAGAAATCATATCACCCTCAAGGTACAGTTTTTCACCGTTTTCGTAGTAGTGTTTTGCTTCTGCCCAAATTTGGTCGCGTTCTTCTTTGGTAAAATGCCAGGTCTTTTTTTGCTCCGTCTGATTCAGCTTCACAACCCAGAAGCGGCGGTTTCCGGTGATGTCACGCAGATAACCGCGCTCACCGTTAACGGAGGCAATGATGATGCACTGTCTTGGATGGCTTTCCACTGTCTTGCCGTAGGAGGGGCGGTATTTGTCATCGGAGGTGGACAGGAATGCTTTGACCTTCTCAATGTCAGCCTTCTTCATTCCTGCAAGTTCTGCAATCTCCATGATCCAGAAGCCTTGCAGTTTTTCTGCGCCGGACTTATCATTCATATCGGTAAGGGACAGAGTTTCGGAGTAATATTCATCACCCACAAGGTCTTTGAACAGGGTACTCTTGCCGATGCCCTGAATACCGTCCAATACCAACACGCTGTCAAACTTTGTACCCGGCTCATAAATGCGGGCAACAGCAGCCACAAAGGTCTTGCGTGTAACGGTTCTGACATATTCGGTGTTGTCAGCAGAAAGATATTTGATGAGAATATAATCAATACGCTTTTTACCGTCCCACTCAGGCAGGCTGTCGAGGTAATCGCGCACGGGATGGAAGCGGCGATCATCTGCTACCTTGGTAAAGCTTACCTCGTGGTTGCGGCTGGAAAAAGGAACATAGCGCACATCAATCATGGCTTTGAGCTGCGCCGTATCCGCATCACGCCAGAACTTGTTATCCTTTGGTCTGTCCCAGGGCAAAGGTCCTGTCACCTGAATGCGGTTTGCCATCTCATTGAATGCAAAATTAGCGCAGTCGGGGTCGTTGTTTAGAATTAGCATTTCATTCCACACGGAGTTTTCCAGTACATTACTGCGAGGCTGATATTTGAGCAGGGACTCCCAATTTTCCGCGCTTTCAAATTCATGTTCTGCCATTTCGCGGCGCTCTGTGGCAATCTGCAGCTTGACCTTTTCTAAGGACAGGGCAAACTCGCACATTGCGTTGAAAGATTTTTTCTCATCCAAATCACCGAAACGGTGAATGCGGACGAGGTCAAATCCATTAAGAAGCCTTCCACAGGCGGGGTCGGTTGCATGGTGGCTGTAGGCGAAAATATCATCGTAGATGACAACACCCGCAACAGAGTCCGCTTCCAGGTAGTCATATCTGGTGGGAGATGACGTGGGCGCATATATATCGGAGAGAAATTCCTCGATGACTTCGTGGATAGTAGGATAGGCACGGCAGAACACGCCAACCGTACCCTCTTTTTCCAAAGGGTTCTTCTGTGTCTTGGTTTCCTTTTTGATAACCTCGGACTGTCGGCTGGAGGTAGGCCACTGCGAGATATCGCGCCAGTCCTTGTACATACCAAGGAGTTTGTCAACATCGAGGGGTTGACCGCTCTGCTCCTCGAAAATGAACTCGCCGTTGGAGGGACAGGACGCCCAATACATCATGCGATTTGCCTGATAGGTGGAGTCGTCAAAATAATCCATGCCGATTTGCTTTGCCACCATACGCATAAGAGCCGGGTACTCATCTTCGCTGACCTCGCGGGAAAGCAGGAATACTACACGGTATCTTGGATTATCGGGTGTGTGGCTGTGGGTGGAATAAATAAAATAGGTAATATCGCCGAACACTCCACGCACTGCACCACAAAAGTCAACCCCTGCGGGTACATGGTCTGCATCCAACAGGCCTACCGTGCGAAACAGCACATTACCATTCTTACGGACGCCACCCTTCAGCCAGCCACCGACCAGACCACCAACGTCTTTCAGAATGCTGCGCTGCTCCTTAGGCAGTTTGGGATATTCCTCGGCAGTCTCGGAAGTACGCACGGGATTCTTATTGCGGTTCACGATATACTGCCAGTCCATCTCCTGATTTTTGTACTTTTTATCGGTTCTGCGGTTACATACTGCAATTTTTACTTTCTGACTCATATATTGCCTCCATGATTTCTTCCGTGAAATATCTGATACTGCTCGCCGCAACTGCTGTCAGCAGCCCGCTTACGAAGTTTCCGTAAGCATTCGGATGTAGGTCCTGTATATCCTCGATATCATAATCGTCATAAGTGGCACGAACCTGCCGTGTGTAGCCGAGTTTGCACAATGTCAAGGTCAATGCCGCGACATCGTTAAGAGTGGGGTGATACTGTCTGAACCGTTCCTTTGTGCATTCAGGACACATTATCCTTGCCGAAAGCGGGTGTTCTTTCTTTGCGTTGAACAGTTCGTTCAAGGGAACAGGGACTTCCTTTCCGCATTTGCAGCAGACAGAGAAGGTGTTTCCGTCGAGAACGGGATTTTTCTTGTTGTTGTTTTTGGTGTAAATCATTTTTCTCCTCCTAAAAAAGTAGTTCGGATTTTTGTCCTCACCTACTAACGGACAGGCAAAGGCAAAAACCGAACCAATACTCAATCTTTTTTATAGAAATTACACTCATAACCGTCCGCCCGCAACGGTAATCCCTTCGCGAACGGCGGTGTTCTACCCATCATCTCGCAGACTTCAGACACATTCGTATCTAGTGGACATTCGATAATAAGTTCATCGTGGACATGACCGCATATCCGATAATTCCGCAGCGTTCGCATAGCGTAGCAGAGAATATCTCGGCTTATTGCCTGAACAATATTCTCCACGAACTTAGGACCGTAGCTTTCGATGCGTTCCCATTTCTTTGTTGCACCAATGCCCTCGTAAGTGACCGACTCACCGCCGAACTTATTCTCGCTGATACGGGGCTTGACATAAGAAAGCCGTCTGCCACTCGGCAGCGTGATGAACAGCATACCGCTCTGATAGCTGAAACGAATACCGTGTGTTTCTGTGGGAATCCGCTCCTTTACTGTCTGCTTAACGCAGCG
>CAMAGG010000126.1 GCA_945833805.1 uncultured Clostridia bacterium | reverse complement strand
CGAGGTAGTTCTTGGCGCCGGCATTGTTCGTGAAAGCGCCTATCTGTACGCGATAAAGCCTTTTTGTCGCTCCAAAAACTCAGCGATAACCTTAGTCTCTGCTTTAGCAAGCTTTATTAAGTTGTTGTCGCTAAGCAAAAAATTGGAGTCCTTAAGGTTGGTGTGGAAGCCGTGATCAATGAGATATGCAGCCTTGCAGCCACTCTGCGCGGCATTTCGAACGACCCCATAATAATCCCATCCTTATGCTGCTCCGAATACTCGCGCGTCAGAGAACCCCGGAATGTATGCCCCATCGCCGAAGCGATAGCCTTGCCAAGGCTGTCAGCAAGAGCTTTGTTCCCGGAGTCTGTAAGGCTGTAATACACATAGGTGCCCGAAATAGAGGTGTCGTACGAACCATATCAGCATTTCCTGCGTGAGTGCTTACAGCGGCTCTGGCTACATCGTCCACCGCCGAACCGCCGGAAGCTGTGGACGACTTAAAAGGGCTTTCTACATAGTCATCGCTCTGGATAAGCGCAGAGCCTGTTCCAAGCAGATACACCGCGCCGGTGAGTGTGATTGTTTTTGTTGCCATGAATTTACCTCCTGTATTAGCTTGTTTTCTGCGGTTCCCCGCATAGTAGTTAAGGAAACGCTGATTAAATCAAATTCGCCCCGTTCAAACGCGCATACTCACGCGGCGAGTTTTGCGCAATAAGTAACATTTCATTTGTAGCATCTGTTATATTTTGTGCAAAACTAGATTTGATACGCTTCGCTTTAATCAGCGTGTCCTTAAATTAACTGAAAACGAACTGCAATAAACTGCTTATTTGAGCGACATCATAGCCAGCGCCATAAATGCCGCGTTTTCTGCCTTGGCGAGAGCCGCTTCAAGCTCGGTCATGTCAACGGTCACTTTGATTTTGAGCGGGTCTTTGAATATGCTTTTGGTGATTGCCACGGCTGTGCCTCCTTTCAGGCAAATAAAAAGCGCCGTGCATTTCTGCATAGCGCTTGATTATTTGGTAAAGGAAAACCGCCTTTTTAGGGGCGGTTTGTATCTTGCTCAAAATGATAGTTCTTGCTTTTACAGTCAACGTGCGAACTATCTTCTTCTAATATCTCATCAGGGATACCATCAGGATAGGCTTTGCACTTATGTTCAAACAATAGCTTTTCATCTCTGAAAAGATATTTACACATTAAGCACTTTCTTTCTTTCAGCACTTTTATTGCCTCGTTTCTAAAATCTTCATTATGCTATCTTTGAGTTTCTTTTGAGATTTCGTCAGAGTTTTAGCAGAAAGCAAGTCGGCAACAAATTCGTGACAATCGTACCGTCCGTTTTGTGAAATAATTTCACACCCATCGTTTACAGCACGCTTTACCAGTGTTTCTATTTTTGAATGTGGTTCATCTATCATATCCTGCGTAAGAAGATGATAATACTCATGCTTTGCGACATAATCGTTGGCGTTGCACCCTTTTGGGATATACCCAGAATCCTCCCATTCGTCCAGAATAGCTTTTAGTGCTCCGGGGCGATTTAAATACTGAACGTTAAGCCGTAGCTCATTATCCACAGTTTCAGCTGCTGTTTTATAGTCGCCATAATCAAGCAAGGATATGCGCGTAAAACGTTTGCCGTGCTTTTCAGAAAGCTCCTCAACCATTGATAGCAATTCCTGTGCCTGTTTACCGTTTTTGAGTTTCTGAATGCCGGATATGTGGCTAACGCCCATTTTATCAGCCGCAAACACTTTCAAGTCATCAACGCTTTTTGCGTCAATAACCTCGTCGAAATCCCGGTAATTAAATTTCTTTTTCTGCGCAAGCTGCCTTGCTTTTATTATACCACTTTCAGCAGATTTGTCAAGAGTATTCCCACGCAGAAATGCAACAAAATCCGGGTCAAGTTTATCAAGCTCGCCCTTTTCAAACGCTGCAAAGCTCTCCGCGAAATACTCCGACTTGCTGGCGGCAGCATAACCGGAAATGCCGCCTGCGTATTGGCTCATTCTTGAACCAACGGCGTTATTCATCTTTGCGTCAAAGGCTTCCCACTGAATATGGTGTCCCATTTCATGAACGAAATAATCATGCGCCGAACCGTCCCCCACAAGAGAACGCCCGGCATTTTTATACTGCATAGCCGTTTCACGCTGCGCCCCGGTCAAGCTGCCTACCGCCGTATCGCTTATATACCGCGCGTGATTGCACACAAGCTTGTTGTTCGCCAGCACCTTGCGCTTGTCGCGGTTGAGAATATCGTGTTCTCCCTCGTAGTAGCGCTCCAGCCTGGCATAGCGCTTATGAGCATTGTCCTTCTTATTTTTAGGCTCATCATTCGCGGGAACTGCCGCGCCAAACCCCCGGCACGAAAACCCAGATATTATCACTTGCGGTTGATTTTTTCACGAATCTATGGTATTATAAACATGGGGTGAGCGTATGAAAGACATGAAGCTTAGCTACTTCACAAATGATGAAAGCTTTCCGCTGTTTGTGCAGTTTGGAGGGCATGACGAACAGATGTTCATGCACGGACATGAGGATTTTTACGAGCTTGTCACCGTACTCAGCGGAAGTGCGGAGCATATTGTTGACAACGAACGCAGCAGGATCAGCAAGGGCGATGTGTTCGTGATCGGAAACGGCATTGTACATGGCTTTGACGACCCGAAGGACTTCCGGATATGTAATATAATGTTCCGCCCGGATATGCTCTTTACCGAAGATACTGATATACGGCAGCTTCCCGGATTTCACGCTTTGTTTCTTCTGGAACCTTATTTCAGCAGCACACAGCATTTCCAGAGCCGCCTTAAGCTTACTCCGGCGGATTTCGCGCTGATCGAACCGCTGCTGAATATCGCCGAGCAGGAATACAACTCCGACTTTCCCGGACGAAAAACCATGGTGCTGTCGATCGTCCGTCAGTTGGCGGTTATACTCTCACGTCTGTACGGCTGCCCTGCCAGATCAAAGGAAATAGCTGAGATCGCAGACGCGGCTGCATTCATGGAACAGAGCTACTTTCAGAATATTTCCGTAAGCGACGTGATCCAACGCTCCCATTATTCTCAGCGGCATTTTATAAGGCTTTTCTCCGCCGCATACGGAATGACGCCGCAGAAATACCTGATGAACGTCCGTATCCGCCACGCAGGGGCAATGCTCCGTGACAACAGGCTTTCGGTGACAGAGGTCGCTCTGCGCTGCGGTTTTTCAGATTCCAACTATTTCAGCAGGATATTCAGAAAATATACCGGATATTCCCCCAGCGAGTTTCACGGAGGACTACCAAAATAGGTTCAGCCTGAGGAGTTGATGAAATGCTTCTCGGGCTTAAGTTTTGCAGACGCCCCGCATTTCCATGAAACACTATGTCAGCAAAGTCACAAAATGTATTGACTTATTTCTGGAAATGTGATAGAATAAATGAAGTATAGAATATCACTGTAACATCTGTTTACAGTATGCTCCCGCTTGATGGAGCAGAATATTCTCAGGCACGGATATGACACGCACCAGAGGATATTCTCCCGAAGGAACAAAATTCTTCCGGAATTCTATGTAACCTTTTGCGCCGTTTGTCTGTTTGATTATTAAGGGACAAGCGTGAATTCAGAAAGGCAAGGTCTGAACCAAATGAATGATGATGAACTGGATAACCCCCGCCCGGAACGGCTGGAGGCTGCAAACCGGGTATTTGTAAATCAGGCTGGATACCGTACTGAGGACGAAAAGTTCGCGGTTTTCACTTTTCCTGCGTCTTTTTTCACGGTCGTTGACGAGAACGGAAGGACTTTCTTCTCCGGAGTTCCTGTTCCCACAGGCTTTGACGAAGCCTCCGGCGAAAAGCTCTGCCGAGCCGACTTCACTGAGCTTACGCTGCCGGGAAAATACCGCATTCAGGCAGGCGCTGACTGCTCGATGTATTTCACTATTGGCGAGAATGTGTATCAGCCCTGCTTCGACAGCTGCATGAAAGCATTCTACTTCCAGCGCTGCGGCTGTGAGCTTACGGAACGATATGCCGGAATGTGGAAGCATGGGAAATGCCACTGCGACTCCGCAATTCTCTGGGAAAACCAGAAGATATCGCTGGACGTGTCAGGCGGCTGGCATGACGCCGGGGATTACGGCAGGTATGTTACCGCCGCAGCCACCGCGCTTGCGCATCTTTTTTACGGATATAAGATGTTCCCTGAGGTATTTATCATGCAGGACATCGACATTCCCGGAAAGCCGTCGGATATGTCTGACGTGCTGATAGAATGCAGATACGAGCTGGAATGGCTGATGAAAATGCAGCGGTTTGACGGCGCTGTGTGGCATAAGGTGACCTCCATGAAGCACGCCGGATTTGTTATGCCGGAGGACGACAGGGAGAAGCTTTACGTCATGCCGGTGTCCTCAAACGCAACGGCGGATTTCGCCGCTGTGACCGCTCTCGCATCGACTGTATACCGGAAATTCGACAGCCGCTTTGCCGATATGCTGATGAAATGCTCCGAAGCGGCATACGGCTGGCTGGAAAAATACCCGCACTTCATCGGATTTAAAAATCCCAAGGGCTGCGGCACCGGTGAATACGGCGAAAAAGACGACCGCGACAACCGATTCTGGGCGGCTGCGGAGCTTTTCTGCGCCACCGGAGAGGAGAAATATTACAGCAGTATGCTGGAGTTTCTGAACGACGGATTTCAGCGGACTGCGCTCGGATTTGCGTCTGTCGGCGGCTTCGGCTCCCTCGCACTCCTGCTGAACGGAAAAGGCAGCGCCGCGATCCTCAACAGGCTGCATAATGAGTTTATCGCCCGCGCAGAGCAGCTTAAAGAGATCTGCGACAAAAGCGGTTGGGGTCTGTCGCTGACTCCTGATCAGTTCTACTGGGGCAGCAACATGACTGTACTTACTAACGGCATGACATTTTTAATTGCCGATCACCTTGAAAAGCATTCCATTGACGGAAAACCGCGCTTCAGGAAATACGCCGCTATGCAGCTTAATTACCTGCTCGGAACGAACGTCACAGGATACAGCTTTGTAACAGGCACCGGGGATTTCTGCGTGAATTACCCTCACCACCGACCGGCATTCGCGGACGGCGTTGAGGAGTGCATTCCCGGGCTTGTGAGCGGCGGTCCTAACAAGCATCTGGAGGACAGATACGCTGCGGCGCTTTTCCCTGAGGAAACTCCGCCGATGAAGTGCTTCTCAGACAACACCGAATGCTACTCGCTGAACGAAACCGCGATTTACTGGAATTCACCGGCGGTATTCCTGCTGGCAGGACTTATGAGCTGAGTAAACGCCGCGCCAGGATCTCCGACTGGGGGATCTGAACCTATCTGGTATTATCCTAAAGAAAGAAATAATTGGGAGAAAAAAATGAGCACGAAAAACAATAACAGAAAAAGCCCGAAGATGATCAGAAGATCCGGCGGGCTTTCAAAGAACACAATAGCGCTGATCGTATTGTCCGTGGCACTTGTGGCGGTGGTAACAGCGCTGATAATCCTGCTGAATATCTGGCACAGCAAGCCGGAAAATCAGCCGTCAAGCGAACCCTCATCAACAGCTTCCACGTCTGAAACTGTCGATGAGCCTGTTGAAGAACCTGAACCGGAGATCACCGATGTGGAATTCGGCTCCTCCGATTACAGCCGTGAATTCTTCTCCACCGATCTTTTCATCGGCGACAGTATCGCCACCGGCTTCACAGATTACTCAAAGCTGGACGACAAAAATGTTGCCGCAAACGTAAATCTAACTCCCTATAAGGCTCACGCGGAGCCCATTACGCTTTCCGACGGCACCAGCGGCACTGCCCTTTCCTATGCTGAGGCAATGCAGCCCAAGCGCATTTTCCTGATGCTGGGCTTCAACGGGCTTAATTCACCCATAGCAATGGAAGGAAGCTTCCGGACGCTGACGGAAAAGCTGGAGGCAGCCTGCCCGAACGCGGTGATCTACTGCTACTCGATAACTCCGCTGACCGCAGACAGCTCAGCGGCGGCAAACGCAGGATTCACCAACGCGAACGTACTGTCCTTTAATGAATACCTCAAAACCATGTGCAGCGAGCTGGGTGTAATCTACCTCGACATAAACTCCAAGATGTCTGACGAGAACGGCTGCCTGAAAGAGGATTACAACGAATATGACGGAATGCACATCAGCGCGCCGACCTATGACCTGATACTTGCCTATACCCAGAAGTACATCACGGAAATGCCTGAGCCGGAGGCTTCCTCAAAGCACAAGCCGGCTGAAACCACAGTGCCTGAGGAAACCACCACCTCGCTGCCGGATAATACATCTGAGCCGCCGGAAACTACCTCTGACGTTGTGTCCACTGAGCCGGAGCCGACCTCTTCCGAGCTTTCCTCCGACTATAATAAGGAATTCTTCTCGAACGACCTGTTTATCGGCGACAGCATCACCACCGGACTTTCCGCATATGGGATTCTATCCCCGAAAAACGTTGCAGCAGCGGTAGGGTATACTCCCTACAAGGCTTACAATACCGAGATAGAGCTTGGCGACGGCTCTACCGGAACAGCGGTAGACTATGCCGCTTCAATGCAGCCGAAGCGTATCTTTGTAATGCTCGGCTCAAACGGCATTACCGCCGCTGATGCAATGGAGGACAGCTACCGCACCCTGCTTGACAAGCTCGCTGACAAATGCCCCAGCAGCACGATCTACTGCCTGTCTGTGACCCCGGTAACAAACGACAGCAGCTCCGCTGCAAACGCCGGCATAGACAACAGCATGATCACAGATTTCAACAAATTCATCAAGGCTCTTGCAAAAGAAAAAGGGCTGACATATATCGACCTGTATACTCTTCTCTCTGACGACAACGGTTATTTTCTGCATGAATATGCCGAAAACGATGGTCTGCACTTCAAGGGGAAAACCTACAAGGTAATGCTCAGCTACATAGAGAGCCTAATCTGAAACAGAAAGGAACAATGAAAATGAAAAAGAAACTCACAATAGCCGCGCTCATGGCGGCGCTTCTCCTTACCGGCTGCTCCGGCGGAAACACAAGCTCCGGAGAAAGCTCAAACGCTTCACAGTCATCACAGGAAAGCAGCGCTTCTGCTGCTGAAAAGGCTGAAAAGCTGCTCGGCGAGGTCGAATTCGCCGGAGAAATGGTCGCGGTTGACAGCGACAGCATGGAGTTCCGATTCGGCTTCGCGGCTGACAAACTTACCGATTATGCGGCATATATCTGCGGCTCCGGCGCTTATCCGGACGAGTTCGGTATATTCACCGCCGAAAGCTCCGAGCAGGCTGCCGAGATCAAGACCGCCCTCGAAAGCCGCATTGAAAGTCAGAAATCCACCTATCAGGACTACACACCGGAGGAAATGTACAAGTTTGACGACTGCTTCGTAAAGCAGAACGGAAATACCGTTTACTACGCAGTCACCGCCGACAATACAAAGGCGGCTGA
>CAMAGG010000125.1 GCA_945833805.1 uncultured Clostridia bacterium | reverse complement strand
ATGGAGCGGGTGATGGGAATCGAACCCACGCGACCAGCTTGGAAGGCTGGGATTCTACCATTGAACTACACCCGCATATATTTGTGCTTAACATCAACGCTTAATTATTATAACACTTTCGTTCATTTTTGTCAAGTGTTTTTTTAAGATTTTTTTCTGAATTGCGAAAAAAGTTGCTTTAGCAGTAAAATGAATACCGAAGCAGACTATTTAGAGCCGGGTAAATCTTGACTAACAAATAAAATGTG
This sequence comes from uncultured Clostridia bacterium, assembly GCA_945833805.1. Classification (GTDB taxonomy): domain Bacteria; phylum Bacillota; class Clostridia; order Oscillospirales; family Ruminococcaceae; genus CAG-115. The sequence goes on along the minus strand of CAMAGG010000125.1, from coordinate 7,278 downwards.
TGATATACTATATGAATAAACCAGAATTAACCGCCGAACGGGGGAGTGAATATGGATACAGAAAGAGAAAAAGTACATATAAGAGCGCATTACGGCAGGGTCGCCGGTTGGGTGGGAATAATATGCAATACTCTGCTTTGCGTTGGAAAATTCATCGCCGGAATACTGTCCGGCAGCGTTTCGATTACCGCAGATGCGGCAAATAACCTCTCGGACGCTTCTTCCAGCATAATCAGCCTCATTGGTTTTCGGCTTTCGGAAAAAAGTCCGGACGAGGAGCACCCCTACGGTCATGCACGGTATGAGTATATTGCGGGATTTGTTGTGGCGATCCTTGTAATAGTTATCGGCGTGGAGCTTCTCCGGAGCAGTATTGAGCGTATAATCACGCCGCAGCCGGTGGAGTTCAGCATCGTGTCCGTCTTGGTTCTGGGGACTTCGATAATCGTGAAGCTTGGCATGATGCTGTTTAATCGCAGTATGGGTCGCAGGATAGATTCCGAGACGCTTATCGCCACCGCCGCCGACAGCCGCAATGACTGTATTACCACTGCCGCCGTGCTTGCCGCCGCTCTGGTTTCGTATTTCACCAACGTGGAGCTGGATGGTATCATGGGCACTCTTGTGGCAGCTTTTATTTTATACAGCGGCGCAGGGCTTGTCCGGGACGCAATGAACCCTCTGCTTGGAAAGGCTCCCTCTCCGGAGCTTGTGGAGAGCATACGGCAGAAGATACTGTCCTATCCCGGCGTACTGGGAACTCACGACCTTATCGTGCATGACTACGGTCACGGAAGAAAATTCGCCACCGTCCATGTGGAAATGGCTGCGGAGGAAAACGTCATTGAGAGCCATAATGTAATTGACAGTATTGAGCGGGATTTCCTGCACGATATGGGGCTGAATATGTTGGTGCATTTCGATCCAGTGGTGACGGACAGTTCCGCTGTAAGTGACGCGCGGAGGGAACTTGGGAAGATAGTCAGACTTATAGATGAGCGGCTGACGGTGCATGACCTCAGAATGGTAAACTGCGGGGAATATACCAACGTATTTTTCGATGTGGTGGTGCCTAAGGATTTCACCATGAACGAACAGGAGCTGCGGGAGGAAATAAGCCGGTTCGTACGTCAGAAGCGGGAGGACTATCGGTGCGTTATCACCATTGACAGGAGCTTTGCGCCGATACCGCCGGAGGCAGTTCAGTAAAACACCGGGAGGCAGGATATGGATTATTTCTTCCATGCGGATACTACCAAATACCGCCGACGCCTTAAGGCAATAGTTATCACTGTGCTGGTGCCGCTTTTCGGGATTTGCGTGTTCTGCGCGGTGAACATACTTCTGAATATAAGCTCTGGCGCGGCAAAAGGTTTCGTAGGGCTGCTTGCCGGGGTGATAGTCGGCTGTGCTGTCGTGGGGATAATTACGGTGTTTACGGTGGTGTATTTTACTCACAAGCTTACCGCGCGGCATAATCGGTTCACCTTTATCGACATTCTGCCGGAGGGCTTTGTATTCAGCCTGTATGCCGGGGAATTCCGCAGATACAGCGAGCAGGTAATTCTGCGAAGGCTATATTTCGTGCCGTTTTCCGGAGTGGAGGAGATATCCCGCGACCCGAAGAATTCACCCTGCTCGCTGCATATAAAAGGGGAGATACGGAGCTATCTCTGCGAAAGCGACAGGCTCGGTTATCACGTTGACGAGGATAATCACCTGCAATTCGACAGCGCGGAGCTGAACGAAAAGGGCTTTGAGAAGTTGGAAAGGCTTGAAATAAACCGTTGGTTCGGTTCAACGAAACGGCTGGAGATTGCCTTGAGGCATTATCTGGAAGAATACCGTGCAATTCCGGAGAAAAAGCCGTTCAATATCGCGGATCATGTTTCCAGAAAGCAGAAAAAGCGTCCCCAGACCTCCAACCCTCTGCTGGAGGCACCTAGCTATGACAGGAACTGGAAATAAAAAATTATGCCGCATATAGTTCAATTTGGTAGAAATACCACTTGAAAAAAAAACGTCGGAGTGATATAATAAAGAGTAGTTATGTTTCCGGTTATTAGTGCGATACCCCCGGAATGGGTCTAGCCGGAGGAAAGAAAGGAAGTTCACAGAATGGCTGCAAAATACATTTTTGTCACCGGCGGCGTTGTATCCGGTCTTGGAAAGGGCATTACCGCCGCTTCTCTCGGACGATTGCTTAAAATGAGGGGTTACAAGGTAACCATACAGAAATTCGATCCGTATATCAATGTTGACCCCGGCACGATGAGCCCTTATCAGCACGGCGAGGTGTTCGTCACCGACGACGGCGCGGAAACCGACCTCGACCTCGGACATTACGAGCGTTTTATTGACGAAAACCTTTCGGTGAACAGCAATGTCACCACCGGTAAGATATACTGGACTGTCCTCAACAAGGAGCGCCGGGGCGATTATCTCGGCGGCACAGTTCAGGTCATTCCTCATGTTACCAATGAGATTAAGGACAGAATTTACAGAGTAGCTAACAGCGGTGCCGAGGCGGCGGACGTAGTTATCACAGAGATCGGCGGTACTGTCGGCGATATCGAGTCCACACCGTTCCTTGAGGCTATCCGTCAGGTCAGCAACGACGTGGGCAGAGAGAATGTAATGTACATTCACGTTACCCTGCTCCCGTTCATTTCCGGCAGCAACGAGCTCAAGACAAAGCCTACCCAGCACAGCGTAAAGGAACTGCTTTCTATTGGTATTCAGCCGAATGTGCTGGTGCTCCGCAGCGACTGCGAGATACCGCAGGACATGATGGACAAGGTGGCAAGCTTCTGCAACGTTCGCAAGCAGGACGTTATCCCGAACCTCACCGCTTCTTCGCTGTACGCTGTTCCGCTCATGCTGGAGGAGGCAGGGCTTGCGCACTCCGCCTGTCATCACCTCGGCCTTGAGGACAGAGAGCCTGACCTCACCGAGTGGAGGAACATGGTTCACATGCAGGAAACTGCGGACAAGCCGCTTACTATCGGTCTGGTAGGAAAATATGTTGCTCTGCCGGACGCATATATCTCGGTCATGGAGTCTATCCGCCACGCGGGAGCCGCAAACGGTGCGGACGTCAAGATAGAGCTTATCAACTCCGAGGAGGTAACTCCTGAAACCTCTGAAAAGCTGCTTGGCAGAGTTGACGGAATAGTTGTTCCCGGCGGCTTCGGCGACAGAGGTATCGAGGGCAAGATCGAGGCTGTCCGCTATGCGAGAGAGCACAAGAAGCCCTATCTCGGTCTGTGCCTCGGTATGCAGATGGCGGTAATTGAGTTCGCACGTCATGTCGGCGGTCTGGAGGGGGCAAGCTCCTCTGAATTCGGCGAGCATAAGTACGACGTAATTGATATCATGCCCGACCAGAAGGGCGTTGACATGGGCGGCACGATGCGTCTTGGACTGTATCCCTGCAAGCTGGACGAGGGGACTATTTCCCGGGAGCTGTACGGCGAGGGTCTGGTTTATGAGCGTCACCGCCACCGTTACGAATTCAACAACGTTTACCGCGAGCAGCTTGCGGAAAAGGGTTTAAAGTTCGCGGGACTGTCCCCGGACGGAAAGCTTGTCGAGATCGTAGAGCTTGACAGGGCGGTTCACCCGTGGTTCGTGGCTGTTCAGTTCCACCCGGAATTCAAGAGCAGACCCAACAGACCGCATCCGCTGTTCAACGGCTTTATTAAGGCGAGTCTGGATCTGAAAAAGTAAATTCTATTAAAATTGCCGCCTGTGAGCCATAGCTTGCAGACGGCAAACTTACACCTTTACCGAAAGGAGTTTATATATGGGCGGCAAATTTTATGACAACCGGGAGCTTTCATGGCTGAAATTCAACGCCAGAGTTCTTGAGGAAGCCTTCGATGAGGAAACTCCGTTGTTTGAGCGGCTTCGCTTCGTGCAGATATTCTGCTCAAATCTTGACGAATTCTTCATGATAAGAGTAGGCAGCCTGCACGATAAGATGATCTTCGACAGCAAGGACACCGAGAACAAGACCAACATGACCGCAAAGGAGCAGCTCATTGCCATTGCAAAGCAGGTGAAAAAGCTGTTGCCGCTAAAGGACGAGGCTTATGCCACGATAATGGACGGGCTTTCGGCTTACGGCGTTCAGCACATAGACCCGAAAAGCCTCACTCCGGAGGAGGACGGTTTTTTCCGCGCGTTCTTCACAAGGGAGATACAGCCGCTGCTGTTTACTGGAGTGGTGGACAAGAAGCACCCGGTTCCGTTCCTCAAAAACGGCGAGGTTTACGTTGGAGTTACTATCCGCAAAAAGGAGGACGCTGCGGGGAAGGTGACGTTCGGCATTCTTCCGGCGTCGGAGAATTTCCCGAAGCTTGTGTGGCTGCCGGGAACAGGGAAGTTCCTGCTGACGGAGGAGCTTATTGTCCGCTATGCGGAGCTTGTGTTCAAGAATTTTGAGATCCTGTCCCGCTGCGTTTTCAGAGTTACCCGTAACGCGGATATCACCATGAACGAGGGGCTTTACGACCATGACGTGGATTTCCGCGACATCATGAGCGACCTTGTGAAGAAGCGCAAGAAGCTCCAGCCGGTTCGTCTTGAATTCCTCGGAAAGCCGGACGAGAACATTATCGCACTCATTACAAAGACACTCAAGGTCAAGGACAGCTTTGTGTTCTGCCAGAATACGCCGCTGACTACGGATTTCCTGTCCTCTATCGAGCGCAGGCTTGAGAAGCAGAGCGAGCTGTTTTTTGCTCCGCTGACGCCGCAGAAATCTCCGGCTATCGACCAGAAGCAGCCTATCATCGAGCAGATAAAAAAGCATGATATCCTGCTGAACTACCCCTATGAGAACATCAGCCAGTTTATCCGGCTGCTGGAGGAGGCTGCGGAGAATCCCGACGTGGTTTCCATAAAGATAACGCTGTACCGCGTCGCAAGGGACAGCAAGATAATCAGCGCCCTCACCCGCGCCGCAGAGAACGGAAAGGACGTCCTTGCGCTGGTGGAGCTTCGGGCGAGATTTGACGAGGAGAACAACATCGGCTGGTCGAAGCGGCTTGAGGAAGCGGGAGTTACCGTTATTTACGGTCTTGAGGAGCTTAAGGTACACTCAAAGCTGCTTCTTATCACACTGCGTGACGGCAACGATGTAAGCTACATCACGCAGGTCGGCACGGGCAACTACAACGAGCGGACTTCAAAGCTGTACACTGACCTCACGCTGATGACCGCCGACCGGGACTTCGGTTCTGACGCGTCTGTAGTGTTCAACGCGCTTGCTGTGGGCAACACGGTGGAGAGCACCAACAAGCTGCTTGTCGCGCCAAAGGGCTTGAAGAGCCGTATCGTGGAGCTTATCGATAATGAGATTACCTACAAGGACAAGGGGTACATCGGCATAAAGATGAACTCTCTCACCGACAAGGACATAATCGAAAAGCTTGCCGAGGCGAGCCGCGCCGGGGTGAAGATAGAGCTTGTCGTCCGGGGAATCTGCTGCCTTATCGCGGGAGTTGAGGGCGACACCGAGAATATTCGGGTGATCTCCATAGTGGGACGTTTCCTTGAGCACAGCAGAATTTACATATTCGGCAGGGAAGAGCGCCGCAGGGTATACATCTCCAGCGCGGACTTCATGACGAGAAACACCGAGCGCCGGGTGGAGGTTGCAGCACCGCTTCTGGACAGAGAAATAGCCGACCGGGCTGTGGAGATCTTTGAAACCTGCCTGCGGGACAACGTTAAGGCGAGGGAGCAGGACAGCGAGGGCAATTATTTCCGGGTACAGCCGGCGGAGGGCGAGCCGCGGCTCAACTCACAGATCTACTTCTACGAGCAGGCATACAAGGCGGCGGAGCAGGCGCAGAGCGCTGAAAAGACCGAGCCTAAAGACACTGAAATAATTCCGCAGACAGTGCTTGACGTTCAGCAGGAAAGCGTAGGCGAAGCGGCTTCTGATGTCCAGCGGACGGAGGTACACCGGGTGAAGATACGCAGAGTGCGGAGGTAAACAGCAATTTCCGGTTTAGAATACAAAAATACCGCAGCCGAAAGGCTGCGGTATTTGAGTTATCTGAATCAGAAGCCTGTGGAATAGTTCGGAGCTTCCTTTGTGATCTGGATATCGTGGGGGTGGGACTCCTTAAGTCCTGCGCCGGTGATCTTGACAAATTCCGCGCGCTCCTGAAGCTCAGGAATAGTCGGACAGCCGCAGTAGCCCATACCGGAGCGGATACCGCCGATAAGCTGGAAGATAGTGTCCGCAACAGATCCCTTGTAGGGTACACGACCCTCAACGCCTTCCGGAACCAACTTCTTACTCTTGTCCTGGAAATATCTGTCGGCGGAGCCTTTCTTCATTGCCGCAAGGCTTCCCATGCCGCGGTAAACCTTGAAGCTTCTTCCCTGATAGATCTCGACGTCGCCGGGAGCTTCCTCGCAGCCTGCAAGCAGAGAGCCGAGCATTACGCAGTTAGCGCCTGCCGCAAGAGCCTTGACGATGTCGCCGGAGTACTTGATACCGCCATCGGCGATGACCGGAATTCCATACTTCGCGGCAGCGCACGCGCAGTCGTAAACCGCGGTGATCTGCGGAACGCCGATACCTGCGACAATTCTCGTGGTGCAGATAGATCCGGGGCCGATACCTACCTTTACAGCGTCCGCGCCAGCCTTGATGAGATCCTCTGTCGCAGCGCCGGTAGCTACGTTTCCGGCAATTACCACTGCATTCGGGAACGCGGTCTTTATCTTGTCGAGGGTGGTCATGATGTTCTTGCTGTGACCGTGAGCCGAGTCAAGCACCAGCACGTCAGCCTGAGCCTTTAACAGCGCGCCGGCTCTGTCCAGAACGTCCGGAGTGATTCCGATAGCGGCACCACAGAGAAGTCTGCCGCCGGAGTCGCGGGCGGTGTTCGGGTACTGAACGCTCTTTTCGATATCCTTTATGGTGATAAGTCCCTTGAGGTAGCCGTTTTCGTCAACCAGCGGGAGCTTTTCGATCTTGTGCTTTCTGAGGATCTCCTGCGCCTGTGCGAGGGTAGTTCCTACCGGAGCGGTAACAAGGTTATCCTTTGTCATAACTTCGCCGATCTTCTGGTTGTAGTCGGTGATGAAACGGAGGTCACGGTTAGTGAGGATACCCACGAGCTTGCCGTTTTCGACCACCGGAACACCGGAGATCTTATATTTGCCCATCAGAGCGTCCGCGTCAAATACGCTGTCCTGCGGAGAAAGAAAGAAAGGATTTACGATAACGCCGTTCTCGGAACGCTTTACCTTGTC
>CAMAGG010000124.1 GCA_945833805.1 uncultured Clostridia bacterium | reverse complement strand
TTGGAGATCTTCGCGGTGTATTCCTTGAGCAGCCCATTATATGACGGCAGGTCGAAATACCAGTTTTCCACGTCCTTCATGATTGGAGTTTCCCCGGTGAGGGTGCTCTTGGGGTCGATAAGGTTCTCCGGCATATACTGATGTCCGAGGTCGCACTCGTCCGCATAGCCCTTTTCACTGGTGCAGCCGTCCACCGGGCATTTTCCGATGACCTGCCTGCCGTTAAGGAAGCAGCCGGCTTTCTCGTCATAGAACTGCTTGGTGCTTATCTTGCGCAGATGCCCGTTATTGTATAGCCTGCGGATAAATTTGTCGGAAACGTCGTTGTGTATCTCCGCGGTGCGCCCCAGTCCGGACGCGCCGAAGATGTTGAGGCTTATCATATAGTCGTCGAGGGTCTTTTTCTGAGCCTTGTGGTTTTCTTCCACGAAATCGTGGATAGTGCCCTTGAAGCCCTGATCCTCGCACAGCTTGCGGTAGCTTTCCGCGATAGGCGAGCCGTAGCAGTCGGTGCCGGACACGAAGATAACATTCTCGTCACCCAGCCTGTCCCGCAGAAATCTCGCGTAAACGTCCGCGAAAACGAACACTCCGCCGATATGTCCGAAGTGCAGCTTTTTGTTACCGTAGGGCATACCTCCTGTGATTATTGCGCGCTTGGGAAATTCCGGCCGGGGAATTTCATGCTTTACAAATTCCTTTTTTTCTTCGCTCATTGTATTTAATTCCTTTCTTCTGGAAGTAATATCCGTTTCCTCTCCGGTGATATAATATTTATAATCTATATAATACCACATTATCCCGAAAAAATCAAGCATTGTTTGCATAAAACATCAAACCCCCGCAGTTTCCTGCGAGGGTCTGATGCTGGTTTGGTTGGTAATTATATGAAAAGGTGCGGTTGGCATTTTCAATGTAAAGCTGGAGGTTCTTATTTCTTTGCTTTACGGTTATATTTTAACCCCGAAAGGTGAATTATATACGTCAGGAATGTGAAAACTTAGTAAAAACAATGCAAAACCAGAAATGGCAAATTTGTGCAGAATATTCTTTACGAGAATTTAACAAAACTTTGCTTGATTTATTTACAGAATAATGATATAATAATTTTGAATAACCTTTCAGAACAGATATCCTAAATTACTAACGGAGAGAACAACTATGAGAAGAACAAAAATCGTCTGCACACTCGGCCCCGCGACAAAGGACGACAATATACTGCGCGCCCTTATCGACAACGGAATGAACGTGGCGCGCCAGAATTTCTCACACGGAACTCATGAAAGCCATAAGATCGACCATGATCGTGTTATCCGCATTGCAAAGGAAGCCGGAAAGACGGTAGCTACACTGCTTGACACCAAAGGTCCTGAAGTAAGGCTGCGTAAATTCAAGAACGGACTCAAGCCGGAGATAAAGACCGGCGGTATATTCACCCTCACCACCCGCGAGGAGGAGGGAACGGCAGAGCGCTCCTCGATAAGCTATAAAAATCTTCCCGGCGACATAAGCGTCGGAACGCGCATTCTTATTGACGCCGGAAACATCGTGCTGCGCTGTAACGAGATCCGGGACAATCCCGACGGCACGGCTGACATTGTATGCTCCATACTGAACGGCGGCGTCCTCTCCGACAACAAGGGCGTGAATATCCCCGGAGTGAAACTTTCCATGCCATATATCAGCGAGGTGGACGACAGCGATATCCGCTTTGCCGCAAGGGAAAACTATGATTTTATCGCGGCAAGCTTTGTCACCTGCGCCGATGATGTTCTCGGAATACGCAAGATCCTTGAGGAGGAGGGCAGACCGGATATCCGCATTATCGCAAAAATCGAAAGCGGCGACGGAGTTCGCAATATCGACTCCATACTTCACGTTGCTGACGGCATTATGGTAGCCCGCGGCGACATGGGCGTGGAGATACCGTTCGAGGAGATCCCGCAGCTCCATAAAATGCTGATAAAGAAAGGCTATAACGCTGACAAGCAGGTAATAACTGCCACCCAGATGCTGGAATCCATGATAAAGAATCCCCGCCCCACCCGCGCGGAAACCACAGACGTTGCCAATGCGATATACGACGGCACAAGCGCGATAATGCTCTCCGGCGAAACCGCCGCAGGTCTGCACCCGGTGGAGGCTGTGCGCACAATGGCGCTTATCGCTGAAACCACAGAAAAGGCTATCGACTACAAAAAGCGCTTTTATAAGCTGGAAAGCCAGAACTCGGTGAATGTTTCCACCGCGATATCCCACGCTACCGTTTCCGCTGCGATGGATTTAGGCGCGACCGCGATCATTACAGTCACCAAGACCGGTACGACCGCAAGAATGCTGTCCCGCTACCGTCCGGAATGCCCAATAATCTCCTGCACCACCAGTGAAACCACCATGCGCCAGCTCGCGCTGTCATGGGGAGTTATCCCGCTTATGGCAGAGGAGAGAATGACCAGCACCGATGACCTTATTCACCATGCAGTGCAGAAAGCCTGCGAAGCGGGACTGCTTAACAACGGCGACCTTGTTGTTATCACCGCCGGAGTTCCCCTCGGAGTTTCCGGTACGACCAACCTCATGAAAGTGCATATTGTCGGAGATGTCCTTGTTACCGGACATGGAGTTACCTCCGGCACAGTGACCGCCACCGCCTGTGTATGCGCAGACGAAAATCAGGCTCAGGCGCAGTTCAATTCCGGAGATATTCTTGTCATTCCGAGAACCAGCAACGCTATCCTTCCGCTGATGAAGACCGCCGCGGGAATTATCACCGAGGAAAGCGGCGATGACAGCCACGCGGCGATAGTGGGAATGACGCTTGATATCCCGGTGATCACCGGAGCCGCTAACGCTACTCAGATACTGCGCTCCGGCACTTCGGTGACGATAGACGCGGACAAGGGTATAGTTACCAGCGGCGAACCGAGTGGAGATACTGTTTGACTTATCCAGATAAATGAAATGAAGAAAATGATCGAGATCAGCTGTCCCGGTTCCGGTAAAAGCACATTTGCACGATAACTGAGGGATATTTCTTTTTCCCTCTGAGTCATCTATTATTTGAAAAGAGCGAATCGATTTTTCGAACGTACACTGATTTACCTATAAACTAATCCCTCCTTGCTTCGGAAAAGCACAGGAGGGATTTTTTCTGGGAAGCTATGACATACTGGAGTTTCAGATGTATTTATTATGCCAGCTCAGCCGCAAGAGCGTCAAGCTGCGCCTTGTTTTCTTCGCTTACAGCGGAGCGGATAGTAACGGTGGTATCGGTAAATGTGATGTTCTTGCTCTTTTCAAACATACTCTTGATCACCTTTGCCGCCATAGGTGCCCATGATCCGTTTTCAATAATTCCGATAGTGCGGTTCTGGTAGTTTCTTTCGGTCAGATGATCAATGAACTGCTTCATGAACGGGAATATGTCCGCGTTGTATGTAGTTGTCGCCAGAACCAGCTTTCCATAACGGAATGCGTCCTCCACAGCTTCCGCCATGTCGTCGCGAGCCAGATCCTGTACGGCGACCTTTACGCCCTTGTCCGCGAGCTTTGCCGCAAGGATATCCACCGCTTTTTTGGTGTTGCCGTAAACGCTTGTGTAGGCAATGACTACTCCCTCGCTCTCAACGCCGTAGCTTGACCATGTGTTGTACTGCTGAATATAATGACCGAGATCTTCCTTGAGAACCGGGCCGTGCAGCGGGCAGATCACAGCGATATCAAGCGCCGCAGCCTTTTTAAGGACTGTCTGCACCTGCATTCCGTACTTCCCGACAATGCCGATATAGTAGCGGCGGGCTTCGCAGTCCCACTCAGCGTCAACGTCCAGCGCACCGAACTTGCCGAATGCGTCCGCGGAGAACAGTACTTTGTCAGCGCTGTCGTAGGTCATGATTACTTCAGGCCAGTGAACCATCGGAGCGGTCACGAAATTAAGGGTGTGCTTTCCAAGCTCCAGAGAGCTGCCCTCGCCGACAACAAGCTGCCTTTCCGCAAAATCACTGCCGAAGAACTGCTTCATCATCACGAAAGCCTGCTTTGAAGCCACGATCTTTGCCTCCGGGTATTTCTCGGCGAATTTTGCGATATTGGCAGAATGGTCAGGCTCCATGTGCTGGACGATGAGGAAATCCGGCTTTCTTCCGGAAAGCTCCTTTTCGAGATTGCTAAGCCATTCGCCGCCGAACCTCGCGTCAACGCTGTCCATTACGGCGATCTTTTCATCAAGGATAACATAGGAATTATAAGCCATGCCCTCCGGAACGATATACTGACCCTCAAAGAGGTCGATGTCGTGATCGTTAACTCCTATGTAGCGGATATCGTTTGTAACTGTCATCTTTATTGTCCTCCCAAAAATAGATATAGTAATTATCCAATCAACAGTATACAACATATCCGGGGTTTTGTCAACCCCGGATATCAGGCTGTCGATAAACCGTCATCTTCGTCGTCACGCCGCATAACGGCAGGCACAAAGCCTAGCCGTTATGCGGGTTCCTAGAATCTGACGGCTTCTCGCCACCCTGAAAAGGTGACTTTTTCAACAAGCTGATCCGGGGTTTTGTCAACCCCGGATATAGTTATATTAACTCATGTCTTTCAGCCTATGACCTTGTAATCCTTATCCTCCACTGCCTTTTTTAGGACTTCAAACGGAGTATCAGCAGAGAGCTTCACCACAGCCGTGCCTTTTTCATGGCTTACCTCGGCGCTCTCTACTGTGGGAATAGCCTCCAGAGCCTTTTTCACCGCCGCTTCGCAGTGTCCGCACATCATTCCCTCGATCTTCATTGTGATCTCCATAGTTTTCTTCTCCTTTGATTTATTGTTGATTTTTTTTGTCGCGCTTCGGGTCGTGGATCTTCACCAGATTAAGCCGCAGCGCGTTTGATACTACGCAGAAGCTGGACAGGCTCATCGCCGCCGCTCCGAACATCGGGTTCATGCTCCAGCCGAACAGGTTCACGAAAGCCCCCGCCGCCAGCGGGATCCCGATAATGTTGTAGATAAACGCCCAGAACAGGTTCTCCTTGATGTTGCGGAGAGCGGCGCGGCTGAGCCTTATCGCCGCAGGAACGTCAGTAAGCCGGCTGTTCATCAGCACCACGTCCGCCGCATCTATCGCGATATCCGTTCCCGCGCCTATGGCAATGCCGATATCCGCTCTGGTAAGTGCGGGAGCATCGTTTATTCCGTCGCCGACCATTGCGGTCTTTCCCTGACGCTTCAGCGAGCGAATGACCTCCTCCTTGCCGTCCGGGAGTACTCCGGCTATCACCTCGTCAACTCCCGCCTGAGCGCCTATCGACCGGGCAGTGCGCTCGTTGTCGCCGGTGAGCATTACCACGCGAATTCCCATGCGCTGAAGCTGCTTCACCGCTTCGGAGCTTTCCGGCTTGATAACGTCCGCGGCGGCGATGATACCCAGCATTCTTCCGTCACGGCAGAAGCACAGCGGGGTTTTTCCCTCGCCGGAAAGCCTGTCCGCTTCCGAAAGAAGCTCCGGAGATATCTCAGCGTTCTCCGAGATGAACTTCACGCTGCCGCCGAGCAGTTTCTCACCGTCGGATTCCGCCGAAAGCCCATGTCCCGGCATTATGGAGAATTTCCCGGTTTCAGCGGGAGCAATTCCCTCCTCTGCGCACTTTTTCATCACTGCGGCGGCAAGAGGGTGCTCGCTTTTGGCTTCAAGGGTGCAGGCAGCGGAAAGCAGCTCCCTCTGCGAAATTCCCTCGGCGGGGACAATATCAGTTACCGCAGGTTCGCCCTTGGTTATGGTTCCGGTCTTGTCCAGCGCGGCAATTCTTATCTTTCCTGTTTCCTCAAGGGAAACGGCGGTCTTGAACAGAATTCCGTTCTTTGCACCGACACCGCTGCCCACCATTATTGCCACAGGGGTAGCAAGTCCCAGAGCGCAGGGGCAGCTTATTACCAGAACGGAAATGCCCCTTGCCAGCGCGTAGCCCACAGTCTGACCGCACATCAGCCACACTGCGACAGTCACCAGCGCGATTCCGATTACCACCGGCACGAACACGCCGGAAACCTTGTCCGCGAGCTTTGCGATAGGCGCTTTGGTTGCCGCCGCGTCGCTCACCATTTTGATTATCTTGGACAGCGCAGTATCCGAGCCGACCTGAGTTGCTTTGCAGCGGATATATCCGGAGAGATTTATCGTTGCGGCGGAAACCCTGTCCCCGGCTGCCTTGTCCGCCGGAATGCTTTCGCCGGTGAGCGCTGCTTCGTTCACCGAGCTTTCTCCCTCGGTGACTACTCCGTCAGCGGGTATGCTCTCGCCGGGGCGCACAGCGAAAATATCCCCGGCATTGAGCTGCTCAATCGGTATCTGCTGCTCTGCGCCGTCACGGATAACAGTTGCGGTGGTTGGAGCAAGCTTCATCAGTGAATTCAGCGCGTCGGTGGTTTTTCCTTTTGAGCGGGCTTCAAGCATTTTTCCAACGGTTATCAGCGTGAGTATCATGGCGGCGGACTCAAAATAGAACTCATGCATATAGGACATCACAGCTTCTGAATTTCCGTGAAGCTGCGCGTCGGTCATTGCGAACAGGGCGTAGGTGCTGTAACCGAACGCCGCGGAGGCCCCCAGCGCCACCAGCGTGTCCATATTCGGCGCGCCTTTGAACAGCGCTTTGAAGCCGCTGATAAAGAATTTCTGATTAATTACCATTATCACGACTGTGAGCAGAAGCTGGATAAGCCCCATTGCCACATGATTTCCTTCAAGGAACGGCGGCAGCGGAAATCCCCACATCATGTGTCCCATTGAGAAATACATCAGCAAAACCAGAAAGATGAGCGAGGAGATGAGCCGCTCCTTCATTGACGAGGAGCTTTTCTTCTGCGGAGCTTCCTCGGCTCTCTGCACCGCCTGCGAGCCTTTTATGCTTGCGCCGTAGCCTGCTGCGGTCACAGCGGAAATAATTACCCCGCTGTCCGCAGTTCCCTCCACCGTCATGGAGTTCGTCAGCAGATTTACCGAGCAGGAGCTTACCCCTGCCACCTTTGAAACGGCTTTCTCTATTCTGGCGCTGCACGCGGCGCAGCTCATGCCTGTTATATCGAATTGCAGCATTATAGCTCCTTTCATTTCATCAGCTTCTGCAATGTCGCCAGAAGCTCGTCGATAACATCGTCGTTACCCTCTCTGATATTCTGCGCAACGCAGGTCTTAATATGAGCGGAAAGAAGCTCCCGGTTGAACGAATTCAGCGCGGCGTTGGCTGCGGCTACCTGAATCATGATATCGGTGCAGTAGGCGTTGTTTTCCAGCATTCCCTCAATTCCCCTGAGCTGTCCCTGAATGCGCTTTATGCGGTTCATCAGCGAGCGGTATTCCTCCGGAGAGCGCTCCTTTGTCTTTTTGCAGTGCTGACACTGACAGCATTCCTTGTGTTCCGTTTTTATCAGCTCCTTTATTTGTTGTAATTCATATTATATACCCCCACGGGGTATATGTCAAGAGAGCACACAAATTCTGGGTTATATTAATATTCTATACCCCCATAGGGTATTTTTCAATAGGATTTGTCAGAGGATGCGCGTAATATGTCGGAAAATCCCCTGAGTATAGCATTGACAAAACCGATTTTTT
>CAMAGG010000123.1 GCA_945833805.1 uncultured Clostridia bacterium | reverse complement strand
TCGGCATTGAATTTATCCACATTCTCGTCAACTCTGGACAGCCAGTCGTTGGGGGTGCGGCGGTTCTCCATTCTAAGGTTGAACACGCCGAACGCAAGTCGCCTGCTGAACTCCGGGCGAAACTTGCTGTCCTTGGTATGGCACAGCACCTCCAGCAGCCGTCTGAGCGGAGCAGAGCCGGTAACTCCCCCGGCAGTACCCATTATCAGCGCGCCGTCCCAGCGGTCGTCATATCTTGAAAGATATATTCTTGCGATGAAGCTGCCCATGCTGTGACCAAGAAGAAAATGCGGTATTCCCGGAAACTTCTTCTCCATGATGAGCTTCATGCGGTGCAGATCCTTCACCATGCACATATATCCGCCGGACTCCCCGAAATACCCCAGCATATCCGGGTCAGAAACGGAATTTCCATGCCCGATGTGGTCGTTTCCGCAAAGCGCTATCCCGTTGTCGCAGAGAAACTCCGCAAACTCCCTGTACCGCTGAATGTACTCGCACATACCATGGGACACCATTATTACAGCCCTCGGCTTATCCGGCAGATACATATAATACCGGCAGCGGCAAAGCCCGGACGTGCTTGGGAACGTACCCGTGATCTTTCTCATAAGAACCTCCTGCGCGGTTCTGAATTACTCAGGAACAACTGCTTCAAGGCGATAGATAGGCTGTCCCAGATCGGTGAACCGCTTTTCATACTCCGTCATAATATTCCCCTCAAAGCCGCTGTTATGTAAATCAAGGGAAACGTTTTTCATAGCGAAGCCATTATGCGAAAAATGCTCTATCGAAAACTCAAACAGCCGCATATTGTCGGTTTTCTGGTGTATCTCCGCGCCGGGCTTCATTATCTGCTTGTAGATAGTCAGAAATCTGGTGTGGGTGAGCCTGTGCCGGGCGTAGGTTTCCTTCGGGAACGGACAGCTGAAATTCAGATACAGCCTTTCCACGGTGTGCGGACGGAACAGATGCTCCAGATACTCCGCCTGCCCCAGACAGAAGCGGACGTTCTTTATATCGCTGTTCATCAGAGCCTCAGCGCCGGTGACAAGCACGTTGGGGGTCTTTTCCACCGCGATGTAGTTTATATCCGGATTGCGCCGCGCAAGTTCAAGAATGAAGCTGCCTTTACCGCTGCCCACCTCAAGATGCACCGGATTGCTGTTGCCGAATACTTTCTCGCTGTCAAAGAAAAGCGCCTCGTCCAGAGGGTCGTTCGCGTGTTCGTTCTGGTTCTGCATCACCAGCATTACCGGACGGCAGGCTTCAAGCCGCTCCTCCAGATGTTTTTTCTTTCTCATTCTCATTGGAATTACCTCAAACAATTGCCGCCATGCAGCAGCTCCTGCACGGCGGCAGTTTATTAATTACAGGTCGTAATTATAGTTTGCGAAATCAAAGGTCGCAAAGTAATCAGCGGCGGTTTCCGCACGTCTTATGAGCTTCACAGAACCGTCCTCCCGCAGCAGAAGCTCCGCACTTCTGAGCTTTCCGTTGTAGTTGTAGCCCATTGAGAAGCCGTGCGCTCCCGCGTCATGAATAGCGAGATAATCACCCATGTCGATCTTCGGAAGCATTCTGTCGATAGCGAATTTATCGTTGTTCTCGCACAGACCGCCGGTAACATCGTACTTGTGGTCGCAGGGCTGATCCTCCTTGCCGAGTACGGTGATGTGGTGGTATGCTCCGTACATTGCCGGACGCATGAGGTTAGCGGCGCAGGCGTCAAGTCCGATGTACTCCTTGTAGGTGTGCTTCTCGCGGATTGCCTTTGCGATGAGCATTCCGTTCGGCGCAAGCATGAAACGTCCCAGCTCGGTACAGAGGGATATATTGCCAAGTCCTGCCGGAACAAGGATCTTGTCGAACTGCTCGTGTACCTTATCGCCGATCACAGCGATATCGTTTGCGGGCTGGTCGGGGCGGTAGGGAACTCCCACGCCGCCGGAAAGGTTGATGAAGCTCAGCTCCACGCCGGTCTTTTCCTTTATCTCCACTGCGGTGCGGAACAGAATGCCCGCCAGAGTGGGGTAATAATCGTTAGTCAGGGTGTTGCTCGCAAGGAACGCGTGCATTCCGAACTTCTTCGCACCCTTTTCCTTCAGTATGCGGTAGCCCTCAATAAGCTGGTCGTGGGTGAATCCGTACTTTGCGTCCCTCGGCGTATCCATTACATTGGGGCTGCCGTCGGTCTTGAACTCTCCGCCGGGGTTGTAGCGGCAGGAAATGGTTTCCGGAATTCCGGTCAGTTTATCCAGAACATCAATATGTGTGAAATCATCAAGGTTTATCACCGCGCCAAGCTTGTAGGCAAGCCTGAAATCCTCGTCCGGGGTAGCGTTGGAGCTGAACATTATCTCATGCTCCTTTGCGCCGACCTGATCGCTCAGCAGCAGCTCATTGTAGCTTGAGCAGTCAAAGCCGCAGCCCTCGCTTTTCAGAATGTTCATGATGAACGGGTTTGGGGTAGCCTTTACCGCAAAATACTCCTTGAAGCCCTTGTTCCATGAAAATGCCTTGTACAGGCTGCGGGCGGTTTCTCTGATGCCCTTTTCGTCATAGATGTGGAACGGAGTGGGATAGGTCTGCACGATCTCCTCGATCTGTTCCTTTGTTACAAATGGTGTTTTCATTTTCTTTTGCTCCTTCCTTTGCGTTAGTCTATGCTAACCGGCTATATATTAACATATAATTTTCTATTTGTCAATAGTTATCCGAGAAAAACTTCCGGCAGAGAGAAAAAGCTGTCAACCGTGAGATCCGGCTTCAAGCTGTCGTCGGTTATCCTGTTCATTCCGCCGTACTCCTGCTTCACCCACACGGTATGAAACCCCAGCTTCTTTGCCGGGGCGATGTCGTTGGTGAGCTTATCCCCCACCATAAAGCATTTTTCCGCAGAAGTCCCCGTCATGCGGAGGGTTTCCCGGAATATCGTGGGGGAAGGCTTTGAGAAGCCTATCTCGCCGGATATCGTCAGGTGGTCGAAGTATTTCAGCACCCCGAACTTCTCCAACCTTTGGCGTGCGCTATCCGGCTGATTTGCGATAATTCCCAGTCTGTACCGCTCGTGCAGCCGTTGAAGTAATTCCTCTGTCCCCTTGTACAAGCGTTCCTGAGTGTGATCCCAGCGCTCCCTGTATTGAATGCCGAATTTCTGCATTGCGGTGGGATACTCCGGCAGGTTTTCGGCGGCGGCGCGTTCCATTTCCTCACGGAAACGCTCCGCTTTTCGCACAGCGTCATTGCTGCCGTAGGTAAGCGTTCCGTCAACAATTATCGGGATATCATTCACTGCGGCGGTGCGCCTTATTCTGTCCTCCCATGCGGCGGATTCGTCAATGAACGTCCCGCCCATGTCAAGGAATATCCACTCGATATTCTGCATTATTTCAGACATTCATATACTTCGCAAGGAACTCCGCAGACAGCCCTATCCAGCGGCGAACTTTCTCAAGATAGAACGCTTCATTCCAGCCGGTAGCCTTGTCGCAGGTGGAAAGCCCGTGAGGGCCTTCATCGAACAGGTGAAGCTCCACCGGGACTTTGTTGGAAACGCAGGCTTTCGCCATTACTAATGAATTATGCGCGGAAACGCAGTCGTCATTCGCAGTCGCCCAGATGAATACCGGCGGGGTTTTAGGAGTTACGCGGTTCTCAAGCGACAGGCGGCTGAGGTCTGATCTGGAAGCGTCCTCGCCGAGTAGCACCTTGAAGCTGCCCTCGTGGGGAGCGGTCACACCACTTATTACCGGGTAGCAGAGTATCGCCGCATTGGGACGCAAGTCCTCCGGCTCGCAGCCAATGGTCTTGGTGAGCTGGATATCGCTCCACATTGTCGCAAGACAGCCGGCAAGATGTCCTCCGGCAGAGCAGCCGAGGACTGCCATTTTCTGAGGATCAATGCTGAATTCCTCCGCGCGCATACGGATCTTGTAGAATATGTAAGCCGCATTCATCAGCGGTTCGGGGAACTTCTCATTGCAGGCATAAGTAACGACAAAAGCCGCATAGCCAAGCGCGAGATACTGGAACGCTATCGGCTCACCCTCGCGGTCGGAGCAGTGTTCATAACCACCGCCGGGGAATATCACGATTGCCGGTCGCTTTTCGCAAAACGGAAGTCCGGCAATGGCGTCGGGCAGGTAAGCCTTTACAAAGGCGGTCTTGTCGGAGTTGATGTTGAAGGTCTTGATTGTCATTTTTAGGCTCCTCTGATCAACGAACATCGATCATGTTCAGATAAAATATTTACTTTTTTATTGTACCATTTTTCTTGCAAAAAATCAAGGGGTAAAATAAAATATGCTTTCTTTTTTGATGTTGGCTTATCAGACAGGAAATAGTATAATACTCTACAAAAGGAGGGAGCCTGAACTATGTAGTATTATCTGCCTCAGGACACAACGCTTCAATTCTTCAACAGCGGCGATCTCATCTTTTCCCCCGTCAAATCCGGGGCAAAAAACGGATTTCAAATGCCCGCTTCGCGTGCAAAACTGAGTTTTTCGACAAAATGAGCCTGAGAAATACTCTCAGGCTGAACTTATCAAAGAAACTCTGCAATTCTGCGGTACTTCTCCAGCATTTCTCGCTCGGAGATCGTCCGGTTCGCCGGACTGGTGGAGGGCAGACATTCCGCTTTCATGCAGTCCGGGAAGAAACGCTCGTACAGCGCCTGCGCCTTTTTCCCCGTAGTGAATACCGCACTGATGTCCGCCGCCGAGAAAATGATCTCCAGGCGGTTCGGAACTGCGTTCTTAATGCTGCTGTCGGAAGCGCCCTCAATGCTGCACTCCGCCAGCACGTCCCACAGCGCGACGCCGTGCTTCAGGCACATTTCACGCCTGCCGGGAATGTCCTGCGGAATCTGTTCTCCAAGAACCTCCGACAGAATTCGCCAGAAACGGTTCTGCGGGTGCATATAGTAAAACCCCCGCTCTCTTGATTTCGGCGAGGGTATAGTGCCCAACACAAGCACACGCGATTTCCCGTCAAACACCGGCGGAAACTCATGCTGAACGCGGTTTTCAGAACTCATAGTCAACGCTCGCGGACGCGGTGCGGATAGACTTGCAGAACGCGGAAACCTCGACGTGCAGCGGATTTGTGGAATACGCGCGCAGCGCCTCCATGCTGTCAAATTCGCTAACCAGAACCGCGTCATAGCTTCTGTCAGAGGGATTCATATTTATTCCCACCTCCATGGCGCGGATCTCAGGGATCTTTCCCTTAAGCGCCAGAAGCCTGTCCCGGAAAAGCAGCATATTTTCCTGCTCGCCTTCCTTGAATTTCCACATAACTATATGCTTTATCATGCAAATCACTCCATCAGACCGGTATGTACCGCCCCTGCGTCATGACCGGGGCTACGTCCAGTATGTAATCGCTGTTCCTGCGGATCCCCTTTCCCCTGAGATATTCTACAATGCACCCCTCTGCGGTCGCCGGGGTGTTGTTCTCACGGCTCAGATGTCCGAGAATTATCTTGGTGGTTCCGCTTTCAACCAGCTTTCCGGCGAATTCAGCGGCGGCATTGTTGGATAAATGCCCCTTATCTCCGGCGATCCTCTGCTTGAGCGCCACCGGATAATTGAGATTTTTCGCCAGCATAGCCGGGTCATAGTTACTCTCAAGCAGCACCGCTTCGCAGCCCAGAAGGGCTTTTTCCACCTCGGATGTGACCTTGCCGAGGTCGGTGCAGACGCCATATTTCCTGCCATTGTAGTTTATCAGATAACCCACGCTCTCCGGTGTATCGTGCGGTGTATGAAACGCCTTTACCTCAAAATCCGCACTCTGGTATGGCTCATGAACAATGTCATATATCCGTACCTCCTCCGGGATCAGATCCTTTACCGAAGTCCGGAGCTGCTGGATAGTGCCGGGACTTGCAAACACCGGTATCTTGGTGTGCTTGGTGAGCTGGAGAAGTCCCTTGATATGGTCAATATGCTCATGGGTAATGAACAGCGCTTCGATCTCAGACATTGGTGTATCAATAAGCTCCAGTGAATTTCTGAGGGAACGAAAGCTGCACCCGGCGTCAACAAGTATGCCGTGTCCCCTTGTTCCGACAAAAGTAGCGTTACCGCTGCTGGAACTGCATATCGGGAATATCCTCGCCATCAGAGCGCCTTTTTCAGCGCCTTTTCCTCAGCGGTGGGGTCAGGCTCGTCAACCTTCTGGATATCCGCGCCGAGATTGCGGAGCTTTACCTCCATATTCTCATAGCCGCGCTCCACATGGAAAATATCGTAAATTTCGGTAACTCCCTCTGCTCCGAGAGCCGCAACGATAAGCGCCGCACCTGCGCGCAGATCCGTCGCCTTTACGGGAGCGCCCTTAAGCCGCTCCACTCCCTCGATCACGGCAACTCTGCCCTCGACCGAGATATTCGCACCCATTCTTCTCAGCTCGTCAACATAACGGAAACGGTTGTCGAAAATGCTCTCCGTTACCATGCTGGCGCCCTTCGCGCAGGTCAGCACCGCCGCCATCTGGGGCTGCATATCCGTGGGGAAGCCGGGGTGCGGATTGGTCTTTACGCTGGTTCCGACATACTCAGGACCGCCGATAACTCTTACAGCGTCATCGAACTGCTCTACCTGCACTCCGATCTTTACCAGCTTCTGGGTGATAGGCTCAAGGTGTTTCGGAATTACATTGCGGATAAGAATATTGCTGCGTGCGGCTGCCGCAACTGCCATGAACGTTCCCGCCTCGATCTGGTCGGGAATTACACTGTATGTCGTGCCGTGAAGGTACTTCACTCCGCGGATCTTGATAACGTCAGTACCTGCGCCGAGAATGTCCGCGCCCATGCTGTTAAGGCAGTTGGCGAGGTCAACTACATGCGGTTCCTTAGCTGCGTTTTCGATTATGGTAAGTCCGTCAGCCTTTACTGCCGCCATAATTCCGTTTATGGTTGCGCCGACTGTGTTTTTGTCAAAGAATATCTGGCTGCCGATGAGCTTATCCGCATGGAGATTGACCATGCCGCCGTTGATCTCATACTCTGCACCCAATGCGGAGAAGCACTTGAGGTGCTGATCTATCGGTCTGTCGCCAAGATTGCAGCCGCCGGGCATCGAAACGTGAGCGCTGTGAAAGCGTCCGAGAAGCGTTCCGAGGAAATAGGACGAAGCCCGCATGAGCTTTGCCTTTTCGTAGGGAACGGGAATATTCTGGAGAGGACGGGTGTCGATCTCCACTGTTGTTTTGTTAAGCATACGGATCTTTGCGCCCATTTCGGACATGATCTGTAATGTAATGGTGACATCGCTGATATTCGGTATATTTTCAATAATGCAGGGCTCATCTGAAAGTATCGTACACGGCAGGATCGCAGCGACCGCATTCTTTGCGCCGCTGATTACGACCTCTCCGCTCAGGGTCTTTCCGCCCTTGATAACGTATTTTTCCAAAACTGCACTTCCCCCTTGCCCTCCCGAATCGGAGGACAGATATTGTTCACAGCTGTTTCACAGCCGGGTATATTTTTATGTATCTGCGCAGGGCATAGCATACCCATTGCATTTTATACCATTACATTATATCATAAACGTCAGGAAAATGAAAGTAGAAAACGCAAAAAAAATCTCATCATAATTCATTTTGTATGATTGAACAAAAAGATTTGTCCATATTTAATTTTTTTATTTATTTCCAAATAAGTACAGCTTGTTGAAAAAGTCACCTTTTCAGGGTGGCGAGAAGCCG
>CAMAGG010000122.1 GCA_945833805.1 uncultured Clostridia bacterium | reverse complement strand
AGCTCCAAACAGCAACCGTCTACATGATATATCTATCATACATATTACAATTTAAAAACCGGCTCTGCTCATTTCCAGCGCCGGTTTTCCTTATGAAACTAAATCACCTGATCATTTGTTCATTTCCCAATGGGCAAGGGTGATAGTTTCAAAGCCCTTAGGGGAAAGAATCGGCTTTGCGATGCGCTTCTTAGTATCCTCACAAAGGCAGCGGTTCTGCGCGAACTCAGCGCCCGCCTTTGTTATCTCCGCGAGGTAGCCCTCGCGCTGGCGCTTCGCCTTTTCCGCAATGAATAGCTCGCCCTCCGGGCAGAGAATAGCAGTGTAGCCGCCCTCTCCTGCGATTAGATCAAGCTGCTTCAGCAGAGCCGGGTACATGGGCTTTTCGTCCACATAACCGCAGGTGGTTATCACCACAAGCCGCTTTTCGTGCATACTTTCGTCCCGCAGCTCGTGGAAGCTCGCGTTCTTGTCCTCCACAAGGTTGCCCATATACGGTAGCATGAACGGCAGACAGCGGTCTGTCATTGCTTTCATCTGGGAAGGCATTCCGAAGAAATACAGTGGGAAGCTCTCGATAACTATGTCCGCAGCCTCGATCTTCTTGTAGATCTCCTGCATATCGTCCTTTATCACACACTGACCGGGAGTCTTGCTCCAGCAGGAAAAGCAGCCGCAGCAGGGTCTGATGTTCATTTTATAGAGGTTTACCTGCTCAACCTCGGTGTCCTCCGGAAAGCCCTTGAGAAATGCTTTGGTGATGTTCAGCGTGTTGCTGCGCTCCGCTTTCGGACTTCCGTTAAGTATCAATACTCTCATTAGTTCTCCTGTTTTTTCACGCACAGCCGCAGTTACGCAAGGCTGATGCTGTAATAATATCTGCCGCCGCAGGCGTTTATCTTTCCGACGGTGAAACTGCCCTGAGCCGCCTCGCCGTCAAAGTCGTCGGTAAGTCCGGGGTATCTGCCGCAGCGCTTGTATGCCGCTTCCCTGTTCGTCCATGCAGTGTAAAAATACTCCGTCCGGTCGGAGCTTATGAGGAAGCTCTCAAGCTGGGTCTTACTCATAAACGTCCGGGCAAGATGCTCCATATATTCCCTGCTGTAATTCCTTACCCGCTGCACGTCCGCGCCGACCGCGGCATTCTCCCCGATGACTGCGCAGCAGAATGCCGCACCCTCGGAATGAGATATGCTGAAATCAATATCTCGGCGGTTGATAACGCAGGGTCTGCCGTTGGAATTTCTCGCAATGGCGACCTCAGAACGATTCATGCCGTTCTTTTTCAGCAGATTATCAAGCAGCAGAAAGCCGCAGGCGCTCTCGGAAAAAGCCGCCCCGCGCTTTCCGTACAGATAGCTGAAATACTCTCCGCACAGCGGGGAATACTCCGCCGCCGCGCTCTCTATCCGGCTTATAAGTCCCGCCCCTCCGGAAACTATGCAGGCGGTGTAATCAACGATCAACTCAGCCATAAACCGCGCTCTTATCCATTGCTGTAAACAGCATACTGCCCTTTGCCCGGACAGCGCCGTCAACAGAGATAACTGCGGAAAACTCGTAAGCCGCCGTGGAAGCCATAGTCACCTTTACCTCGATCTCGAGCTTATCTCCGGGAATTACCGGGCGCAGGAACTTGAAATCCTTGACCTTGAGCAGCACATAAAGCTTGCTCTCGTCCTCAGCCGCGCCCTCCGGAGCGATAACAAGGCTGCAAAGCTGCGCCGCGCTCTCTATCATCAGAACTCCCGGCATGATAGGAGCGTCCGGGAAATGCCCCATAAAGTAAGGCTCGTTCACCGAAACGCACTTTATTCCCTTCGCGGAAACCCCCGGTTCAAGCTCAGTCACCCGCTCTATCATCTGGAACGGCGGGCGCTGCTTTATGCGGCTGTTTATCTCAAGAAGATTCATCATAAGCTAAGTCCTCCGTCAAGCACGATAACCTGTCCCGTCATGTATGAGAATGATTCGGAGCAAAGCTGTGCCACAACGTCCGCAACTTCCTTTGCGGTGCCGAGACGATTCATCGGGATAGCCTTGAGGTACTCCGCTTTCTTGTCCTCCGGTATAGCGTCCAGCATTTCCGTTTCAATGAAGCCGGGAGCGACTGCGTTTACCTGAATTCCTCTGGGAGCAAGCTCCTTTGCAAGGGTAGCTGTCATGGAATTCACCGCGCCCTTTGTCGCGCTGTATACTCCCTGACCGTCCACCGCCAGAACCGAGCTTACGGAAGAAACGTTGATTATCTTGCCCTGCTTCTTACTCATCATCTTGAGCGCCGCCTGCTGAGCGCAGTGGAAATAGCCCTTTATGTTGATGTCAAGGCTTCTGGAAAGTGAGTCCTCATTTATCATCAGAAGATACGCGTCGTCAACAACTCCCGCGTTGTTCACCAGCACGTCCAGACGTCCGAATATCTTGTGCGCCTCACGAAACATCGCCTGAACCTCTTTCAGGTCGGCGGTATTCGCCTTTATCGCTGCCGCCTTTCTGCCCATCGCTTCAATGGCGGAAACCACCTCCTGCGCCAGTGCTTCGTTTGAGTTGTAATTCACCACAATGTCATAACCGCATTCTGCCAGCCGCAGCGCGCATGCCTTTCCTATGCCGCGGGAAGCTCCGGTCACAAGTGCAACCTTATCCAAAATAGTCCTCCTCTATTGAAAATAAAGGCAGGGAGAATCCCCCCGCCTTATTTTGAATTTTTACGCCTTTTTGAGTACCACAGCGGAATAAGAGCCGCCTGCGCCCCATGCCGCCGCAAGAATGTACTTATATCCGGAAATGTCCACATCGGACTTCTTTCCGCTGATATAAGCCGCAGCAGTATTTCCAAGCTTTCCGCTCAGAAGCTCCGCAGCGTATGCCGCCTGCATCGTGCCGGCAGCCGCCCTCGCTTCGCCTATCTCCTGCCTTACTGCGAACACCGGGATATCCCTGCCGAATGCCTTTCCGTAAGCGGAAAGTTCCAGCCCGTCTATCACCTTGTGACCGTCTGCAAAGCCGCTCACCGCGTCAATGTCCGCAGGAGTGATACCTGCGTCCGCGCATGCCTCCTCAATAGCCTTTACAAGAGCGCTCTCAGAACCGGAAACCGTGCCGAAATCCACCGCGCAGTGGGTCATAGCGCAGCCCGCTACCTCAGCGTACTTCTCAACCCCGCGCTTTTCAACGGAGCTTTCAGTTTCCATGATGAGCGAAACAGAACCCTCGCCCAGCACGAAGCCCGGCTTATCCATTGAATAGGGAGCACTGTCCGCCAACAGACCCAGCTTTCCGTAAAGCTCTGCGTCAACATCGGTGTTCTCGTCAGTGCCGCTTGCCACCATAATGCTCTCGCCGCCAGAGTGAAGCACGTCCGCAGCGTAGCAGATACTCTGGATACCCGCCTGAACGCTGTTCGCAACAGTCACGTTGTAGCCCTTTATTCCCGCGAAAATGCTGAAATAACCGCCCGCAGCGTTATAAACCGTGTTCGGGAATGAGAACGCGCTGCCGTTGGCAGTTCCGCCCTCGACAACAGCCTTCTGGAAGCCCACGATCTCCGTCATGGGACCGTCGGCGGTTCCGATGATTATGCCGATGTCGTTCTCGTTGCTTTCGTCAATGGTGATCTTTCCGTCCGCAAGCGCTCTCATGCCGCTTATCAGCTGGATCTGGCTGAAACGGTCAAGCTTGCGGTAGAACGCCATTTTTATGCCGTGCTCCTTGTAGTCGTCGGAGGTTATGTTCGCCCGGATACCCTTGCCCTCTCCGGCATTTTCCGCCGCGCTGCCGCATACCTTACCGATACCGGTAATGTAGATCTTCTCCCGGTTGGTGTTGTCCGGCAGGTCGTGGGGCTTCTTCGCGAACACGATACTAGCGTTGTTGCCGCCGAATGCAAAGGAGTTGGAAACCGCGTAATTCACGGTCTTTTCTCTCTTGGTGTTGGGAACAAAATCAATGCCCCCCGCCTTTTCCTTAAGTACCGCCAGATCCTCCTCGGAATATCCGATAGTCGGAGGAAGAACGTCCTCGCAGACAGCCTTGACGGTCAGCACAGCCTCAATAGAGCCAGCCGCGCCTAAGCAGTGTCCCGTCATGGACTTGGTGGAGCTTACAGACAGGTGCTTGTTCTCGTCGAACAGAGTATGCAGGGAAAGGAACTCCGCTTCGTCGTTCTTGGCAGTACCTGTGCCGTGGGCGTTTATGTAGTCGATATCCGTGAACTCCAGCCCGGAATTCTTCACAGCTCTGCGGATAGCGCTCATCTGACCCTGACCGTCCGGACGGGGAGCAGTGATGTGGTGCGCGTCGGAGCTTACTCCTGAACCGAGAATTTCACAATAGATCTTCGCGCCTCTTGCGACAGCGTGCTCGTAGCTTTCGATGATGAGTATACCAGCGCCCTCGCCCAGAGTTATACCGTTGCTGTGATTGAATGGAGAGCATGCGTCCGCAGACAGGGCGTGCAGCGCGTGGAATCCCGCAAAGGCAAGCGATGAGAAGCTGTCAGAGCCGCCGGCAACGAACGCGTCAGCCTTGCCCGCCCGGATAAGGTCGCAGGCATAGGAAAGGCTCATTGTACCCGCAGCGCAGGCGTTTACTATATTCGCCGTCGCGCCGTTCAGCCCGAAATGCCGCGCAACGTTGTTCGCGATAGCGGAAGCCGGCATTTTCAGGATATCAGAGGGCTTTGCAGAGCCGGTCTTGAATTCGTCGGTGTAGTACTTGTCAATGCTCGCTGCGCCACCAACACAGTTACCTACGATAACGCCGATCCTGCCGGAGTTCTCCGGAGTAACGGTATATCCAGCGTCCGCAAGTGCCTCTCCCGCCGCTTTTATGCATAGCAGAGAACTGCGGTCATAGTCCTCGTGGGAGAGCTTGTCGGAGCTTTCAGCCACCTCCGCGCCCTTGTTTGCGTAGCAGTCCTCGGTGCTGAAGGTCTTTACCTCGCGGATACCGGTGATACCGCCAGCCGCTGCGCTCCAGCACTTATCTGTATTGTCGCCCAGCGCGCAGATAAGTCCCAGACCGGTAACAACGCATCTTCTTTCGTTTCCCATGAGTTATTCTCCCATGTGTTCCTCAACGTACTTTGTGAGGGTTTCGATAGTCTGGAAATTCTCTCTTGCTGCGCCGGTCATCTGAACGCCGAACAGGTTGTCGATGCCAGCGATGATCTCAATAGAGTCGATGGAGTCAAGACCGATGTCGTTGCCAAACAACTCGCTGGTGTACTCCAGCTCGTCTGCGGGAATTCTCAGGTTCTCCACCAGCATATTCTTGATTTTTTCTGCGATTTCTGTGTTCATAATAAATACCTCTCAAAAATTAATTTTCTTCAGAGCCTTCAGCCGGCGCGTAGCTTTCGGTGTAAGTGCCGATATTGCCGTACTTCTGCTCCATGATTCCGTAAAGTCGTTTGGTTTCTTCCTCAGCCTGCTTCATAAGCTGCTTTGCGTACTGGGAATGGCGCATATTATCGGGGCAATTGCTCTCGATAGGTCTGCCGACCAGAAGCCTCTGCCGTCTGCCGAATACCATGTGATACCCGCCGTAGATCGCCATGGGAACGATACACGCTCCGGTTGAAGCGCACACCAGCGCCGCTCCGGGCTTGAACTTCTGTATCTTTCCCTCTCTGGCAATACCGCCCTCCGGGAAAATGATAAGGGATCCGTTCCTTTTGATGATCTCCTCGGCGGTGGAATACCACCCGGCGTCCGTGCCGTCAAGGTCTATCGGGAAGCACCTGCACCAGCTTATCATGCGCCCGACCGCCTTTTTCTCGTACCAGTCCTTTTTCACAAGGACATAGGGCTTGAACCGCCCCAACACTGCTCCGGTGAACGCTCCGTCAAAGTGGTGGGTGTGGTTGAAAACGAACACCGCCGCCTTTCCCTTAAGCTGCTTTCGGACTGCCTTGTCCTCCCACTCGACCTTTGGTCTGAACAGAAAGTAGACCGTCCATGTAATAAGCACCTGAAAGAATTTTCCCCACAAAGACTGCTTTAATGGGCTTTTTTCCTTCTGATTCATTACAGTGTTCCTCCTGCTGACTTCTGCCAACTATATACTATTATACCTGTGATTTTTGCTTTTTTCAATGGACAATCTGCGCCAGCAAGTCCTTTAAGGGACAGTTTGTTGCATTTCTGTTGCGTAACGCTTGTTGCCTTTGGAAGTTTCTGCGAAATAGACAAAAAAACCACGGAAGACGGCGCGGTTTTGGTGATTTTGCGTCAGCTTTATTAACATACCCGAAATTATGTGCTATAATTACCCTCAAAACATAAAGGAGGAAACAGCATGGACTGCACATTCAAGACAGGGGACAAGAAATTCAACTTTCGGGTCGGGGCGGTGATAACCGACGGGAAGCGTCTGCTGATGACAGCGGACAGCCATGCCGACTGGTACTTGGTGACCGGGGGCAGGGTCAAATTTGGCGAAACAGCCGAAGCTGCCATTATCCGGGAGATAAGGGAGGAGCTTGGCGTAAACGCGGAAATTGACCGTCTGTATTCGATTGAGGAAAGGTTCTTCCGCATAGACGACACGGTATATCACGAGCTGGAATTTCTGTTTCTGATAAAGCCTTTTGACGTTTCACTTATCGACTATGAAGCTATCCGCTGCGACGGCGACTGCCGGCTGGTGTGGCTGGACGTGGACAAAAAACCGGACAAGCCCGTATATCCACGGCACGTTTTTGAAGCGGTAACAAACCCCTCGGCTGAGGTGAAATTCATGGTAGAAAATGAGCTGTAAATTAAAACAGCCTCATTGCATTGAGCATAAATTCATGCTATAATGGCTCCGGAGGTGATATTATGGCAGACGAAAGCAGCAAGGATTTCAACGCAATGCTTCACGACAGCAAGGATATGCCGAAAATTCAGGTGATAACAGACCCCGCCAGCATTGAGAAATACGGCGGGGACAGAATGTACTTCGCCCCGCCGATAGATTACGACCGGGTGATGAGGCTAATTCCATACGGAAAGCTGACCACTGTCGGGAAGCTTCGGGAGCATTTCGCCAGAACAAGCGGCGCGGACTTCACCGAGCCGATAACCGCCGGGATTTTCGTGTCGATAGCGGCATGGGCGAGTTATCAGCGAACCGGGGACGAAACTCCGTGGTGGCGCACCCTCAGGGCGAACGGCGAGCTTAATCCAAAATATCCCGGCGGTATTGAAGTTCAGAAAGCCCGGCTCGAAGCCGAGGGTCACACGATTATCCAAAAAGGCAGGACAAATATCCGGTATTTCGTAAAGGACTACGAGAACGCGCTGTTTGATCTGGACGATGTCCGCTGAGATCGTGAGCGTATTATTACGGCAGACTGCGCTGTTTATGCCCGAAACAACCCAAGATCCGCTCCCTTACTAGAATTACGAAAAGCAACCGGAATCTGACCGTACAAGGAGAAAAATCATTACTATAACAGACATCAGAATAAGAAAAATAACACCTCAGAGGAACGGCTCAAAGCTATTGTGTCGGTTACATTTGACAACGAAAGAGATGCGATCGAAAAAGCAGTTATTGGCGCTTATCAGTGCTGCATCGCTGATATGGATAATGTATTATAAATCTCTCTTCCTGCGCTGACCAGTAATCAGACCCGAAGCGCATCCGATATCCCCATTTGTTTACATCAGTGGCATTCTGCTCCACTTCTCACACAGCTCCGCAGAAGCGTTATTTTGCTCCATTTCTATTGACAAAATCTTC
>CAMAGG010000121.1 GCA_945833805.1 uncultured Clostridia bacterium | reverse complement strand
GCAATGTACATTCTGTCGCCGAAGAGCTGAGTTACCAGCTTAGCATACGGAGTTTCGCCGCAGCCTGCGCAAGCGCCGGAGAATTCGAGCAGCGGCTGCTTGAACTGAGAGCCCTTAACGGTGTTCTCCTTGAACTTCTCGTGAACCTCAGGCTTGTCAGCAACGGACTTAACTGCATAATCGAATACCGGCTGCTGATCCATCTGAGTATCGAGGGGCTTCATAACGAGAGCAGCCTTGCTCTTGTCCTTTGCGCCAGCGGGGCAGATGTTTGCACATACGCCGCAGCCTGTGCAGTCCAGAACGGAAACGGACATTGTGAACTTCATGCCCGGAAGAGCCATAGCGTCCTTCAGCTTAACGGAAGCGGGAGCAGCTGCTGCCTCAGCTTCGGTCATAATTACAGGACGGATAACTGCATGAGGACATACGAAAGAACACTGGTTACACTGAATGCAGTTCTCAGGCTGCCACTCAGGAACGTCAACCGCAATGCCGCGCTTCTCGTAAGCAGCGGAGCCCTGCGGGAATGTGCCGTCTGCGATGTCAACAAAGGTGGAAACAGGGATCTGATCGCCGCGCTGTGCGTTTACAGGGATCTGAACCTTGTTTACGAAGTCAACGAGGAACTTGTTGTCGCCCTCTGCCTTGTGAACAGGAAGCTCGCCCTGAGCGTCTGCCCAGGAAGCGGGAACGTCAACCTTAACTACCTCGCCTGCGCCTCTGTCGATAGCAGCGTAGTTCATGTTGACGATATCGTCGCCCTTCTTAGCAAAGGACTTGTACGCCATCTTCTTCATGTAGGTGATAGCGTCCTCAGCGGGGATAATGTTAGCGATAGAGAAGAACGCAGCCTGAAGAACTGTGTTGGTCTTGTTGCCCAGACCGATCTCTCTTGCTACCTTATTCGCGTTGATGATGTAGAAGTTGATGTTGTTCTTAGCGATATAAGCCTTTACAGGAGCGGGGAGCTTCTCGTCCAGCTCGTCAACTGTCCAGTGGCAGTTGAGCAGGAAAGAACCGCCGGGAACAACGTCCTGAACCATGTCGTACTTGTCGATGTAGGACTGGTTGTGGCAAGCAACGAAGTTTGCCTTGTTGATGAAGTATGTAGACTTGATCGGGGTCTTACCGAAGCGCAGGTGAGAAATAGTTACGCCGCCGGACTTCTTGGAGTCGTAAGCGAAGTAAGCCTGCGCATACATATCGGTGTGGTCGCCGATGATCTTGATAGAGTTCTTGTTAGCGCCAACAGTACCGTCAGAGCCGAGTCCCCAGAACTTGCAGCAGGTTGTACCTTCCGGAGTGGTGTTCGGGTTCTCGGTGGGAGTGAGGGACAGGTTGGTAACATCGTCGTTGATACCGAGGGTGAATACCGGCTTTGTGGTGTTGTTGTAAACAGCGATGATCTGAGCCGGGTTGCAGTCCTTGGAACCAAGACCGTAACGTCCGGTAAATACCTGAGCGTCCTGGAACTTGTTCTCCTTCTTGAGAGCAGCAACAACGTCCAGATACAGCGGCTCGCCGAGGGAGCCGGGCTCCTTTGTTCTGTCGAGAACAGAGATCTTCTTAACGGTTGCGGGGATAGCGTCAACAAATGCGGAGGAAACGAACGGTCTGTACAGTCTAACCTTAACAAGACCGACCTTTCTGCCCTGCTTTGCGAGGTAGTCGATTGTTTCCTCAATGGTGTCGCATACAGAGCCCATTGCTACGATAACTTCCTCAGCGTCGGGTGCACCGTAGTAGTTGAACAGCTTGTAGTTGGTGCCGATCTCGGCATTTACCTTGTCCATGTACTCGGTTACGACAGCGGGGATATTGTTGTAGTAGGTGTTGCAAGCCTCTCTTGCCTGGAAGAAGATGTCAGGGTTCTGAGCAGTTCCGTGGAGAACAGGCTTCTCAGGATTGAGCGCTCTGTCGCGGAACGCCTGAACTGCGTCCATATCTACCATGCCCTTGAGAGTCTCATAGTCCCACTTCTCGATCTTCTGGATCTCGTGAGAGGTTCTGAAGCCGTCGAAGAAGTGCAGGAACGGAACTCTGCCCTTGATAGTGGACAAGTGTGCTACTGCGCCGAGATCCATTACCTCCTGCGGGTTGGTTGAGCAGAGCATAGCGTAACCGGTCTGACGGCACGCGTAGATATCGCTGTGGTCGCCGAAAATAGAAAGCGCATGGGAAGCGACTGCACGGGCAGAAACGTGAATAACTGACGGCAGCAGTTCGCCTGCGATCTTGTACATATTAGGGATCATCAGGAGCAGACCCTGAGATGCTGTGTAGGTCGTGGTGAGAGCGCCTGCGGACAGAGAGCCGTGAACGGCACCGGCAGCGCCAGCCTCGGACTGCATTTCTACTACCTTTACCGGCTCACCGAAGATGTTCTTTACACCGGCAGTGGACCATGAGTCAGTTACCTCAGCCATAACGGACGAGGGGGTGATGGGGTAGATAGCCGCTAAGTCAGTGAACGCGTAGGACACATGAGCCGCAGCATTGTTGCCATCCATTGTTTGCTTTTCTCTTGCCATTGGATTTTATCCTCCTTAAAATATTGAATGAGCCTGCACCCGCGCAGGGGCGGAGCGTACTCTTTCAGCTTAATTTCTATTTTATCACAATCTCTTCAATTTGTAAATAGCTAAAGAAATTTTTTCAGAGATTTTGTATAAACTGCACTAATTTTTAACATTAATATGCACATTTCGTCATCAGTCGCAACCTTACCCGCGGAAGCAAACGGCGCGAAAAAAGCAGCCGATGCTTCCGCGTTGAAGCACAGCTGCCGCTGTCTGCCCGCCCTATGTCGGAGGTATTAAAGCTGCTTATTTCCCTTTGCCGCCGCCTTGATCTCCATTATCCCGGTCTGGGGATAGAAAAACACGGTGCGGCCGTAATTCAGTCCGGTGTCCTCGGCGATTATCGGAATTCCCTCCTTGCGGAGCGCAGCCTTTACTGCCGCGACATTCCTCTCTCCGATATTAAAGCGGTCGCTGGTGGTGGCGAACATGACCGCGCCTCCTGCAATCTTTGCCTTAAGGCGGGAACGACTCGCGCCGAGCTTCACCATTTCATTCACCAGCATGGGTATCGCGGTATCTGCGAACCGCATGGGCGTCGCAGCGCCGTTAGTCGCTTGAGTGCTGTCCGGAAGCATGATATGGGACAGTCCGCCGACCTCGGTCACGCTGTCAAGCAGGCATATTCCGACGCAGGAGCCGAGAGCGTAGGTCACCAGAACGTCCGGCGGTCTGCACACCTTGAGATCGGAAATGCCAATAGTCAGATTTGCCATCATAACACACCCAGCTTCTTCATAAGAGTTTCAAGGGAGTCCATCTCCGGGATAAGAATGATATTTGACTTGATATCCACGCCGTCTATCGCAAAGCCGTCGTCAATAAACAGAACCTTGTCGCCGACCTGCGAAAACTCGATTATAGGAACGCTCATTATCGCACCCAGCATATCCACCGTCATGGAGGGTATGTCCATGTCAATTGTCAGTCCGGTAAGGGTGCTGAGCGCCCGCAGATAGCTGCCCGCCATGATGTTGCCCATTTCGGTTATGACGGAAAGCTCCATTTCGCCTAGACTTGTCACCTGAACATTCTCCACATTCATGAATGTAGAGAGCACCACCTGAGCGAAGCTGTCCTCCAGCAGGAACATCATCATTCCCTTGATGTCCCCCTGAAGCCTTACCAGAATACCGGTGATGATCTTCTCGGGGCCGCCCATCGTGTCGATTATCTGCTGATATTCCAGCACGCAGACAGCAGGCACCTTCATCTCGATCGGCTTTCCGAGCATTTCGGAAAGAGAGGAGGCGGCGCTTCCGGAGCCTATATTTCCTATTTCCCGCAGGCAGTCTATCGCCACCGGGGACAGGTCATCGTAATTCTTCAGCATTTCTTTCTCCTGATACTATGAAAGCAATACCGCATCTGAACTGCGGCATTGCATAAAATTATCTCAGATTATTCGCCAGACGCGTGAACTCATCAGAGGTGGTAACCACGCGGGAACTTATCTGATATGCGCGCTGGGTTTCGATCAGCTTCACCATCTGATCCGCGAGATTTACGTTGGAGGTGATGAGAACTCCCTGAAGCTTCTCCCAGTCGCGGTTAGCCGTGACCTCGCCGCTTCTCTCAGTGGCGGTATAGCGGTTAGACGCAGCCGCCTCGATGCCGTAGACGTTCTCAAACTCAAACACGCCCACCATGTCCTTTAATGCGTCATAGTCAGCCACAGTGCCTTCCTCGTTGAACGGAACCACTATCCTGTTCATGTCGTAATCAAGGACATACTCTCCGCTGCCGCTGACAAGATACCACTCTCCGGTTTCCGCCTGAGTCATGGAAAATGCGCCGTCGCGGGTGTAGTTTATGTCGCCGTATCTGTTCTCAACAGCGAAAAATCCCTCGTTAGGAAGCGCAAAATCCAGCGGTCTTTCGGTGTAATAGAAAGAGCTTTCGTCAAACATTACATCGGTTTTCTGGATATATGTACCGTGTCCGGTCTGCCAGTCCTCCTCCGGGGCGCGCTGCTTTGAATAAAGGCAGTCCGCAAAGGACGGGCGAACCGTCTGGTAGCCGTAAGTGTTGATGTTCGCAATGTTGTTTCCGTAGACGTTAAGAGCCTGCGCCTGCGCGATCATTGCGGATTTTCCGGTATGGAATGCTATATTCATGGCTGTTTACTCCTTATATCTTGCAGATGGAGGTAGCTTTCTGGTTCATGGAATCGAGGAGCTTCGCCAGCGTGCTGGAAGCCTCGTAGATACGGTTGGCGTTCATCATCATAGTCATCTCATAGTTCACATCTATGTTGGAGCGCTCATACGCGCCCTGAATGATCTCGTATCTTGTTCCCTCCGGAACTTCCCCCGCTTCCACCGAGGTGAACATATTCGCGCCGAATTTGTCGATATTCCCCTCTGGATTGATATATGAAAGCTGAAGCCGGTCAACAAGCTGACCGTCCTGATATATCGCGCCGTCTGCGTCTATCACGAAATCCTTGTTTCCGAGGTAGATCTCGCCGTTTTCGCCGAGGATCCTTCCCGACTGTGACAGGCAGAGATAACCCTCGTCGTCCAGCTCCCACTGACCGTTGCGGGTGAGCATCGTTTCCCCGTTATATGCGGCGATATTGAAGTAAACATCGCCGTTTATCGCCACGTCAAAGGGTGACTCGGTGTATTCAAACGTACCCTGACCGAGGTCAGAATAGGAGGTATCCACATAGGTCTGGGCAAAGGTGCCGGACAGCTCCTCACGGTGCTTCACAAGTATCATCTGCTCGTTGAAGCGGTTGGTGATTATCGTATCCCGCTTGTAGCCGGCGGTGCTTAAATTCGCCAGATTGTTTCCGATACAGTCCAGCTTGCGCTGGTTCATGATCATGCCGTTGCAGGCATAATAATATCCTCTGTTCAAGTCCGTTCCTCCTGACTGCCGGCGATCACCGGCGGGGTTCCCTTTATGTAAGGCTCCAGCGCCGCTTTCAGCGCAAGCGTTGCTTTGGTGTTTATCTGACACACTCTTGATTCCGACACGCCTATTACCTTCGCGATATCGGAATACTTCATGCTCTTGTAGTAGTACAACGTGATGACCTGCCGCTCCTTTTCCTTGAGCGAGTCTATTGCCCTTGCCACCACTTGCCGCAGCTCCTCCCGCAGTAACCGGGAATCTGTGCCCTCCAAGCCGGTGAGCGCTGCGCCGCTCTCCTCGAAGTTGTCCTCGTACAGAAGCTCCTCAAAGGAAAGAGTGACGGTGTTTGACGCGTCCGCCATGCCTTTCAGCAGCTTTTCCTCGGAGATATCGAGGTACTCTGCAAGCTCCGCGTTGGTGGGCGCCCTGTCATATTGATTATACAATATACTGTTCGCCTTGTCAAGGTCGCGGGCGAATTTTCTTACAGGTCTTGGAACCCAATCCTGCTTTCTCACATAGTCGATTATCGCGCCGCGCACCTTCAACGACGCGTAGGTTTCAAATTTCGCGCCCTTTGACGGGTCGAAGCTCTCTATCGCGTCCATGAGGGCAATTACTCCCTCGTTCACGACATCGTCAACCTCGCCGTACTTTATGTAGGTATTGCGCAGGGAAAGCGCACAGGCACGCACCAGTCCGAGATTTTTCAGCACTATCTCATTGCGGACTGCTTCGCTGCGGCTCATGCTGTATTCCTCTAACAATGCCGCGGTTACACTGCTTTCCATGCCTTTCCCCCCTTTTGGTTTACGGTGGCTTTTAAAAAAAATCCTGTGACCTGTGACAGTTTCACACATCACGATTTCGACATTCCGAATCGGCTTAAACTGCCGGGGCTGCCATAGTATTCAGCGAAATATTGCCGATAGCCTGTATCTGCGCTGTGGAATCTATCTCGCTGTAAGACAGCACAGTGATGTTCGGAATGAACTGCTCAGTGAGCTTCTTGTAATATATCCGCACCACCGGTGACGTCAGAATGATGACCGTCGGGATAACGTCCTTGATCTTGTCGATCTCCCGGTTGGAGGCTTCAACTATACGCTGGATAATATCCGGCGGCATCGCGAGATAGCTGCCCTGATCGGATTTCTTGACCGAGCTTACTATCATGTCCTCTATCTGGGTGTCCAGAGTGATCACGCGCAGAGAATTTGCCTCCGCAAAGCGGTGGGTTATGGTGCGCTTGAGGGACTGCCGGACATATTCGGTGACGATATCCATATCCTTAAGTACATTCGCGTGGTCGCCGATAGTTTCCAGAATAGTTTCAAGGTCGCGTATAGGAATGCCCTCTTTAAGCAGATTTGCGAGTATCTTCTGGAGATATCCAACGGAAATTACCTTCGGGATAATATCGTCCACAACGATAGGATTGGTTTTCTTCACGTTGTCCAGCATGGTGTTCACGTCCTGACGTGAGAGCAGCTCATGCGCGTATTTCTTCATGATCTCCGACCAGTGGGTTATCATGACGGAAACCGGGTCGATAAGCGTGTAGCCCGCCACGTCCGCCATTATCTTCTTGTCCTCGCTTATCCACTTCGCCGGAAGCCCGAACGCAGGCTCCACCGTGTCAATGCCCTCGATCTGCTGAGTAACATCGCCGCTGTCCAACGCGAGATAATGGTCTACAAGGATCTCGCCCCGGGCGACCTCCTCGCCCTTTATCTTGATTATGTACTGGTTCGGGTTGATTTCCGGGTTATCCGTCATTCGCACCGACGGGATTACCATGCCCATGTCCAACGCAAACTGTTTTCGGAAGATGACAACACGCTCGATGAAGTTTCCGCCGGATTTTTCGTCAACCAGCCGCAGCAGACTGTAACCGAACTCCATTTCTATCGGCTCGACGTTCAGCAGCTTGAAAACATTGTCGATGTCCCGGTAATAATCGTTGTCCGCCGGCATTTTCTCCATTTCCTTAGCCTCAGCCTTAGCCCGCTGCGCAAGCTCCAGTTCCGCCATTTTCTTCTTGTTGCGGTTGAGCAGCACAGCGCCCACGATGAGCAGCACGCCCAGAATAAGGCAGACTGCCGTAGGAAATCCCGGAATTACCATCATGACGATCATGACGATACCGGCGATCATCAGCACGAAGGGCTGAGCTGTGAACTGGCTCTTGATGTCGTTCACAAGGCTGTCCTCGCTTGCCGCGCGGGTAACTATCATACCTGTTGCAACAGAGATGAGCAGCGCGGGTATCTGTGAGCAAAGACCGTCGCCGAC
>CAMAGG010000120.1 GCA_945833805.1 uncultured Clostridia bacterium | reverse complement strand
CCACGACCTCCGCCGTGACAGGGCGGCGTTCTAACCAACTGAACTACCAGGCCATATGGTGGAAGTTATAGGGCTCGAACCTATGACCCTCTGCTTGTAAGGCAGATGCTCTCCCAGCTGAGCTAAACTTCCACATTTAAGCCGCTTTTTGCTTTCGTTTCATTTGTTCCTCTCGTCAAGCGACTTCTATATTATACACTCTTCAAACCGATTTGTCAAGTGTTTTTTCAAACTTTTTTTAATTTTTTTGCTCTTTGAGCAGATTTACTATTTCGTCTGTTGAAAACTCATACTTCTTATTGCAAAAGTGACAACAAACCTCTGTTGTTTCACCCTCATCGGCCAACTTCTGGAGTTCCTCCCTGCCCAGACTGATAAGAATTCTCTCGGTTCTCTCCCTTGAGCAATCGCAATAGTACTCAGCGTCCCACTGGTCAAGAACCTCTCCTCCCAGACCCTCGAGAGCGTTGAGTGCCAGCTCCTCCGGCTTCAAGCCATTTTCCAGAAGACCGGTAATGCTCTCCATATTCTGAAGATTATCTTCGATCACCTTAACTGAGCTGTCCAGCACCGGCGGAACAAGCTGAAGCATATAACCCCCGGCAGCCTTTACAGTCGCGTCGTCATTGAACACTATTCCAAGCGCGCACACCGTCGGGATCTGCTCGCTCACCGAGTAATATGCCGTGATATCCTCCGCAATATTTCCCGACACAAGCGGTATCTGCCCCACATAAGGCTCTTTCAGTCCCATATCCTTCACAACAGTGAGATATCCGTCTATTCCAACACAAGCGGGGACGTCAAGCCCTCCATCTGCCCTCAGCGGAACATTTGCGCCCGCATTTCCGACGCAGCACTTGACATTTCCTCGATAATCAGCGACCACCGTCAGAGTGCCGCAAGGCCCTCCTCCATTTATCCTGAGCGTCAGAGTATCTCCCTCGGTCTTGAGCAGTGCGCCCATGATTGATCCGGCGGTACACATTCTCCCCAGTGCGGCAGTTACCACGGGCGTAGTCCCGTGAAGCCTCTGAATATCCCTTACTATATCGGTAGAGTCGATCGCCGAGCATAATACGCTTCCGTCTGCGGAAAGCGTTCTAACTATTTTTCCCATGTTGTATCTCCATTATATTCATTAAAAGAAAATCTGTGAATTACTTTTTTCTGGCGCAGAACATAAGCTTCTCGCTGTTATCCTGAGGCAGCTTGTCCGTGAGGTACTCCCGAACCTCCAGGATTTCAAATCCCGACCGTTCTAGCATTTCCGTGATCCTCTCCTGCGAAAGAGCGATTTCCCGGAATCTCTCCTCCATTCGCTCATAAAGCCCGTCCTCGCATTCCGCAAAGAAGTTTAGCTCAATGTCCACGCCGCAGTTCGGGCACAAGGAATTCTGCCACACGCAGTAAACTCCGTCCACGTCATACACAAAAACTTTGTCCGCAAGCACGTTTTTATGCTTATATATAGTATTCACATCAAAAAGGAAAAGACCGCCGCTGCGGAGGTTGAGAGAAACCGCGCCGAAGCATTTTTCAATATCCGCCGGGCTTTCAAGATGATTAACGCTGTCCAGTGTGGAAACAATAACATCAGCCTCGCCGTACAGCTCCAGTTCCGTCATGTTCTGACAGATATACTGAACCCCCTCGTGGGGCTTGTTCATGGCAGCCGAAAGCATATCCGGTGAAGCGTCCGCTCCGATCACATCATATCCCCGCGCAGCCAGCAGGGCGGTGAGATTTCCGGTGCCGCAGCCAATGTCCGCAAGGAAATTTCCTCCACTGCTGTATTTTCTGATCTTTCCGTCATAATATTCAGCGATCTCGTCATACGGAACATTTTCCGTCAGCTTGTCATAAACCTGCGCAAACAGACCATACCCCGGCATTACTTTTCATCTTCTTTCATGCGGTCAAAAACGATCTGGTATCCGCCCGCCGCCTGATAATTGAGAGTCTTGTTCACTCTTGAAATAGTGGCGGTGCTAGCTCCGGTTTTCTTAACTATATCATTATATACGCAGTTATCGGTCAGCAGCTTTGCCACATGAAGCCTCTGGGAAATAGCCTTCAGCTCCTGAGGGGTGCAAAGATCCTCAAAGAACGCATAGCATTCCTCAACAGTTTTCAGCGAAAGAACCGCCTTAAACAGATAGTCCATGTTCTCGTCTTTTTTCATAACAATTC
This sequence comes from uncultured Clostridia bacterium, assembly GCA_945833805.1. Taxonomy (GTDB): domain Bacteria; phylum Bacillota; class Clostridia; order Oscillospirales; family Ruminococcaceae; genus CAG-115. The sequence continues at coordinate 5,572 of CAMAGG010000120.1, read as the reverse complement.
CTCCAACGCTGTGATTACACAGTCACACCCTCCGGGTGATCTCATCAGAATTCCGCGCAAAAGCGCTTTGGGTATATTTTATCATATTGAAGTGTAAAAGTCAATAGGCTTTTAACCCCTAAAGCGCAGAAATTTCCCGTCTGATAATGTTTTGTGCAAAATGTACGGTTTTTTCCTGTATATTTTTTGTTAACTCCTGCCTTTGCAAGAAAAATTATTCCGGTGTATAATTATATAAAGGGGCATATCTAATGCCCTTACTGAAAGGAGTATTGCCATGAAAAGAATAAAAGCAGCCGTTCTGGAGCAGCTGGTGCATTTCCAGCTCAAGGAGGGCGACACGTCGGAAGCTGCAAAATATGCAGTTCAGCTTGAACTCAAAAAGTATAAGGAATCGCTTGACCGCACCGGCACAAAATACATTATCCTGGGCGAGGAAAATCAGCCGGACGGCTCAGTTATCCTGCACATCAAAAAGCAGAACGGAACTCAGCCGGTGGGAAGCTTTCTGAAATAAACGTTAATGCACCATGTCAGTCCGTGGCTCCCGTTTTCATAAATCCGCAGGGGAAAATCAGCGCTCTTCCGCCTTTATTTGGTGAAATATGCACATTGACTTCAGTGCATTAAGGTGCTACAATTAGGATATAAAAACGCAGCAATGGCGCTCCGTTCAGTTCACACTGATGCGGAGCGCCTTTGTTTTAATGGCACATCAGCAGATTTACTTTTAGGCAACACCGCACAATTACCGGCTATCGCCTTTTCCGTCCGCTTGCTTGCATATTTTCCGTCATATTGCCCAAATTTCGCTTGACGGGCGACAGCCCGCCTGCGCTCAATTTGTACAATCTGACGAAAAATCTGACGGCGCAATCGAACGACAATAATTATGCGGTGTTGCCTTAAAATGACCGGAGCTTTACCGCTTAATTTGTCCCAGCCTTTATTTCAACATTGAATTCCGCCGTAAGTCTTGGAAGCGGGAGTCTGTATTTCTCCGCCAGCGCCGGTCCGCAGGAATTTGAGCCGACTCCCGCCATTTTATAGTCAACGCAGACAACGCTGCTGCCGCACTTCTCCAGCTCGAAATTATGCCGCTTTCCGGAAAGTTCCTCCTGAGTGTACTGCGAAGCGTTGAAAGAGAATTTCTCCGGCGCAGTGAACCGCACCTCAGTTTCACCGTCAGAAATGGTCATAAATCTGCACCCGCAGTGGGACGAGTTTTCCTGCGGACGGATATAGTCCTCGTGCATTTCTGAGATATCAGCGGTAAACCTGCCCATGTATGAAGCCTGACGCTTGTCGATGTAGCTTTCATACGGACCATAGCCGAAATATTCCACCCGGCTGAATCTCTCCGGCATGAACAGCCTTATTCCGAAGCGCGGCAGGAACGTAACCTTATTTGATGTTTCAACGCTGCATTTTATGTTCAGCGAACCCTCCGGAGAAATGGTGTAAACCACGTCCATATAAGCGAATGGCTGATGAATGCTCCACCCAAAGGACTGCCGCAGGGAGATCTCCGCGCCGTCCTCCGTTTTATTAACAGAAACTCCGTAATTCTTCACCGTGTAGTCGTTAAGATGCGCCCTGTACCAGTCGCCCTTCATCACATCATTGTCCACAGGCGCACGGAAGAAATTGAACGAGATCGGTCTGTCAAGCAGTTCCTTTCCGTTAGCGCATATCGAATCGAATTCAGATCTTCTCTTGCTGAAATGATAGGTAATGTCACCCGCAGAAACGGCAACAGAAAGCGGCTCGTCAGCGATTTTCACATCTCCGGCAACGCTTCCCCGCTTCGTATCAGCAGCTTCATCGCATATTTTCACCTGATCGAAGCACACCTCATACCCCTGCTCCCAGAACAGAGTTTTCCGCTTTGCCGTGAAGATAAAGCGTATATAGGCTTCCCTGCCGCTCATCTCCGTACCGGGTATTCTGACCTCAGTTTTTCCCATAGGCTCGACAGAGAATTCAACCCTGCCCTCGAAAATAACCCCGTTGATATCGGTCACCTCATACCGGCAGTCAAGAACATCTCCGGCATTGACGAACTCCAGAGTACTGCTGAAAAGAAAAGCCCCGTTCTCCGCTCTGGTTACGCGCACCGGACGATACACCTGCTTCAGCTCAAGCAGGCCGGTGTGAGGAGTTCTGTCCGGATAAGTCAGAGCGTCCATGCAGAAGTTGCCGTCGTTGTGCTTTTCACCGAAATCGCCGCCATAGCCGTATTCAGGCTTCCCGTTCTCATTGTATCCCAGAATGCAGGCATGGTCGCTCCATTCCCATACAAAACCGCCGCAGAACCGCTCGTGGGAATAAAAAATATTGTGATAATCCTCAAGATCTCCGGGGCCGTTTCCCATTGCGTGACAGTATTCGCACAGGATAAACGGGCGCTTCTCCTGCTCGTTTTGCAGGAATTTCTGCATATCCTCCGGCGAGGCGTACATCTCCGATACAACGTCAAGCACCGCGTCCGAAGTGTCGTCCAGCCGGTGAGTGCTTTCGTAATGCAGCAGGCGAGTGTCGTCAATGGACTTCACCAGCTCCCCTGCCGCCAACATATTTGTTCCGTAGCCGCTTTCATTTCCAAGCGACCAGAAAACCACGCAGGGACGGTTGATATCCCGGCTCACAAGAAGTTCCGCCCGATCGGTTATCGCCTTTCTGAAACGCTCGTCCGAAGCCAGCAGAGCAATACCGTTATATCCGTTTTCCCACTTGAAGTTATTGTATACCTCAACGCAGCCGTGGGACTCCATATCTGCTTCATCTATCACATACAAGCCGTATTCATCGCAAAGCTGATAAAACAGAGGCGAATTCGGGTAGTGAGATGTCCTCACCGCGTTGATATTATGCCGTTTCATAAGCTCCAGATCTTTCTTCATCTGTAAAACAGAAGCGTAATAGCCAGTATCCGGATAGCTGTCATGGCGGTTCACGCCCTTGAATTTCACCGCTCTGCCATTAATTTTCACCACTCCGTTTTCGGCTGTTATTTTGCGAAATCCGACCCGCTCGCCGATAACCTCGTCCCCTGCCGTTATTGTGAGATAATACAGATACGGGGTTTCAGCAGACCACAGCGCAGGATCATCAACACTGACAGAAACCTGTTCGCCGTCCTCTGCCGAAAATTCTGCAATAACACCGCCGTAAGGATCGGAAAGTCTTACCTCAGCATTACAGCCGGAAGCCGTGAAAACAAGCTCCGCCGCGGACATATCTTCGTTCAGACCAGTCTTTACGGTATAGTTTTTCAGCCGCTTTTCGGGGCGGGAAAGTACATACACATCACGGAATATTCCCGACAGCCGGAACTTATCCTGATCCTCCAGATATGTACCGTCGCACCACTTCAGCACAGCGGCGGTGATGAGGTTTTCACCTTCACGGAGAAACGGTGTGATGTCAAATTCCGAGGTACAGTGAGATACCTGAGAATATCCCACAAACGCTCCGTTGACGTATAGATAAACGCAGCTGTCAACTCCCTCAAATACAAGGATCCTGTCCATTCCATCGTGAACATAATTATAGCTCCGGCGGTACACTCCCACCGGAATGTCGTCCGGTACATAGGGCGGATCAAAGGGTATCGGATAACACACATTAGTATACTGCGGCTTGTCATAGCCGTGAAGCTGCCAGTTGGAGGGGACCGGTATCGTACTTTCCGGAGCAGCGGAAACGAAATCATCGTCCATATCAACAATACTGTTATAATAACTGAAACCCCAATCTCCGTTCAGAAGCTCGAACCGATCAGAGTTCTCCCTGTCCGCAAAAGGATCCTGCTCCTTTCCGAAGGGAATATAATAGCAGCGCTTTTCAAGTGTGTTGACGTGAAGCTGCTGCGGATCTTCGTGACAGATCATTCTGCTTCTGGGTGAACCCGGGGCTGCAATTTTCGCGATATCCATGTTATTCTCCTTTTCGATCCTGTAAATACAGCATCTTTCGTATTCTTTATATATTATAAACTTAATCAGCGAGAACGTCAATAGGTGTTTTCATCTTTCAGCTATAAAAAACGCAGACTATATACATTGTGCATAACTTATTATCATTTAATTGAGCATATTCAAACAAGCTCACAGCCAAAACCTGATTCCCCTATGAGGACAACAAGAAGATTGAGATTTACCATATAGGAATACTTCCCGGCGGAGTGTATATGAGCGGCGGACACGGTTCCGGCACCAGAAAGTATCTTTCCGTACAGGAGGGAGTGCTCACCGCGGACATGGGACGCGAGATACTGGAGGTAAATCCTAACGAGATATTCCGGTTCAACTGCGAGGAAGAGCATAAGTATATCAACAACGGCAGTTCAAAGACTTCGTTTATCTGCTTTTTTACAGCCTGAGCTCAAACAGCTTTATTTTTTTTACTCATTTTGTTTATTATACCGAATGCAAAAGCGATATTTATGCAGTGTATGCGAACAAAGAATTCACATTTTATCAAAAAGTCACATAGAAAAAGTCTAGCCAAATACATTTTAGTTAAATTTACCGAATTTGCCTGAAATCTATTGACAAACTTTTTTCAACGATGTATACTGTAATTGTTTAAGATAGTAAACAAAAGACAACGATGTCATTTGGTGTGCATCGTTGTCTTTATCTTTATAAGGAAATGGTTTATATGAAGCTTAAGGACACAGGATTCCCGTAAACCTTGTCTTTGGCATAGGGAAAGCAGACAGCATAGGCAGTATCGCCGCAGGGTACGGCAACCAAAAATCTCCCGAAGCCCATGAGAAACTATGATGACTACGAAGCATGGAAAGCGGTAAGTCTTGCAGCACCGCTGGGAGGAATGGTCATCGGAACGGCGGGAGGTCGCGGAGATCTACCGAGAAGCGATCTGACAGCACAGCTGCTGAAAGGAGAATGCGCCATGCTGAAATCAGGCAAAGCATACGTCAAAACGACCCCCGATCCCGCCGGACATATCCCCGACGAAATCAAAACCCACGCAGAGCAGAAGGCAAAGATAGTTCCGAACGAGAACAAGACCCACTCGGAGGGGGACGAGGTTTGCAGGATAGTTCCCGGCAAGGGCAACACGAACAAGGATTCTGCCCCGCCAGACGGAGGGCTTACGCTTGACAGCGGAGTGCCGAAAAAGATAGTTCCTCCAAGCCACAAAGCAGAGGGCAAGGTCTATTCATAACTATCCTCTGCCCATTGCCAAACCACCTTCCGCGCATAGATCAGCGGTGGAATAAAAACTCCACAAAAGCCAGTTCGTATGTAAACTATCGGTTCTATGATAAAATACAAAGCCTGCTGCCTTGATAGAAGCAGCAGGTGTTTTGTACTGTAAGAATATCAGCTTCCGCATTGTAATCAGGAATAGATTATGAATAAAAACGAGATCTCCCTACGATTATTTCGGCTCTATTCCAAATTCTGTGTAAACCGCAAACGTGCATTAAGCGAAATCTGTCAGCTCCGGGTGCATTTCAGTGCATTCGTAGCTTATTCATAGTATCACAAATCAATTAAGTTGTCAATAGGAACTGCTGTTGAAGTGGAGGGCGAAGCCC
>CAMAGG010000119.1 GCA_945833805.1 uncultured Clostridia bacterium | reverse complement strand
TGTGCCTGCCGTTATGCGGCGTGACGACGAAGATGACGGTTTATCGACAGCCTGTTACTTTTTCTTCTTGATTATCCTGCGGATATCGCTGCCGACAAACGCCATAAGCCGGAAGCTGAGCAGTCGTGAGCAGATCTTGTCGGAATAATGCTTCGTAAGCTCCGAGGTGCTGTAATTCGTGCTGACGATCATCGGAAGTCCCCGGCTGACCCGGGAATTGATTATCTCGTACAGCAGTGAATCGTAAAGCTGCTTCTCCATTTCCGCGCCAAGATCGTCCAGAATAAGCAGATCGCAGCCTATCAGCGCCGACATTGTATCCTTGTCGGACTTTCCGAAATATTCCCGCTCGATTATCCTCAGCAGCTCCGGCGCGGAGCCGTAGATAACGCTGTAGCCCTTTTCAAGCACTCTTGAAGCTATCGCCAGCGAAAGGTGGGTTTTTCCAAGCCCGGTAGCGCCGCTCATGAGAATGCCCTCGCTTTTCGCTGTGAAGTTCTCAGCGTACTCTTTACAGAAGTCGAAATTCCGCTGCATGATCACTCTCTCGGAAACGTGCAGCGCCGGATCTATCTTATCCGGGTAATAGTCCAGACGGAAGCTCTCAAACGAGGACAGCTCCAGCGGAGAGCTTTCGTTAAGCTCCTTTGCCGCTTCCTCAAGCATTAGTCTGTGAAAGCAGCTGCACCATTTACCGTTCACCGTACCCTTGTCCCGGCATTTCGGACAGGTGTATACCGGCTTCAGATAATCCTCCGGGTATCCGGCGGTCTTAAGCAGCTCGGTCATGCACTTCTGGGTGTCCAGGTTGTCCTTTTCAAGCTGCGCAACGCCCTGAGCCGTGTCGCCGCCCTTCATTATCAGCGATACAAGCTTCTGACCGGTTTCCGCTAGGTGCTGGGACAGCTCCCGGTATTCCGGTATCTTCTCGTTGACCTCATCGCGGCGCAGCTCGCCGATTATTCTGTTGTTGGCGCGGCGTTGATTGAGTCTGTCCATCGCCGCGTTGAAGAATTGCTCGTTAAAGCCCATGCGTCACCTTCTAAATCAAGAATACTGCTGCCGCAGCTCGTCCATAACGTCGTCCATATCAAGAGAAGAAGAGCCTGAATCCTGATTCTTCTTCGGCTTTCCGGAAAACTCCTGCGACTGACGCTTTGCGTCGTCGGTATTGTAAATGCCGGAGTTCTTCCAGTTCTCAAGTATCTTGTTCGTGTAGCTGAAATTAAGCCCGCCGGTCTTGTCCAGCGTGATCTCATAGGCAAGGATTATCATATCCTCGCCGAAACCCCATTCCTCAGTCCAGTTTCTGATATAGCCGATCTGATTGGGGGAAAAACGCGTTTTCATGTCCATTGCCCGGCGGAGGTTTTCCTCCACGCTGAACCGCTTCTCAAGCTTCACCAGATGCGCGTCGGCTTCCTCCACTGTGCGGATATTCTCGTCAGCCCAGTCCTTTGCGGCTGCGGTTATGTAGCTTGGAGTGGTCTTTCCGACCTTGAAACAGTATTTCATCAGCATTACCGCCACCTCAGCGGGAATCCCGTAGAAATCCGTCAACTGCAATATAACGCGGCTTTCCGGGTTTTTTAGCGGTCTGCCGTACAACTGCTCAACCTCTTTGAAAAGGAAATCGATCGCGCCGTCAGTCTTTTTACGCTGTGCAATGTCGCCGGCGGTATAGATCGCCGCGCTGCCGCTTTCCGCAACTCTGCGCAGACTGGACGGCTTCTGCTCCGGCTCTGCGGCGGCTATCTCCGGCAGCATCTCCTGAGAGATGTCATCGGTGGGAATAAGCTCGCCCTCGTCCATGCGGATTATCCCCCGCTGAAACCAGAACATCGCCGCGTCCTCAAGCTCTCCGGCACGCTTTATCCCAAGCGCTTCCCGAAGCTGATCCTCAGAGAAACTCTCCCCGCCGTGCCGCAGCAGATACAGCAGCAGCTTCAGACTTGCGCCGTCCGCTAGCTTTATATATTTATCAACAACGCCGGAGGGAACCGCAAAAACACTGTTCCACGCGCCGGCATTCAGTGAATAGTTCATCTGCTCACCCTATGTGTATTTTTGAATTCCTGATTAATAGTATCTGCGTTTATTATACCACAAATTCCTCTGTTTTGCAATAGAATTTACACAAAAAACAGCGCCGCCAGCTCTCTGATAAGATAATTCGGGAACACCAGCGGACTTGTCGTCACGGAGTAATGACCTACCGAAAGTCCCAGCCGGTCTGCGTACAGTTCCGCGCGGTACTGGTGGAAATCGTTCGTAACTACCGCTATTCCGTTGGAAATTCCAAGCTCAGACAGTATCGGCGCGGAATAGGTGAAGTTCTGGGCGGTGGAGTGTGAATTGCATTCGGTGTAGATCCTGCCTTCGTCAATATCCCGCTCCGTCAGCCACTGCTTCATGCACTCTGCCTCCGATATATCCTCGCCCGTTCCCTGACCTCCGGTGACAATGATCATACAGTCCGGGTGGGCTTCTATAAGCGGGAGCGCTGTGTTAAGGCGTTTGAGCAGTTCTCCGCCCGGCTCGCTTCCCTTTACCTGACAGCCGAGGATCATTACGCAGTTCACCTGCTCAAGCGGCTGACTGGAATATTTCAGCATCATCACACCGTTATATCCGCAAAAACCGACAAATCCCACAATACCTGCCGCAAGGACGCAGAGTATTATCCTTCCTGCGATATTCTTCCAAAGCCGCCTGATAATTCCGCACAGCTTCTTCCAGAATACGGCGCAGACTCCTACCATGATACACAGCGTTATGCCAAGGAGCGTGCCTGCGTTGATAAATCCCGGCAGACAGAACCAGACAAGCATTGCCACGGAAATAACAAGAGCAATGATCGCTCCTGGGCTGATCGACGGGGATCTTTTCTCCATAAGCACCTCCGGATACGAAATTCGCCCGACATTTGCGCCGGGCGAGATAATTTCAGTTATAGAGCCATTCCAATGGCAAGAGCTTTCATATTAGCCTCGATAAGATTTGCCTTTTTCGGCGGAATGAGTTTTTCCAGAGTGGGACGAACCGCGTCAATTACCGCGATACCGGTTTCCTTTAGCAGCTTTCCGACAAGAATGATGTTTGCCATTCCGGGAAGTCCATGCTCTGCCGCGAGCGCCGTTGAGGGTATTCTGAAGCTGTGGATATCTGTGCGGGTGCATTCCTTTGTAACAAGAGTGCTGTCGATGATCGCAATACCGCCCGGCTTTACTGACTCAATAAACTTGTCATAGCTGGGACCGTTCATTGCGATAAGCACATCCGGCTCAGTAACATAGGGAGAGCCTATCGGACTGTCGCTGAGGCAAACGCTGCAATTCGCAGTTCCTCCGCGCATCTCCGGACCGTAGGACGGAAGCCACGATACCTGCTTATCCTGATTAAGTCCGAGATAAGCCAGCAGCTTTCCGGCAAACAGCACTCCCTGTCCTCCAAAGCCCGCAAAAATTGTTTCAGTTGTCATCTTACAGCTCCCTCCTTGAATACGCCGAGCGGATAGTACGGCACCATGTTCTCCTTGAGCCAGCTCAGAGCCTCTACCGGGGACATTCCCCAGTTGGTGGGGCAGGTGGAAAGCACCTCAATGATCGAAAATCCCTGCTTATTCTTCTGGAACTCAAAGCCCTTGCGGATAGCCGCCTTTGCCTTGCGGATATTTGCCGGGTCGGTGACGGTGACTCTCTCCGCCAGAGCCACTCCGGAAAGGGTCGCGAGCATTTCGCACACTCTCACCGGATAACCCTCAACCTCAGGATTTCTGCCGTAAGGAGTGGTCTGTGTTACCTGTCCCGGCAGAGTGGTAGGCGCCATTTGCCCTCCGGTCATGCCGTAGGTTGTATTGTTGATGAAAATTACGGTGATATTCTCGCCTCTTGTCGCCGCATGGACAGTTTCAGCCGTTCCAATCGCGGCAAGGTCGCCGTCGCCCTGATAGGTGAAAACGAACTTATCGGGATTTCCGCGCTTTACTCCGGTAGCTACCGCAGGAGCGCGTCCGTGAGCCGCCTCGATCATATCGCAGTTGAAGTAATCATAAGCCATAACCGAACAGCCTACCGGACAAATTCCGATAGTGTCTCCCTCGATCCCCATTTCGTCTATTACCTCCGCAACAAGGCGGTGTACGATACCGTGGGTGCAGCCGGGGCAGTAATGAAACGGCACGTCAGTCAGTGCGTGTGGTTTTCTGAATTCCGGCATATCACTCAGCCCCCTTTTCGTTCAGAATTTTTATCTGCTCAAGTATAGCCGAGGGCTTGGGAATTACTCCGCCAGTCCTGCCGTAGAAATCCACAGGCAGCCGGCAATCCAGCGCCAGCTTAACGTCCTCGATCATCTGTCCCATGGACATTTCCACGCAAAGCACGCGCTTTGCATTCTTGCAGGCAGCCTTAACCTCCTGCTCCGGGAACGGCCAGAGGGTTATCGGGCGGACAAGCCCCGCCTTAATTCCGGCATCCCGCGCAGAATCAACGGCGGATTTAGCAAGACGAGCAACCGATCCGTAAGCCGCGACAACAATATCCGCGTCCTCGGTACGGTAGCACTCTGCCTCATGAAGCTCTGACTTCACTATCTCGTAACGCTTGAAGCGCTGAACAACAAGCTCCTCAAGCTCTTCTGCCTGTAAGTACAGCGAATTCACAATGTTGTGCTTCCGCTTATTGCCGTGTCCGTTTGTCGCCCACGGTTTATCCGCGGGATCGGGGTGACGGATCTCGTCACTTCTGAATGTGACCGGCTCCATCATCTGGCCAAGCAGACCATCGGCAAGGATCATAGCCGGCATTCTGTATTTGTCGGCAAGGTCGAATGCCTTTTCCATGTAATCTGCCATTTCCTGAACGGTAGAGGGTGCAAAGACAAGTATCTGGAAATCTCCATGACCCAGCGCCCTTGTTGCCTGCCAGTAGTCGCTCTGTGACGGCTGAATGCCGCCAAGACCGGGTCCGCCGCGCATTACATTGACTATAACGCAGGGCAGATCAGAGCCTGCCATATAGGACACGCCCTCGCTCTTGAGGGAAATTCCCGGCGAGGAGCTGGACGTCATGCAGCGTACTCCGGAGCTTGCGCAGCCATAAACCATGTTGATAGCTGCAACCTCGCTCTCCGCCTGAAGAAAGACGCCGCCGACCTTCGGCATACGCTTCGCCATATAAGCGGAGATCTCAGTCTGGGGTGTAATGGGATAGCCGAAAAAGCACTTGCAGCCGGCACGGATCGCCGCCTCGGCAAGAGCCTCATTGCCCTTCATAAGGTTTCTTTCCATTATTCGTCACCCCCGCTCAAGGTTATGGTTATTGCACAGTCGGGACACATCATCGCGCACATTGCGCAGCCGATACACGCATCATCGTCAATACATTCCGCAGTGTAATATCCTTTGGAATTCAGCTTTTCATGCGAAATCGCAACAATTTTCTTCGGACAAGCGGTCGTGCAGAGCGCGCAGCCCTTGCATACCTCAAAATCCACCTTCATCTTTGCCATATCTGTTCCCTTTCCTGAATCGGAAATATCCGAAAACCCTGCGTAACAGCGCAGAAAGCCTGCCCTCCGGCAGTTGTATCATTCTTCCCAGAACGGACGTATATAAATGTCCACCGGGTAAGCTCCCTCAACGTCAAGACTGCGCTCCGCGGCGGTCATCACTACCGGTATCCCGGCGGCGTTTCCGCACTGCACAGCATAATCCGCCGTGACTGTAACATCGACGGCGGTGGTTTCTGAGCCGAGGTTTGAGCAGTTGATAATGCCCTTTGCCTTTATCCTCGATACCTGCTCAATATCGCGAAGCAGCTCCGCCGCCTCACCGGGAGTCCGTGTGAGGTAGCGGTAGCGGTTTACCACATAATAAAGCGCACAGCCGAAATTATTCAGCACCGAGGAATACTGCCCCAACGCTATCGCGCCGGAATCGTCCCCGCCAACATCTATTATGACCCTGTCGCTGGAACTTATTACCGCCGCCATGTCAATTCCGAGGGACGGAATATCCAGATTAGTATTCGCAAACTGCGGAGCGATCAGCTTAATGCCATGCTGCATGAAAAGCTCCGTAAAATCCGCGGTGCGGAAATAAGGATTAACAATATCGAGGTCGATAATGCAAACCCTGTCCCCCGCCTTTGCGTAGTCCACCGCGAGGTTTACAGCGAGGTTGGTCTTTCCGGAGCCGTAATGCCCGGTCACTGCGATAATTCTGCCTAAATCAGTCATCAAACGCCGTAACCGGTTGCCATTGTGTCATCGATCGCCTCAACGATCTCCGGTATCGCTGCCGCCATAATGGAGAAAAATACGATCATAAAGATTATCGAAGCCACAATGCCAATAGCCTCAATAATGATCATTGCCTGACAGTAACGCTTCTTCGCAATAGGCGTGCTGTCGCTTACACCCCATACAATGCAAAGGATAAGGCTGATTAATCCGAACCATGTAGTAAGGATAATTGTTCCTACCCACTGACCGAGGGTCATTTCGGTGTTGTTGGTCTGCTGAACGGAAGCGCTATACTGAGCATTCCCTGCGCCGTAGTTCGGAACTGTGTTAGCCTGAGGTGCGCTGTAACCCGGCTGAGCGTCATTCTGATAAGAAGCGCTGTTCGGAATGCTGCTGTTCTGACCTGCATTGAACTGAACCGAGCTAGGCTGCGGGGTCTTTTCAAGCTGAACAGCGGAAGGAAGCGGCTCGCCGCAGGTCGGGCAGAATGCGCCGTCACCTGTAACAAGGGTGTTGCACTTAGGACATACTCTCTGCATAATTAATTACCTCTTTTCATTTAATTCAGGTTTAACCAGAAAACCTGTGAAAGATATTACACAAACGATAATCATTACCGTTATTATGTACAACTTAATTGTATCATATTTATGCGATTATGTCAATAACAAACAAGTATTACACAGAAATTTCACACTTTGTACACCAAAACAGCTAAATTGTCCAGTCACTTTTCCAGCCATTGGCTCATGCCTGCGCCAAGAAGCTCGTTAGGTCTGTCCCGGAAGCCGAACTGCCGGTAAAACGGCTCGCGTTCCTTTGCCGACATGAGGTACACCACGATCTTTTCCCCCTCTTCAAGAGTGGAATATAGGTAATCCATCGTCCGGTGCATGAGCTGCTTTCCTATTCCCTGATGCTGATACTCCGGAATAACTATCACATCGGTAATAAAATTCGCGTAGCCGCCCTCGGACAGAACTCTTATCATGCCGACGCAGCGCCCGTTGTCCCGGACTGTCGTGATATGAAAGGCGTTGTTCAGAACGTTATTGCATATCCTGTCGGAAAGCTCCATAAAATGCACCTGCCGCCGCATCTCCTTGTATTCCTCCAGTGTCGGCGCTTTATCTATAAATTCCAGTGCCATAAATTTTCTCCTTTTCACCTTTTTTCCAAACCAAAAGCCGCCCGGAAACTCGGACGGCTTCAATAATTACGCTTCGGTGGAATTGCCGTTGTCTTCGCCGGAAGCTTCAGGCTTTTCCTCAGGAACGACAGCTTCTGGTTCAACGGAAGCTATATCCTCGGTTTTCTTCTTCTCGTTGCCGTCAAGGTCGATCTCGTCAGCCATCAGCCGGTAGAAATCAGCGCCTTCGATCTTCTCATTCCTCATGAGATACTGTGCGCAGCGTTCAAGCAGATCGCCGTGTTCGGTAAGGATCTCCTTAGCCTTTTCATAGCCTGTTTCGATAAGCTCGCGGATCTCCCCGTCTATCTCGGCGGCTACGTTCTCGGAGTAATTGCGCCCCTGAGAGTAATCCCTGCCTAG
>CAMAGG010000118.1 GCA_945833805.1 uncultured Clostridia bacterium | reverse complement strand
TCGGTCATACCGTAGGAAGCAGGACCTGCTGCCATGTTATCGGGGTGGAGGGTACGTCCTGTGCCGCCGCCGGAAGCAACGGAGAAGTACTTCTTGCCCTTTTCAACGCATTCCTTCTTGTAGGTGCCTGCAACCGGGTGCTGGAAACGGGTTGGGTTGGTGGAGTTACCGGTGATGGAAACGTCAACGCCTTCCTTCCACATGATAGCAACGCCCTCGGTTACATCGTTTGCGCCGTAGCAGTTTACCTTGGAGCGAAGTCCTGTGGAGTATGCCTTGCGGAATACTTCCTTAACCTCGCCGGTGTAATAATCCATCTCGGTTTCAACGTATGTGAAGCCGTTGATACGAGCGATGATCTGAGCAGCGTCCTTGCCAAGACCGTTAAGGATAACGCGGAGCGGAGTCTTACGAACCTTGTTTGCCTTCTCAGCGATACCGATAGCGCCCTCAGCAGCAGCGAATGACTCGTGACCTGCGAGGAATGCGAAGCACTCTGTATCCTCTTCAAGCAGCATCTTGCCGAGGTTGCCGTGACCAAGACCAACCTTACGCTGGTCAGCTACGGAGCCGGGAATGCAGAATGCCTGAAGACCCTCGCCGATAGCGGCTGCTGCGTCAGCAGCTCTTGTACAGTTCTTCTTGATCGCGATAGCGCAGCCAACAGTATAAGCCCACTTTGCGTTCTCAAAGCAGATAGGCTGAATGCCCTCAACGAGCTTGTAGATGTCAAGACCCTTAGCCTTGCAGATATCAGCACACTCCTCGATGGAGTTGATGCCGTAGTTCTTTAATACAGCGAGAATCTGCGGTTCACGTCTGTCGTAGGATTCAAATAAAGCCATTGTTTTCTACCTCCTATTACTGCTTTCTGGGGTCGATAACCTTAACAGCGTCAGCAACACGGCCGTACTGACCCTGTGCCTTTTCAAATGCTGTGTTAGCGTCATCGCCGTTCTTGATGAATTCCATCATCTTGCCGAAGTTAACGAACTTGTAGCCGATGATCTCGTCATCTTCGTTAAGAGCAATACCAGTAACATAACCGTCGGTCATTTCGAGGTAACGCGGACCCTTTGCCAGAGTACCGTACATTGTACCAACCTGAGAACGAAGACCCTTGCCGAGGTCCTCAAGACCTGCGCCGATAGCAAGACCGTCCTCAGAGAAAGCAGACTGGCTTCTGCCGTAAACGATCTGGAGGAACAGCTCTCTCATTGCTGTGTTGATAGCGTCGCATACAAGGTCGGTATTGAGCGCTTCAAGAATGGTTCTGCCGGGCAGGATCTCAGCTGCCATTGCTGCGGAATGCGTCATACCGGAGCAGCCGATAGTTTCTACAAGAGCTTCCTGAATTACGCCACCCTTAACGTTGAGGGACAGCTTGCATGTACCCTGCTGGGGTGCGCACCAGCCAATACCGTGTGTGAAACCGTTGATGTCAGCGATTTCCTTTGCCTTTACCCACTTAGCTTCTTCGGGGATAGGCGCAGCGCCGTGAGCAACGCCCTGTGCCACGGGACACATGTTTTCAACTTCATGAGAATAAGTCATTGTTGTTTGAACTCCTTTCAACATTTTGTCCGGAGAAGTTTGCCCGGACATACAATTGTATTATACTACATTTTCGGCATTTTTGCAATAGGTTATGCGGATTTTTTTGAAAAATTGCAGAAACTTCACCCGTGCCGGGAAAATCACATAATTCTCAAAGCAGCTTCTGTAAATACATTCCAGTGTAGCTTACAGGATCCGCTGCGACCTCCTCCGGGGTGCCGTGCGCAACGACCGTACCGCCGCCGCTGCCCCCCTCAGGTCCCATATCAACGATGTAATCCGCAGTCTTGATGACGTCAAGGTTATGCTCGATGACAAGCACTGTGTTTCCGCCGTCCGTCAGCCGCTGGAGTATCTCAATGAGCTTGCGGACATCTGCGGTGTGCAGTCCGGTTGTCGGCTCGTCCAGAATGTAGATCGTCTTTCCGGTGGAGCGTTTGGACAGCTCCGCCGCGAGTTTGATTCTCTGCGCTTCGCCACCGGAAAGCGTGGTGCTGCTCTGCCCTATCTTGATGTAACCAAGCCCCACTTCCTCCAGCGTTTTCAGCTTATTGTATATCTTCGGGATATTCGCGAAAAACTCCACACCCTCTGCGACCGTCATTTCCAGCACATCGTAAATACTCTTACCCTTGTATTTTACCTCAAGAGTTTCCCGGTTGTAGCGATGACCCTTGCACACCTCGCAGGGCACGAAAACGTCCGGCAGGAAGTGCATTTCTATCTTGATTATTCCGTCGCCCTCGCAGGCTTCGCACCTGCCGCCCTTGATGTTGAATGAAAACCTACCTGCGTTGTAGCCTCTCGCCTTTGCATCAGCAGTCTGGGCAAACAGCTCCCGGATATCGTTGAACACCCCGGTGTATGTCGCCGGATTGCTACGGGGAGTTCTTCCGATCGGCGACTGGTCGATCATTATTACCTTATCAAGATATTCCACTCCGGTCATATTGTCGAACTTTCCGGGTCTGGTGCGGGCGCGGTTCAGTTTTCCAACCAGATGCTTGTAGATTATCTCGTTCACCAGCGAGCTTTTTCCGCTGCCGGAAACTCCGGTAACGCAGGTGAATAACCCAAGCGGTATCTCCACATCAATATGCCGCAGGTTGTTCTCCGCCGCTCCGTAGATCCTCAGCCACTTGTCCGAGGGAGCGCGGCGCTTTTCCGGAACAGGGATCTTCAGCTTTCCGCTGAGGTACTGCCCGGTAATGGAATCCTTGCATTTCAGCAGACCCTTGACATCGCCGCTGTATATCACCTCTCCGCCGTTCACTCCTGCTCCCGGGCCGATATCCACAATATAGTCCGCAGCCCTCATGGTGTCCTCGTCATGCTCCACAACTATCAGGGTGTTTCCCAAGTCGCGAAGCCGCCGCAGCGTTGCAATGAGTTTGTCGTTGTCCCGCTGATGAAGTCCTATCGACGGCTCATCAAGGATATACAGCACTCCGGTGAGAGAGCTTCCTATCTGGGTGGCAAGGCGGATACGCTGACTCTCGCCGCCGGAGAGAGTACCCGCCGATCTCGACAAGGTGAGGTATTCCAGACCCACGCTCTGTAAAAATCCCAGACGGGACTTTATCTCCTTTAATATCTGCTTTGCGATCATTGCCTCTCTTTGAGTAAGCTCCAGACCGTTGACGAATTCAAGAGCCTCCGTTACCGACATACGACAGAACTCCATAATGTTCTTTCCGCCGACAGTTACAGACAAAGCCGCCTTGTTGAGCCGCTCGCCGCGGCATTCCGGGCATTCAACATCGCTCATGTATTCCTCAAGACTATCTCTGGAATACTGGCTGCTAGTGTCCTTGTACCGCCGCTCCAGATTGTTGGCAATGCCCTCGAAATCCGTATAGAACTGCCCGCCGCCCTGAGATCTCGGACGCTTTATGAGTATTTTTTCGCCGTTAGTGCCGTACAGTATTTCGTCAAGAGCCTTTTCCGGCAACTCTGATATTGGTTGGTCAACGGAAAATCCGTCCCGCTCGGCAAGCGCGTCAATATACATCGCCGCAATTGTCCCCTCTGCATAGTTCCAGCCGGAAGCCCTTATCGCGCCCTCTCTGATAGAAAGCCCGATATTCGGCATCAGCAGATCCGGATCTATTCGGCGGTAGCTGCCTATTCCGGTGCACTTAGGGCAGGCTCCGTAGGGATTGTTGAACGAGAACATTCTCGGCACAAGCTCATCAATGGAAACTCCGTGCTCCGGACAGGCGTAGCTCTGGGAGAAGTGCAGTTCCTCCCCGTCTATCACGTCGATATAAACAAGCCCTCCTGTGAGATTTCCGGCGGTTTCAACGCTCTCGGTAAGGCGGGACTTTATACCCTCCTTTATCACAAGGCGGTCAACCACTATCTCAATTGAATGCTTCTTGTTCTTCTCCAGCGTGATTTTCTCGGACAGGTCGTAAGCTATCCCGTCCACGCGCACTCTGGAATAACCCGACTTCCGCGCTGCCTCGAACTCCTTCTGATGTTCGCCCTTGCGCCCTCTGACGATCGGAGCAAGCACCTGAAACTTTGTGCGCTCCGGCAGTTCCAGAACCTTGTCAACTATCTCGTCCACCGTCTGCTGCTTTATCTCACGTCCGCACACCGGGCAGTGTGGAATGCCGATTCTCGCGTACATCAGACGCAGGTAGTCGTAAATTTCCGTGACAGTGCCTACCGTGGAGCGCGGGTTTTTGGAGGTGGTTTTCTGGTCTATGGAAATCGCCGGGGAAAGTCCCTCTATGCTGTCCACGTCCGGCTTTTCCATCTGACCGAGGAACATTCTCGCGTATGAGGACAGGCTCTCCATATATCTGCGCTGTCCGTCCGCAAATATCGTATCGAACGCAAGTGAGCTTTTACCGCTGCCGGAAAGTCCGGTCATTACCACAAGGCTGTCCCGAGGAATGGTGAGGTCGATATTTTTGAGGTTGTGCTCCCGCGCGCCCTTTATCACTATTTTATCGTTTGCCACTTTCTTTGTTCCTTTCTTATATCAGTACGGCAGGTATGTGCTGTCGTCACCATGGACATCAAAATGCCGCCTGTATCTTTTCGGTATCCTTATATCCGAGTAATAACCGATGTCGGCGAGGACTTTTGATATCGCCGATATGCCATCGTTATAATATGCTGTGATGCGCCGTTTCCTGTCTGAAATGTTCTTGTATTCAGGCGGGCATACGAAAGTCCAGTCTGCGGAGCCATCGTCAACCACAATACGGAAATACTTATCAATATCGGTCTGCTTTATTCCGAAATGAGCAAGCAGGATATGGTGTTCATAGCTGTCCTCCAGCCGGGAGATAAGAACTGTTTCGCCATCAAAGGATATCGCGATGAGAAGCGCCCCCTTTCTGGCAAGGCAGCTGTTAATGGCATCTTCGTCAGGGTATTTCAGGTATTTCATGGTTTCCTCCATTGTTATTGCAGCTCCTTTATCTTATCCCGCAGGAATGCCGCGTGCTCGAAATCCAGCATCTTCGCCGCCTTTTTCATCTCAACAGTGTACTTTGCGATAAGAGCCTCCCGTTCCCGCTTTGTCATCTGCTTTATCGGCTTTCCGTGCTTTGAGCTGCCGTCGGTTTTCTTGGTGATCTCCAGCACGTCCCGAATGTCCTTGATAATTGTTTTCGGGGTAATTCCATGCTCCTCGTTGTATTTCTGCTGTATCTCACGGCGGCGCATGGTTTCAGAGATCGCCCGCTCCATTGAGTCGGTCACGCTGTCGGCGTACATGATAACTACGCCCTCCGCGTTCCGGGCGGCTCTGCCTATGGTCTGGACAAGAGATGTTTCGCTTCTGAGGAAGCCCTCCTTGTCTGCGTCCAGTATCGCCACTAGCGACACCTCCGGGATATCCAGACCCTCGCGCAGCAGGTTGATTCCCACCAGCACGTCGAATTCCCCGGCTCGCAGGTCGCGGATAAGCTCCATGCGCTCTATCGTGTCCACATCGTGGTGCATATACCGCACCTTTATTTCAAGCTTCGTCAGATAATCGGTCAGATCCTCTGCCATTTTCTTGGTTAGGGTGGTCACAAGCACGCGCTGTTTCTTTGCGGTTCGGGTGTTTATCTCGGAGATAAGATCCTCGATCTGACCCTCGGTGGGTTTCACGATAACCTCCGGGTCAAGAAGTCCCGTGGGTCTTATCACCTGCTCCACGATCTGGGTGGAATGCTCCTTTTCAAAGTCGCCGGGGGTCGCCGAAACGAACACCGCCTGCCCTACCTTTGAATAGAACTCATCGAAATTCATCGGGCGGTTGTCGTAAGCCGACGGCAGCCGGAAGCCGTAATCCACAAGGTTCTTTTTCCGGGCGAAATCCCCGCCGTACATTCCCCTTACCTGCGGCAGAGTAACGTGGCTCTCGTCCACGAACAGCAGGAAGTCCTTAGGGAAATGGTCGATAAGCGTCACCGGAGTTGAGCCGGGAGCGCGCCCGGACAGTATCCGGGAGTAATTCTCGACTCCTTTGCAGGTGCCGATCTCCCCCAGCATTTCCATGTCGTAGCGGGTGCGCTGCTCAATGCGCTGCGCTTCGATAAGCTTATTATTTTCGGTGAAATACTGCACCCGCTCCTCCATTTCACGGGTTATCTCCTCCAACGCACTGTGAAGCCGCTCGTGACCCACGATATAATGCGAAGCCGGGAATATCATGCAGTGCAGTAGCGTTGAGCGCACCTGCCCGGTGAGCGCGTCAAACTCGCTGATGCGGTCTATTTCGTCCCCGAAAAACTCCACCCGTATCGCGGTTTCATTAGTTCCGCCCGCCGGAAATATCTCCAGAGTATCCCCCTTTGCCCGGAACTTGTTTCGTGTAAAGGAGATCTCGTTGCGCTCGTACTGAATCTCCACAAGCCGCTTTATTACCTCCTCGCGGCTTATTTCCTGCCCCTGACGGAGGGACAGGGTGTTGCTGCGGTAATCCTCAGGGCTGCCCAGCGAATAAATGCAGGACACCGACGCGACGATTATCACGTCCCGCCGCTCCGCAAGAGCCATTGTCGCAGAATGCCGCAGGCGGTCTATCTCGTCGTTTATCGCGCTGTCCTTTTCGATATACGCGTCGGTGGAGGGAATGTAAGCCTCCGGCTGGTAGTAGTCATAATACGACACGAAATACTCCACCGCATTGTTCGGGAAGAACTCCCGAAACTCGGAGCAGAGCTGCGCCGCAAGGGTCTTATTGTGCGCGAGCACCAGCGTAGGGCGGTTGACATTCGCAATGATATTCGCCATTGTGAAGGTCTTGCCGGAGCCGGTAACTCCCAGCAGGGTCTGCTCCTTGTCCCCCCGGAGAACTCCCTCGGAAAGCGCCTTTATCGCCTGCGGCTGGTCGCCGGTGGGAGAATACTGCGAATGAAGCTCGAAATGATCCATAATAACTCCTATAACCAGATATCCGGCAGCATTCCTGCGGTGCGCATGGAATAGCTGTCCTCTTCGTTCGTGATGATATGGTCAACAAGGTTGATACCGATGTTTTTCAGCGCAGCCGCGACCCGCCTTGTCGCCGCAATGTCCGCCGACGACGGAAGCAGCACGCCTTTCGGGTGGCTGTGGGCGAGGATTATATTGCTGCACTGGGTGCGTATCGCTTTTGTAACTATCGTTCTGAGGTCGAAATCCACAGAGTTGGGCCCTCCGCGGGAGATCTGAGCCTCTCCTATCAGATTGAGGGTCTGGTCGAGGAACAGCGCGTGAGCCTCCTCAACAGCGCAGCCTTTCAGCAGATCATAGCAGAATTTCCTGACGCTCTCGGAGGTGGAAAGCTTCATTCCGGCTATGTCCGCCTTGCTGTACTTCCGGGCGAAGTCTTTCATGAAGCTTATCAGCGCCGCGGCGGTAACTCCCACGTTCTTTTCCCCCACAAGCTCGTCATAGCCGGCGTTCAGCACTCCCTCAAGAGAGCCGAATTTATCTATAAGCTGATGACTGATATCGTTAGTGTTCCTGCGGGAATAAGCGGTATACAGAAATATCTCCAGTATTTCATGATCCTCAAAGCAGTCAATACCGTGCTCCAGATATTTCTTCAGCATTCTCTGCCGGTGTCCGGCATGTAAATTTTTTTCTTCCGCCATCATCAGACCTCTTTCACATTTCTGGAATTGCATGAACAATACATTATCATTATACCGCAAACTATTTTATTTGTCAATAGCAGATGAAAGGCATTACAGCAATATCCGAAAATACATATCAGCTTGTTGAAAAAGTCACCTTTTCAGGGTGGCGAGAAGCCGTCAGATTCTA
>CAMAGG010000117.1 GCA_945833805.1 uncultured Clostridia bacterium | reverse complement strand
GGAGTTGCTACTCTGCCCGAAGCGCGGGTGATCACATAGCTGCAAATTGTGCAGATCTCCGCAGTATCCTCGGAAGCGGGGCCGCTTGATTCGTGCGCAGCCTTGTCAAGCTTGGCGTGGCAGGCTTCGCATTCGTGCCAGTGTCCCGTTGCGTCGCTTGACCAAGCATTTGACACCTTTGTATGATTATTGTTGTCGAATGAGCCATACTCCTGTTTGCAGACAGTGCAGACAGCCTTTTCGGTGCAGGTCGCAGTGCCGCCCTTATGCTCTTCTATCGCAAGGTTTGCGCCGCAGTTGTCGCAGTGATACCAGTGGCTGTTTTCGTCGTATTTCAGGGCTTTGGTTTTGTGCTTGCAGTCTGTTACGGTCACTTTTGCGCTGTTTGATCCTGCGAAATAATTTGCGGTTTCGGGAGTATTTGCAATAACCGTGATAATTGTGCCTACTGCGGTTTCTTCGGGAATTACAAACGAACCGCCGGTGATCGGAGTTTCTGCTCCGCTGCCGATCTTATAGCTGAATGCGACAGCAGGCAGATCGGTCATGCTGTTATTGTTGGGATTAGTAACTGCCGCGCTCACACTGACCGTCTTTCCGGGCAGCACTGCGGAGGGAGTGGGCTTAACCACAATTGCGGGTGTGACAGTATTTACGGTCACAGAAATGGTTCTTGTGATAAGGTGAGTTGCGCTGTCGTAACCATCTACCCCGGTATAATCATAGTTCAGATAGTCAACAGGCTCGTTGGTAATTACCTGATATCCGCTGTTTACAACCGTGGGAATAACATCGGGATCGACCCAACTCCAGCCGTTAAGGGTAAACTCGGACGCGCTCAGCGGCTGACCGTAGCTTAATACCGAAGCCTCAGGCTCTTCCACGTTAGGAATTGCCTTTTCGATAGTAACTGACTGAGAACCTGTCGCCCCTGTAAACCACGGGATACCAGTTCCCTTATACGTCATCCTAAAGGAGGCCTCACCTGCGTCAACATCGCCTGTTATTACCACGGGGAGCTTTTCGGTTCCGGAGATATCGATATAACCTATATCCTCCTCGCCCATCACAATGATAAGCTTGCTTCCCGTGGGGGACATTTCCGGTCTGAGCGTGCAGTCCTCGTATATTACCCTGCCGTTGCTCGTTATCTCAATATCCAGAGGCAGCAGTGCAAACTTGTTGAGGTATACCTCCATGTTTATTTCCTTGCTCACAGAGATAACTTTTTCATTGATCTCGATCGCTTCGTCCAGCGTATAGTGCAGGTCGTCGCCGTATGCAGGTGTGACGGTATCTGTGCTCTCTATCACAAAAGAAGGCGTGTATTCTATCGCCGAATCGTCTACTCTGATGTTCTGGAGCCTCGGGTAGTACAGAATGCGATTAGTGGTATCGTTTGTATTCTTTGTCCATGCCGGATCTGAACCCGGCAGGAAACCGTCTGCCGTAAGCTCAAGGGTGGTGAGCTTCTCGGTGGTGTTGGGATTATATGTGGTGAAATCCTTGTTGAAGTAGCAATTCTGAATTGTAGAGCCGCTGCTGTAATATCCGTAGAGGTTGTCGCGGCTTGAGCCTTGAACATCGCCGATATTGATACAGTTCTTCAACGTACCCCTATCGTTTTTGCCGACGATACCGCCGGAATCTGTTGAGTTCACAAAGCCCTCATGGAAGCAGTTCTCTATTGTGCCGGAGCTGTATCCGCAGATACCGCCGGCGTATTTGGTCGCAACGACATTGCTCTTTACATAGCACTCCGAAATCGTTCCGCCGGAGTTGTAGCCGCAGATAGCGCCGACATTCTCACTGCCCTTTACATAGGAATCCGCAATGCGAAGCTTTGTTATCTTTCCGCCGTTGCCGACATAGCCGAACAAGCCGACATTGCTTTCCGAGCCGTTGATATACAGGCCGCTTATCGTGTAGCCGTTGCCGTCAAACGTGCCAAAAAACTCGCACCGTTCCTCGCCGATTGGCGTCCATTCTATGAATGTTCCGTTTTTCGGATTGCCGTTTTCGTCAAGAACGCCGGTGTTCATCACGATATCATTCATAAGTATCGCGTTGTCGCAGAAACCAAAAGGATTACGGTATATCAAATTTGCAAACCATAACAGATTGCTCGGACTTGTTATCTGATAGTATCCTCTTTCGTCTTGGGTCGGCTTTTTGGGCAGAAGCTTTTCGCACAAATCACAGTATTCGCCAATGTGGTTGTGGAATTTATCCTGCGCGAAATACACCGCATTTTCTTCTGTCCTTGCCACGGGCAGGCTGTCGGCGTTTTCGCCTTCAAGCAGCTGACCCCATAAGGGATTGCCTGTATTGAGGCACATCTCGTATGCGACCTTGCCGTTTTTGAAATCGTCTGCGCTGAATGCACTATTGCTGTCGGCAGCGTTCGTATAACCCCTGTCGAGATAGTAGCTTCTGTACAAATTATTATTGTTATCGGCGCACAGACCGCCCATCGTACCGCTTGCGGATTCGACCAAAGCGGTGCTGAAGCAGACTGATATTACATTGTTATTTTGTCCCGCAATTGCACCGACATATTCGCCGCCGTTGAAGTATGAGTCAACAATTCCTACGCCATCAACTTTGCCGTTGACAACGCCGAACAGACCCCCATATTCCACCGTATCATCATTGAAATACAGTCCGCTGATATAATGACTTTTTCCGTAGAAAAGTCCCGTGTACGGCTTTTCGGCTGTGCCAATAGGCGTCCACCATGAGAACGTACTTTCTTCGGCAGTATTCAGCGTACCGTCTTCTTTCAGGACATTTTGGTTTATGGTAATGTCGTTTACGATCTGAGCATTTATGCCTGTGTTACCCGTGTTAACTTGCTGTGCAAACCACAACAAATGCTTTACCTCGGATATCTGATAAAAACTGCCATTTTTCGGAGGCTCAACCGGTATATCCATTTTACAGAAATCGCAGTGTACGAGGTCTGCGGCGTGATTGTGGTATGTATCCGTAGGAGCGCCGTAATATACCTTGTTGCTGCCGTCTGCTGCTGCCGGAACGGGTAATGAGCCGTTTGTATTGGGCAGAGTCTGACCCCATGCCGGAACAGACTTATCAGCGTTCAGGTTATAGGCTGCATAGCCGTTTGTAAACTGCTCGGCAGATATTTCAAGTGCGCTGTCCGAGGCGCCCGAAACGTTGGAGCTGAGATAGAAGCTGTTCTTAACAGTGCCGCTGTTTGTCGCGCATACACCGCCCTTAGTGCCTGTTGCGGTGATAGCTGTGTTGTAGCTGAAGCAGCCGGAAATCGTGCCGTTGTTCTTTCCCGCAATGCCGCCGACATTATTGCCGCCGTTGAAAGAGGAGTCGATAACGCCTAGATTTTTAACAACGCCGCCTGCGCCGATAACACCGAAAAGTCCGATATTGTCTGCGCTGCTGTTGTCTATCGTCAGACCGCTTACCGTGAAGCCCTTTCCGTCGATTTCGCCCGTGAAGGGGTGGAGTTCCGTGCCGATAGGAGTCCATACATAGCTGTCTAGGCCTTCGTTTACGGTAATGTTATTTACCAGAACGCCCTTTTTCTCCAGACCGAATTCCGAAAACCAGCGCAGATGTCCCTTATCGCTTATCTGATAAACGCCGTTTTCATCTTTGGGCGGTGTAACAGAAGAAAGACCGCAGTCTGCACAGATAGAGCTTGTGTGGTTGTGATAGCCCTTTGTACCTCCGTAGTACACTCTGTATGAATCATCTGCCGCAAGATAGGGAATAGTCTGAAGCGGGTCGCTAAGATTCTGCGACCAATGCGCTTCGGGGCATCCGCTCGCAAGCCTATACGCCGCCTCGCCCGATTTGATCTGTTGGGCGGTCATACCGAGGTTGTTTTCCTCATTGGAATTATTGGAACCCGTCGCACTGCCGTTATATTTCTCGATGTTATAGATGCAATATTTCACCGCATATTGGTTGCTTCCGCATATTCCGCCATGTCCGCTGTCGGCTGTTACTGTGCCGTCGCTGAAGCAGCCGATAATTGTGCCCGGCTCGTCCTCGTTTAATCCTGCAATTCCTCCAACCGCGCTTGTGCCGCTGATATTGCCGTGGTTTATGCTACCTTTAATAGTTCCGGCATTCCCATTATATCCATTGATATATCCACTGATGCCGCCGACATAACGGTAGCCGGAAACCTCGCCATTATTTTCGCAAAGCCATATTGTAGTATTATCCATTTGACTGTAGCCGGTGATACCGCCGACGCAATCGCCACCTGAACGAACGTTACCATTGTTGACGCAGTTTTTGATTTCACCGTTTGAGCACGTAATGTCACCGCCTATACCGCCGGCTCTACTGTTTGTTGCTTCAACATTACCATTATTAACGCAATTAGTGATAAAAACATGACACCCATAACCTAATATACCGCCGATATTTCTATATCCCGACAAATTCGCTTCATTTGTGCAGTTATCAATAGTGCCGGCACGAGCAAAGCCGCAAATACCGCCGTAACTATCGCGCGCGGCGTTTAGCGGACCATAATTGGTGCAGTTTTTTACAGTGGCTGATGACCAGCCCATCATACCTACGATACCGCCGAATTCCGCATAGCAGTCTATAAGTCCGTAGTTTTCGCAGGAATCAACAGTAGCATTCTCTCCAAGAACACCGCATATTCCGCCCGTACCGGGATTTCCCCAGTTAGGGTCGTCAAATTTAACCGTAACACCGATAACCGTTGCATAGTTTTTACAGCCGGAGATAGTACCGCCGTTTTCTCCGCAAATTCCGCCGATTTCATGATATGCAGCATTTATTCCACCACTAGTCGTAGTACTCCCCGAAGCACAGATATAGGAGTCCTTGAGCGTAACATTTTTCACAACGCCGCTCGAACTGATATTCTGAAATAATCCTATTTCGTGATAGTTGCCTTCGCTCCTGTTGATATAGATACCGCTGATAGAATAGTTGTTGCCGTCAAAGGTACCCTGATAGTTCTCTATCGGCGTCCACTCTACATAGTTGCCGGATTTAAGCGAGCCGTCATTGTTAAGCACATTGCTGTTTACGGTGATATTCGCACCCAGCCTTGCGCAGGCAGTTTTGTTGCCGCTGTTTACATGATCCGCAAACCAGTACAGGTTCTCCTTTGTTTTGAGTATGTACGGGCTGATCGACGTGCCAGTGCCGCTTGACGGTTGGGTCAGATTTACCGTACCCGCCGCGCTCGCCCTTACGCCGAGATCAAAGCCGAGTGTCCCCGCAGGGAAATACAGAAGCATTGTCATCAGCATAGCGAACACCGTAAGGAACGCTATTGGTGGTTTTAGTTTTCTCGTCATAAATTCTCCTCCAAAGTAATCTTCATAGCGCCTTCGCACCATTTGCAAAGCGCTTTTGCCTATACTTGGGATTATTATAATACATTATCCGTAATTTGTCAATAGACTTGGAACCAATAAATAAAACATGGAACAAAAAGTTTTCTAAACTTGGAACGAATGAGATTTTATTTCAAGTTATCCGGGATAACTAAACGAATTTTTCCGGCATTTGTGCCACAGTTGCCCCGTATTTATTCTGACCAACAGCAGAACTCCAAAAAGCCATGCGCCGCCGGCAATCCGGATTAGTTTTTTCTTCAACCTGCTCTGAGAAGATGGATTTTTCCTGCTTGATGAGCCATTTATGCTTGCAACGGATAAAACTTGGGTGTACGGCATAAAAAGGTATCGTCCCCATGTCTGATAGAATTGGACGGAGTTCTGGCGCACTTTGATTGCTTCATAAGTCGTGCCAATGAATTCTGATACATTATTTTCGCCGAAACGTCCGCACTGCCACCATTCACTACCGGCAAAGCTGTCAATTCGCACAGTTGCAGGGTTCGAAAAGTGTTTTTGCCCTCTTTTCAAAAAACCTGTTTTAGGGGTTGACTTTTCTTAGCAGGTCTTGGGAATATTTTGTTGACATTTATCTTAATTTGTGATATAATGAAAATGACACAATATGAATGGCGGTGAATATGTATGGCTGCCTGTCCTTACTGTGTTGTCACTGATAAAACGCTTTTTGGTACAACCTATGTTGGTTGCACTGCCAAGTCAAATCCCGGAAATGCAAATGGCAACAAAGTTACTAATGCCGGTGTAGCATATGCAAAGTGCTTCGACGGCAAAGAAGTTGCTGGGATGACAATTAAGGATTGTCCGTTCTTCAAGAAGGGCTAACAACAAAAGAGCCAGTGTAGTAATACATTGGCTCTTTTGTTAACTTAATTAAGTTGACTTTTTGCAGCGTCTATATCCTCCTGACTCCATCCAAATTTTTCAGCAAGTTCCTTATTATTCAGGGCGGCTTCGAGGTTCTTATCGTCAAATCCATAATTGCCATTTTTAATATCTTCATTGATTTTATCTTCAATTTCTTCGCGAACCTGTGCAGCCGTTTTGCCTTCTGAATTCGTAGTTGGCGTATCACTTTCTTCCTGGCCTGGTGGCGTAATACCCATATCAAAATAGTCCTCATCGGTCAGCTCGCCATCTTTACCAGCTAGATCAGCATAAGGATTCTGCTCTGCTTCTTCCTGATCCTTTTTAAGCTGCTCTTCAAGGTCTTCCTGTTCCTTTACATTGTCTGGATCTGTTGCGGGCTTGGTGGTGTCATTGTTGTTAAGAGTATTGTCCACACTAGCGAGAACATCCTCAGTAACAACATTCTCCTGCTTTACAATATCCTTGTTATCGGTTACGATGTTAATAAAGTCATCGTAGTATTCAACGTCATAGCCGAGGTAATCTTCGATAACTGCTAAAGACAGGAAAATTCGTGTGTCTGTGATTATCAGATCATTGGCGTCAATAGACTGATCCTTGACATCTGTTGAATAACTTATTTCACACTTGTCATCTTTAACCTTAAAGGATACAGATACATCTCCGGCTGCTGTATACAGTATCAATTCTACTGTTGTCTTATCAGTAATTTTAGTTGAGCCGAGGTTGTATGCTTCCAAGAGTGAGGAAATATCAAGGCACTTCTCAGAACTGCTAAAGGTGGAAAATGTATCTGTATTGTTCAGGTAGACTTCATAAACCTTGTCTGAAGAAAGACTGCCGCCATCGCCGCTGCCAATGCGTTCGTCATATGTTTCGGGTTGTTTTTGGTTAAGAGCTGCCACCTTTGATGCAAACTCTGAAACAGTCTGGTATGTTGAATCTACTAAACCAACATAAATGCGTTCACCAGAAGTTTCCACACGAAGATAGTTGAAGAGGTCTTTGGGGGCTATTTTGCCGTCCTTGAGGTAGACTTTGGTGCGACCTGAGATGATGTACTCGTTACCTTCTGAATCGGTGTAAATTGGGAGCGAGTCGAGGTTAAGGAAGTTCTTGTTTGTGAGCGATCCCGGGTTTTGGTTTGCCTCTGCTAAAGACTGCTCCTGCACTTCCTTAACCTCCGGGTTGTCATACCAATACTTGTACTTGATTGAGAAAGAGTCGGTATCTGTCTCGTTTATCCCCGGAGTCATTTCGTCTGTGAGTGATGGGGTTCCCTCCTCAATATCATAGACCTGTGATGGTGCATAGAGATCGCTGCTTGTTACCGGGTCGTTGGAGCAGCCTGTGAAGAAATGAGTTGTGACCGCTGCTAAAGTGGCAGTCACGATTACTTTTCTGAGTGTATCTTTAAGTGATAACATAGTTTACCTCCTGGTTAGTTGATTCTGGTGAGGTATATTTATTATAGCACAAAGTAAATGGTTTTGCAATATACCTCAAACAGTTTCAACATCATTATTGCTGAACACTATGGTACAGACATCATAATAGAGGTTCAATGAATCATATAATATACCATTTAGGGTATAATTTTTATACAAGCGTATTGGCAAAATACCCGAAAGG
>CAMAGG010000116.1 GCA_945833805.1 uncultured Clostridia bacterium | reverse complement strand
GAAGTGTTTAAAATGAATAAAAATATTCTGTCCAGTTATCCGGGAAATTATAAGCTGAAAAAATATGAAAAAAATATTTTTCTTTTTGTAAGATATACTTGACAAATAGAAAATAATATGTTACAATCATATTGAGGTGAGGTTATGGCAAAAAATCTCAGATTAAAAGCGGCAAGGGCGGCTATGGATCTGTCGCAGGACGCTCTTGCCAAAAAGGTCGGTGTGGCACGGCAGACGATAAACGCGGTGGAAAACGGCGATTATAACCCGACGATAAATCTGTGCGTGGCGATTTGCAAGGCGCTTGGCAAAACGCTGGACGAAGTGTTCTGGGAAGAGGAGGAAAAGAAATGAGTTTAAAGAGCTTCGATAAATTCTGCGAAAGAATGATACTTGCCGAACCGGGCAGCCAAAAGGAAATTTACGACGAGCGGCAGAAGCAGATACGCACACAGCTTACGGTGGAGGCGCTGACTGTATTCGGCGCGATGTCAATGCTGGCTGTGATGATAAACGAAACGGCTCTGCAATGGTGCGAGGGCTGCTTCCCGGTTATGGTGCTGTGCGCGGCGCTTTCCTATGGCTGGTGGGTGATACGCAACGCAGTCAAGGGGAGTCTGTTCGGAGTTTCGGGCAAAGGCGTGAAGTTCACCGCTATTTTGATACTTATTTACAGCCCGATATATGAGATACTGCTTTTACCAGACGAGGGGAAGACCTTTTCTTTAATTGAGAACGGGAAGCTGACCGCGGTAGCGGTAGTGATGTTTTCGCTGCTCTTGATGATAGCATTGGCTATCATAACGCTTGTTCTTTATTTGCGAAAGAAACGCAGCGAAGAAGCTGACGAATAACATTTAAATCGGGTTGAGCAGTTTCCGCCCGATTATTTCATAAATTCTGTGTAAATGTTACATTCTGTGTTGACAATAATAAATAAATATTGTATAATAATTACAGTAATGCTATAAAGCTATAATCATTACCGTGTCCCGGAGGTGAAGGCATTGAAGCTTTGCGTATGTCAGAGCGATATTGTGTGGGAAAACAAGTCTGCAAACAGAATCCGTTGCCGTGCCGTAATGCAGAAAGCAGCGGAGAAGGGGGCGCAGTTTGTAGTTTTCCCGGAGCTTTCGCTGACAGGATTTACCATGAATTCTGTGCTGGCGGAGCCGCCGGACGGCGAAACGGTGCAGTTTTTTACTGACGCCAGCCGGGAACTGGGGATCGCGGCGGCATTCGGGTTTGCCTGTAAGCATGACGGGATAATCACAAACCGTCTGTGCGTTGCGTACAATGGGATAATTACCGCGGAGTATGATAAACTCCACCCGTTTTCCTACGGCGGGGAGTGCAGTGTGTATTCTCCCGGAAGCTGTCTTGCGGCAACGGAGGTCTGCGGCGAAACCGTTGGACTTACTATATGCTACGACCTGCGTTTTCCGGAGCTTTATCAGGCTTTGTCCCGCAGATGTTCGCTCATTATCGTTATCGCCAACTGGCCTGTTAAGCGAAGCGATCACTGGAAGGCTCTACTTAAAGCCCGCGCGATAGAAAACCAGTGCTATATTACCGGCTGCAACCGCTGCGGAAACGGCGGGGGGCTGAGTTACTCCGGCGACAGCGCGGTATATTCTCCCACCGGGGAGCTCATCTGCGCAGCACAGCCGTATGATGAGCAGTTGATTTTTGCTGACATAAGACGTGAGGAATGCGACAAGGTACAGAGAAGCTTTCCGCTGAAGAACGACAGGCGGCTTGATCTATACAGAGATTTTTACGCAAAGTAAGGGGTGCTTTTTCGTGGAGATTGAACAGAAAACAGAGTGGCTTAAGCCAGAACGTATTCAGAAGCTGTATGACGGTCAGAAAAGCCCTTTCGGAATGAACCGGCTGTATATAATAGGAATAGGGAAAAACGGAACGGACTGTGCGCTGCGGTGTATGCACCTGACAGAAAAACGCTTCGGCAGCGACCCGAAAAAGGTCAGATTTCTGTGCATCGGAGAACAGAAACAGCTTGCAGCAAGCTCATTTGAAGGGAGCGTTCCGGAAAACGGAGATATCCTGCCTATCGCGCCTGATGAGGCGATCTATAAATACCTCAACAATCCCGCAAAGCTTCCGGAGTATGCCCTAGACTGGTTTGACAACGGTCTTAAAAACTATTCTCCAGCAACTCCGACTTATGGACTGAACAAGCGACAGTGCGGACGTATTGCTCTTTTCCATTCCCTGAAGCAGATAATGGGTCTTTCCGGTGAAGCTATCAAGGGATTCGCCGGCAGCGACAAGCCTCTGGATATAATCCTCACCGGAAACCTCGGCGACACCTTCTTCGGCGGAATGTTCATCGACCTTGCGTATATACTGGGTAAGCTGTTTGAAAGCAGCTCTTATCCGGTTCGTGTAAACGCGTACCTGTTTGCAGCGGATACCGCCGCCCTTATCGAAACTGACAGCCGCGACATCGGTCATTATTCAGCCAACACTATAATTGCGAAAAACGAGCTGGATAAGTTCCAGTGCGGCAAAAAGCATTTCTCCCAGAAGTATTCCAGAACGTTTGAGGTTGACACGGATAAACCGCCGTTCAACGCCTGCTTCCTCATTCCAGCGGGGGAGAACTACGATATTACCATGAGCAAGACCGCTGAGAAGATATTGAACAGAATGGAGATACTTTTCAGCAAGGACGACGACGCAGAGCGTATCTTATCCTACAATATGCTCAAGCCGGATGCATCACATGACTTCCGTTATCTTGCATTTGATGTATGCGCAGCCGAGATCCCTGTAGGGAAAATAATGTCCTATCTTGGAATAAAGCTTTTCACCCGGCTAAATCATACTCTCAACCAAAACAGCGTTGGAGAGGTTCTCCTGAACAGATATGCGTCTAAAGTCACCGTTTCAATGGAATATGTCGCTTCAAAAAGCGGTCAGCTCCCACAGCTTGAATTCGATGACAGAATTAATCCTGCTTTCTCTGTTAAGTCCATAAGGGGTGACAGTGAGTCTGCTCTCTCGGCGGTGGAAACGTGGATCAGTTCCATGAAATCCGCTGTCATAAACGGATCGCCTGTCTGCGTTAATGAGATAGCTGAAAGCATCATCGCTGACTGTGAAGCGGCAAAGACAGATTTTGCCAAAGGTCCGTTCTACGCGCAGGAAATACTGAAAAAGTGCTTCTCGGTGCTTCGCGTTGCCATTGCAAAAGTCAAGTCCGAGGAAGAGGATATGTCAGATCAGGTAGAGCGCACACGCACTCTTGAACGAAATGCCCGGAGAAAGGTAAAGACCTCGGCGCTGTTCGTTAATAAAGCTGTTGAGCAGTATCTTTTTGAGCTTAAGGGATATTCGGAAGCAAGCGTTGTCGTCAGCACCAGTCAGCCCATGATCGACTTCTATCAGGCGCTTTCGGACCGCTTGAACGAATATTACACAACTACCCTGCAAAAAGCGATCGACCCATTTGAGCAGATCTCTGTAAACCGTGGCGGGATCATTGACGAGATCAAAAACAGTCCAGCAGGAAACAGCTGCGTTCGCGAAGCGTTTTCGTTTTCTGATGAGAAGATACTTTCTAAGCTTGACGAATTGTCAGAATCCATACCTAACGACCGTCTGGAGAAGTATTTCAAGGAATCCGGTATACTAAATCTTCCCGAAAACGACGAAACAGCGTTTGCAAGGGCAGTTGTTACGATACTCAGAAAGTGTTTCCCGGATCAGCTTTCTATGAATTACAGTGAAATGTGCGAGTATTTCGGGGTTCAGGAAGGTATCGGCAGTATCTTGGAGGATTGCATAGACAGTACAAAGATCACAACTCCGGTATCAGACAGCTTCTCAATCACCAGAATAGTGTGTCCGAAGGCTGTCCGTCAGGAGGATATAGCTGGTCTGAGAAAGAAGTTCCGGGGAGTCGCTTATATCTGGAATGGTTCTGTTTGCCTGCATACCACTGTTTCAGCGGCAATAAGCGGAGAGGCAATGATCGAGAGATTCAACGGCTATCAGCAGTGGGAAAATATGCACTATGCTTATGTCAACGATTCCCTCAAAAAGCACGGGATACACATTTTCAAGTGATCTCTTCACATTCCTGCAAAGGATAATTAATATATATGTCAAAAGAAAGTTTTTCTGACGGAGTGCTGGTTTATGACAGGTATTACTGCTCAAAACCACATACTCCTCTCTTAGTGATCAAAAAAATACTGCTTGCGCTGACGTTCTGCGTCTGCTCAATGTTGTTTATTCTTACGGAATACGAATTCCCGGTCAATCTGGCGGGAATTGCCGCTGTCTGCGCTGCGGCATGCGGCGTTTTTTCCCTGCTTTTCATTTTCGTAAAAAAGCGGATCGCCGTTCCAGTGTTTTTTCTGATATTTGCGTCGGTGATCTGGTTTATTAAAGATAAGCTTATCCAGAAGTTGACCTATTTCGCGGACGCTTGTATGGTGCTCGTGGAGGGTAGATTTCTCTATCCGAGGAGATACCTTTTCCACCCCGGCGAAATACTGGACGCAGGAAACCCGGAATATGCCGAGGGCGTGGTTGCTGGAACGGTTCTTCTGTGTATTCTGTATAGTCTTATCGTTTCAGCTTGTCTTTCCGGCAAGCCGGCGGTTGTTCCGGCAATACTGCCATTTATTGTCCTCTGCGTGCCTACGCTCCTGTCTGAAAGCCTTGAATTCTCTGTCTGGCTTATTCCTACGCTCGCTGCTTTTGCAGCGCTCTGCGCGATAAGGAAGAACTATTCCGGAGGTCTGGCGGTAAAGCACAGCAGTTCCGGGGAATACCGGCGTCGTCTGCGGCTTGAGGAAAAGTCTTTTCTGAAAAACATATCGTCTGCACCTTTCATAAAGCGGCTTGAAATGCGCTGCAACTACTATTCTAAGTATTTCAGCGTTGGAATGTATTGCGCTGCCCTGACGGCTGTCTGCATTATGACCGGTTCCGCGATCATACCCGAGGGAGGAAGTATTGACTACACTCCGGTGTATGATTTCTTCAACAACCTAGGAAGCGAATCCGGAATATCACAGTCGCCGTTTGAGGACGGAGCAGCTTCTGAATACTTTTCTCACGGAGGATCAGACAGCCATGATACGCTCAACATCATTTCTCCGGGCAGGGGAGATCGGGAGATAATTCGGGTAGACTATACCGGTGACAGACCCATATATCTGCGCGGAGATATCGGTATTGACTTCAAGGGTACATCGTGGACTACCGCAGTCGGAGATGAACCGCAGCAATGGGTCACTTCCGGTATGAAAGAGAAATACCGCCCATGCGAGAGCCGGGTGATCGCTGCGCTGATCTCTGCGACAGAGTACAGTGATACAGTTTCGGCGAAAGACGGGCTACCTATAATCACTGCGTCCGATGTCAATATTGAATATCTGTGCAGCACGAATGTCGTGTTCCTGCCGCCGTATACCGCCGAGTATTCTTTCTATAATGCCGAAAGCTTTGACGTTTACGCGGATTATGCGGTAAGAGTCAGTGAGAACGCGGGCAGTCATATTAATTCCGTACAGTGCACAGCGCTCCTTCCGTCGTATATGAGCAATGAAACCCATAATGGCGACACGGACGGTTTCCGGACGGTTGAAAAAGCCTTTAGAAGCGCCGGCTGCACTCCTAATGATATTTATAACACCGTTGTGCCGGAAATGTCTGAGAGGAACATACTGAGCGATTACGAGAAGTATGTTAATGACACATATTTAAGTCTGCCAGATGAAATTGACAAGGATATTGCCGAGTATATTCAGCGTGCTCTCTCCGATACTCTGAACGAAACAAACAGCAGGCTATTGTCCTCCGGCGGTCTGATGACCGTAGCGCAGTACCGTTATAAAACCGCTTCTGTGATCGCGGAATACCTCCGGAACAATTACACCTATTCTCTGGACGGTGCAAATAATGGGAAAAATCCGGTTATGCAGTTCCTCAATGACACGAAGCGTGGTCATTGTTCACTGTACGCCAGCGCAATGACGCTTATTCTCCGTCATCTGGGCATTCCCGCAAGATACTGCACCGGATTTTACGTAGACGGCGAGAACGGAAGTCATTCTGTTCTTCTCCGTGAAAAGAACCTGCACGCATGGGTTGAGGTCTACATGGGAGAGTACGGCTGGGTGACATTCGATCCAACAAGCTCCTCAGCTTATCCGGGACGCGTATCCTCTGAAACAAAACCGGAAGATACGTCCGAAGAAGATGAGAGCGATGTTCAGTCTACCCCGGAAAAACCTGAATCAAAACCTCCGAAGGACGATGATAAAGATGAGTCGGTCGAAAGCACTCCCGAAGACCCTGTTATTTCAGAAGAACAGGATTTATCCAAAGAAACCGGCTTGGACGACAGGATAAAGCTAATCATCTTGATTTCAGTGGCTGCTGCTGTTTTGATTGCGATAACTGCACTGATTCTGGCAAAGCTCCAAGCGTTTAAAAAGTCTGCGCGAAAATGTCTGTACGCACTGACGGCAGGGGACAGCACCGACTGCGCACGTTCGGTCTACCAGCTTATTCTTGATCTGCTTTCCTACTGTGAGATAACTCCGGACAAAGGAGAGTTTCCTGCTGATTTCTACCGCAGGGCTGACCTGAAGCTCGGCACTTCGCTTTCTGATAAATCAGAGCTTCTGGCGGCTATGGAGTTCGGCAGACATGAAGTTTCCAACGAGGATCGCGCGGAATTATTCGGGGAACTGGAGAAAATTACGGCAAAACTAAAGCCGTTCAATTTCCCGGGAAATATCCGTGTGCTGAAAATTATCATCAGATCTGCAAACAATTCCGGAAATTTGTAAAAATTGTGTTGATTTTTGCCGGAGAATTTGCTATAATAAAATAGACAGGTATTTTTCTGCCGCATAAAAGGTTTTGGGTATTATAATTAATAATATAGAGAGGTATTGCCATGAGATTAATTACACGTTCGGATTTTGATGGACTTGCCTGCGGAGCGCTTCTGCTCTGCGCCGGAGTTGTAGAGCCGGATTCGTGGACTTTTGCTCACCCGAAGGATCTTCAGGACGGTCTTATCCCGGTCACTGAGAATGATGTTCTTGCAAACGTTCCCTTTGTTGAGGGATGCGGTTTGTGGTTTGACCACCACTCCAGCGAGGAGGAGCGCAGAAAGTACAAGGGCAAATACAAGGGCGAAAGCCGTATCACGCCCAGCTGCGCACGGATCATATACGAGTACTATGGCGGTAAGGAGCGCTTCCCGAATTTCGACGACCTCATGGAAGCAGTAGACAAGGTTGACAGCGGAAACCTCACACGGGAGGAGATCCTTAACCCGCAGGGCTGGATACTTATTGGCTTCCTTATGGACCCCAGAACCGGACTCGGACGATTCAGGAACTTCACCATAAGCAACTATCAGCTGATGGAAAAGCTGCTGAAATGCTGTGCATATATGTCTACCGAGGAAATTCTCGCAATGCCCGATATTCAGGAGAGAATCAAGCTATACAACGAGCAGACCGAGAAATTCAAGGCCATGGTTCATCAGTACACAAGAGTTGAGGGAAATGTTATCATAACAGATCTCCGCGGAGTATCTCCGATTTATACCGGAAACCGATTTCTGATTTACAGCCTTTATCCTGAGCAGAACATATCCTGCTGGATAGTTGACGGAAAGGGCGGAAAGGGTTGCTCCTGTGCCGTTGGATATTCTATCCTCAACAGAACCAGCCATGTGAATGTTGGTTCGCTTATGCTGAAATATGGCGGCGGAGGGCACATGGCTGTCGGCACCTGCCAGTTCCCGGACGACCAGATGGAAGAAAAGGTTCCGCAGCTTCTGAATGAGCTTGTAAATTACGATAAGCTCTATAATGTCAGCGCAAAATAAGTGATACACATTGCAGTATTTGGACGGATTGATACTTTATCAGTCCGTCTTTTTTGTCCGGATTTTAATGTATTTTATACAAAAAGC
>CAMAGG010000115.1 GCA_945833805.1 uncultured Clostridia bacterium | reverse complement strand
TCCTTGACGGGCGACAGCCCGCCTGCGTCGAATTTATACAATCTAACGAAAAATCAAGTTGTGCCAATCAGCGAAGCGTATTATTGGCACAACTAGCTGCGCGATCGAACGACAATAATTATGCGGTATTGCCTTAAGTAAGCGGATTGATTTCAAAAACCCACACATACAGAAAATGGTCGGCGTTTTAAGCGCCGACCACAAACTTATTCTCCGTCACTGTATCTGCAAGAAAATCCGCTGAATTCCGCTGTTCCGTTTACAGCGTAAAGCGCCGTGAGAACTCCGGTGAAGCCCTCCGCGACTTCGCTGGAGAGGTATTTTGTGCTGCCGCTGCCGAGGGGTATCTCCTGTCCGTTTTTGACAATGGAGAAATTGTAGCAGAAGCAGTCCGAACGGACTATCAGTTCCGCTGAATTCCCCTCTATCGGGACTTCGCACTGGCGGTGCTTTATCCCGCCGATATTCAGCATAAGGACTGCGCGGCAGCCGGAGCTTGTCTGCTCAACAGCAAGGTCGTAATGCTCGTTCTCGGTGATATACGCGGTAACTCCGCCCACCGCCGGGATTTCCCCGCCGCCGGAAACGCTCACCCTCGTGCGAAGCTCCATGTGGAAATCCCGCTGACGCATTCCGATGAATGTCGGAGAATCCACCATGTCCAGCGTGATATCTGTGCCGTGAAGTACTGCCTTGTCCCCGGACAGCTCATAGTTTTCCGGGCGCGGGTGTCGCAGGAAGCACCACTCAACGTCCCAGCGGGTGTTGGAAAAGGTGTATTCCCGCTGCTCGTTCTGGGTGAAATCCCCTTGAATTTCGTAGCTTTCATCGGTGGTGCCGTCTTTTCCGCAGGTG
The DNA here is from genome assembly GCA_945833805.1 of uncultured Clostridia bacterium. Taxonomy (GTDB): domain Bacteria; phylum Bacillota; class Clostridia; order Oscillospirales; family Ruminococcaceae; genus CAG-115. The sequence continues at coordinate 7,240 of CAMAGG010000115.1, read as the reverse complement.
AACCAACCGTCGCTGCCGAACTTCACCGGCGTGAGGAAAACCTCCCTGCCGAGGTGATGATAAGGTTTCCACAAATGCTGCTGCCGGAAGCCGAGGCTCAGCACGAACCAGTCCCCGGAGCTGTCCTGAATAAGGTCGCCGTGACCTATTCCCTGAATTATATAGGGAGCTTTGTTGCGGTTGGTGAGGACAGGGTTGTTGGGATTTCCCTCAAATTTGCCCCAGACGGAATCCGCTTTCGCGCAGGTGATCATGTGACCGTATTCCGTGCCGCCCTCCGCAGCCATGAGGTAGTAGACGCCGTTTATTTTGTACAGGTGGGGGCTTTCAAGATACCGCCCGCCGGAGCCCTGCCAGATACAGCGGCTTGGGGAGAGCTTCTTTCCGGTGGAAATGTCGATCTCGCACTGAACTACTCCGCCGACGCCGTTATCGTCCGCGCCGTTGCTCATGAAGTATGTATGACCGTCCTCAAAGAACAGGGAAGGGTCGATACCGCCCTGATCGACATAGATCGGCTCCGACCATTCGCCATAGATATCATCGGTATATACATAGAAATTCTGGTGGGTGGTGTCGTTGGTGGTCACCATGTAGAAGCGTCCGTTATTGCAGCGGATAGTAGGCGCGAAAACTCCGCCGGAGCTGTTGATCTTCTCAAGCATCACCTGACTTTTTCTGGTGAGGACATAGCCTATCTGTTTCCAGTTCACAAGGTCATCGCTTTCAAAAAGCGGGACTCCGGGGAAGTACTGGAAAGAGCTGCATACCAGATAGTATTTGCCGTTATGCCGGCAAACGCTGGGGTCAGGGTAGAAGCCTTTTATAACAGGATTTTTATAGGTCATGGCGGGAACTTCCTTTCAGTGAGAATTAATATCGACATAATATTAGCACAAAAAACAGGAATAATCTATGCTGTTTTGGACAAAAATCAGAACAAAACGGACATTTTCAGAAAATCGGAGCAATTGTGATCCTACTTGACAAAAATACTGACGCTGATATATAATTATAATAACGGATCTGATGTATGGAGAATATGAATGAAGCATGAAGAGCAGTCACAGCTCACAAAACAGGCGCTTTCCAACGAGCTGAAAAGCCTGATGGAAACAAAGCCGCTGAACAAGATAACGATACATGAGCTGGTTGAGAAATGCGGCGTGAACCGCAAGACATTTTATTATCATTTTGAGGATATATACGCATTGCTCAGGTGGACGCTGGAGCAGGAAGCGATAGATGTCGTTGACAAGTACGACCTGATTTCGGAGCACTCAAAGGCAATAGATTTTGCGCTGGATTACATTGAGCAGAATATCACAATGCTGCGGAATATTGTTCACTCGGTGGGAAGCTCTGAGATAAGGAATTTCTTTTACAGCGATATCTACAAGCCGGTATACCGTCTGGTTTGCAGCGTTGAGGAGCGCCGCAGGCTTCATGTCAGCGACAGCTACAAGGCGTTCCTGAGCAAATTTCTGACGGAAGCGATCGCGGGAATACTCATGGACTTCATAGAGCGGGAAGCGCCGTCTGACCGTGAAAGCCTGTCGGAGTACATCACGTCAACGCTTATTACATCGATACCTGATTCGCTGGAGTCCGCAGAAAGATTCGGAAAATAACTCAGCGCCGCGCAGAAAATCTGCGCGGCGTTTGAAGTTATATCTCTGTGCTGCCTTGAGATCCCAGACAGATCCCCACGGATCATTCCGCTAAGTATTCTTCAGGAATGTTGTCATATATGACCTTCTTGAAAAACTCATAGCTTGTATTTTCACAGCCGTGCGCCGCCGCAAGCTCCTCGGTGTACTCGGAAAAAGGATAAACCCTGATATTCTGATAGTATGCGTCATAATGATTTATGAGCGGAACGGCGTTGGGATTTTCAATTGTGATCTCTCCGCTGCTGTTGTCCTTTGTGACGGTTAATCTGCCGAGATACTCGACCATTGCATAAGGATCTGCCATTGCCGAAAGGAAGTTCCCCAGACAATAGAAAACGAACGCTTTTCCGCCGTCTGCCTTGTCAAGATATTCCATGGACTGTATGGTGTGCGGTTGCGTGCCTACGATCACATCAGCGCCCCAGTCCGCGAGTTTCTGCGCGAATTCATACTGCTGGTCGGTAATGACTGTGGTGACTTCAATTCCAAAGTGTACGCTGACGATAACGCAGTCGGCGATCTCAGCCGCCTTTTTTACCTGTTCTTCTATAAGCTCTTCTTCCGAAAGATAAGTCAGTCTGCATGGCGAGCCACTGGGCAGGCTCAGTCCGTTGGTATGCTCCATATACCCAAGAAATGCAAAGGTTATTCCATTTACGGTGAGCGTTCTGATATCGTTCATATCATCTTCGCTCTCATAAGCGCCGTAGACCGGAACATCGGGATACTCTGTTTTCCAGAAGTTCAGAGTGGAAAGAAGCCCTTTTTCACCCTTGTCGAGCACATGATTGTTGGATATGGAAAATGCGTCAAATCCGATCCTCAGCATTTCGTCAGCGAGATCGGTGGGAGAACAGAAAAGCGGGTAGGTCGATGGCTCAAACTCATCTGAAATAATGGTTTCCTGATTAAGGATAGCAAGATCCGCTTCCTCAATATAGCTTGCAACATGCTGATATGCGTAGGAGAAATCGTATGATGTCCCGTCGGCGGAACGTGCCTTTGCCTGATTGTAAATCGGGGAATGGATAAGATTATCCCCTGCGCATACAATGTTCACTGACGAGTAGGCAGGCTCAGGCTCAGGCTCCTCCGCGGCAGGAATTTCGGTGGCTGATGTTTCTTTGGATCCTTCCGCGCTGACATCTTCTGTCGCCTGTGTTTCGGCAGTTGCAGAGGTTGATTCTGTTTCCGAGGATTCCGGTGTTTTTGACGGATCATATCCTGAGCAGCTGCAAAGAAGCAGCATAAGAGCAGCTGTAAGGGCTGTTAGTTTCTTCAATTTGTTCTCTCCTTTTATTTCAGCAGGAACGCAAAGGGCATACGCCATGATGACTGGCTGTAATAGAATGTTACGCAGCTCTGAAGGTACTGATTGTCATAGTACATACAGGTGGAGCTGCCGCCGTCCAGATTTGCCGCATTCACTGCTCCGTATCTTGTCATTATGTCAATAAGGTCGGCTGCGGAGGCTCCTGCGTGTCCGTTGAAGCCTCTGCCGTCGGTAACGAGCAGCAGCAGCGAGCCGTCGGCGCGCTGACCTATGGCTGTACGCGGGTTAAGTCCGCTTCCCGAACCGCTTATTTCGCGCACTGTTCCATTTATGATAAGCTGCACAAAGTGGTTGTTGTCTACGCTTGTTTCTTCCTGGAAGCACACTGCGTCACGGATTCCGCGTTCCTCTATCATTTCTTTACACTGCTCCGGGGTCATGCCGTTTATGTCTATTATCTGTAATATGTTATTGTTGGTAAGACCAACCAATACCATTCCCGGCCATTCGGAGGGAAGATTGCGGACGATCTCGCCATTCGATACAACAACGCCGTAGGGATATCCGCCGGAATTGTTGTCAGACGCATACAGACCGCCGTTAATTCCGCCAATAGCGCCGTTCTGCTCGACGAACTGTTCAAGGGTGATACCCTTTTCAGGCCAGCTTCCATTGCCCTGATATATGGTTGCAAGGCTTAATCTGGACGGATCCTTTACTATCATAAGGGTCGCCTTATATGTAAGTCCGGCAATGTCGATTATTTCAACATCAGGCTGTTCGGCTTCGGCTGCGCCTATCAGATCGGCGGATTCACCGATCGGGTTTTCATCAATTACCGCAATATTGATAAGGGACTCGTTTATATCCGTTTCATCGAGCTTTACAAGTGAATTCTGAGCTACGATCTCAGCAATTTCATCTTCGGGCAGACACAGACCGGCAACGAATTTGAGCTGTCCGGTTTCAAGCACCGTGGTGATAAACGTGTTTCTTGCGGGAACTGAGATGCCGCAGATTATCTTCATCATAAGGAACACGGTTATCAGCAGTATTATAATAAAAGTGAACAGGAAAAGGAAGCCTCTTCCGATATTTAAGGCAATTGTTTTTCCTGTTCCCGAATGATCCGGAACAGCCATGTTCTCTGCTTTATGCCGCCCTTTTTTCTTTGTTCCTTCGGGTTTTCCGCTTTTTCCGATCTCCTTATCCGCGGAGGTTTTTGTTGAAAAATCATCAGAATATTTCATTGCACACTTCCTTACTGAACATCTCTCATAGCGGCGATCGCCCAGTGGGGATCGTCTATGCCGTTATCGTGGGTATCATCATAATAAACGAAATACATAGTGCTGTTGAACACGTCTGTTGTTGAGCCGACGTAAGCGCCGCTTGCGTACAGATCCATCTGCTTTTCAAGGTAAACGTCGCAGGAGAAGCAGTTGTCGCTGTACTGCACGAAATTGGACACGGATTCGTTTGTGAATCCTGTAATGGTATGGGTGGAGGTAAATGTTATGTCGATTCCCGTCGCCCATTCGAGAGCGTAATTGTAGTAATCCGAGTCTTTTATGAGGTATTGCGTTATAGTATCAAAGCCGTTAGTGCCACCCACAAGGTCGTTGGTAACAAACTTGCTCCAGCTTTCCGCAATATGCATTACGTCTATCTGCGAGGAAATACTCTCAGGGATATCAGCCGAGCTGAAAAGATTGCTTATGGTAAGCGCCTTTTCCGTCAGCGTGTATTCGCCCGAAGCTCCGCTGCTGTCCGTTATCACAGCCTTTGCTTCCTTTGAGAAAAGTGGTATGCTGTATTCCGTCATATCAGGCAGATCCACGTCCACCAGCTGCTTCAGGAGCGCCTTTTCGGGGGATTCCGTGAGCTTTGCATATTTTTCGTCAATATCCGTGCCGTTTACGTTCACACGGAAACCCTCCGGAACGGTAACTGAATAGTTATTGATATCGACCGAGCTTTCACCGTTATACTGTATGCTTCCGCCGCAGCAGTCGGTGAAGATCACGGTAGGCTCTGTCATTCCGCCGACATCGTAAACGTACAGATCTCCCTGCTTTTCAGCGCGTTCCGATGTTTTTCCGTTCACCGTTACCGTTATGCCTTCGGGAAGTGTGAAGCGGTAATGATAAGGCAGAGGGATCACAGTATTGTTTTCGATCCTGCAGGATATTTCGGAGCCGTCGCTGTTATAATAATCTATTTCGGGAAGCTGGAAAAGTCCGTTTATCTCATACATCGGTATGCCCTCATCGCCGTTTCCGGCAAATTCGGTTTCATCGGGTTCTATTCCGTTTATGGTGACTTTCATTCCCTCGGGAAGATACAGTTTCAGATTGTACATCGTATCCGCAAAAACCGGAGTGAAATCAGTGATAGACCAGTCTGCCATACTGAAGAAGAATAGTTTGTTCCTGTCGTTTTCTCCATTGAGAGTTATGGTGCCTATGGCTTTTCCGTCTGCAAGAACGGTGTAGACCTTTGTAAGATCCTTGCCTGCCCCCGCCTTTATCTCATATGTAAGGGTACTGGATCTAAGAGCTTCGGTGTAATCCCTTTTAAGTCCGTCCAGGTCGATATCCTCATATTTCGACGAACCGATCTGGATATTCTGAAGCTCGGACAGAATGTCTGCATTTTCTGAGTCAGCCTTTAGCTGATCCAGCTTTTCTTCCACGAGTTTTTCGGGCTGTGCAGCGTCATATTCTGATATCACATTCCACACATATATGAGGAATACGATTCCCAGAACAACGCACACCGCTGAAAAAATACCGTATACTTTCCAGAATTTTTTGTTTTTTCTTGCCATTTTTTCAACCTTTCCATTTTACCTTAAATAACATTGATATGCTGCGTCAAGGGTATCCTTTATCGCTTTATAGACGCCGTTTTGATACGTGTAAGTCAGGCAGTGATTTGTCAGGAATGCAACTCCCGTTCCGTCATTTCTGTCATAGTACAGACCGGCTATAACTCCCAGAGCGTTTCCGGGGTGACCGTATATTATCCGCCCTTCGATAAGGTCGTCGTAGATCCGGACGTTAAGCCCCATATCAAAATCATCACAGCTGAAATAGGGGCTGTTTATCAGATCGACCGATTCTTTGGACAGGACCTGCTTTCCATCGACCGTTCCGTCCCCTGCAAGAACGATACCGAGCCTTGCAAGATCGGAAGCTGTAATAAGCAGCTCACACTGCGCCGTCAGGTATGAGTTCCCCAGACCGAAGGACTCATAGTAGATCCTGTTTCTTCCCCATGTCGGCACATGGTATATGCTGCCGTCATGACCATAGAGAGTGGCGCAGCTTGCCTTGTCGTCAATAAGGTCGATAATATATCCCGCGTCCATGCCCAGCGGTTCGAAAAGCACCTCGTCGGCATAGTCGTGGAAAAATTCTCCCGTAAGTCTTTCCACTATTGAGCCGATCGTTCCTGCGCCGAAATTCGAGTAGATGTACGTCGTACCCGGTTCGCACTTGGTGTGTGCGGTGGAAAGTATGTAGTCGATGTTGTATCTTTCTTTGGGTGCATCATAGTACCTGTCGTTGTCTATAATGCCGGACGTGTGGGTCAGAAGATGCCAGAGCTTGATTTTCTCTGTATTGTCACCGTCGTATTGTATCCCTGTGACTTCCGTGAGGTCGGAATACGGGTCAATCATTCCTTCATCGCAAAGCGTCATAAGCACCATTGTGGAAATGAGCTTGGACACGCTGCATGTGCGGTAGCGGGTATTATCGGTACACGGCGTCATTGTATACGTGTCCGAGTACCCGATATTTTCCGTATGGATTATTTCACCGTTACAGAACAGCGCAACGCTCATTCCTGTTATCCCATAGTCGGTATAAACCTTGTTAAGCATTTCGGTGAACAATTCGCTGTCCGGGTCATGTAACTCCACCTTTGGCAGTTCCATATCAGTTTCGGCGGATCCGGTTTCACTGCTTTCCGCGCTTTCCGCGTCGGAAATTACTGAAGGTTCGACCTTGCCGCTTTCAGCGTCAGAGGTTTCTGTCGCTTCGCTGTCGTATGATGTATCCGCTGATGCAGAGGGATTTTCCTGATATGCACATCCGCTTAACAATACAGTGGCAAGAACTGCTGCAATCATTTTTTTTCGATTCATGTAAGAACGTTCTCCTTAGTTTTTTTGATCTGATACCATAAACAGGTTTACAGTTTTCATAGAATCCGGTAAGTATCTTATTGGTGAAGGGCACCTCTAAAAACCATAGTGCCTCAGATGCGCAGTCAGATTTTTCGTCAG
>CAMAGG010000114.1 GCA_945833805.1 uncultured Clostridia bacterium | reverse complement strand
GATATGACGCGCTGGTGGTCTGGGTGAGGTTGATTATCTGCCGGACGTAATCCCGGTTGACGCCCTTTCCCAGAAGCAGGAACGCGCTCTGAGTGAGAGAACCGCCGGTCTTGTGCATGGAAACCGCCGCCATGTCCGCTCCGCAGCTCATGGCGCTTGGGGGAAGCCCCTCGCCGAAATAGAAGTGAGTTCCGTGGGCTTCGTCCACAAGCACTTTCATGCCGTGTCTATGGACAATTTCGGTGATTTTCCGCAGGTCAGAACAAATCCCGTAGTAGGTGGGATTGTTCACCAGCACCGCCTTTGCGTCCGGGTTGGCGGTAATTGCCGCCTCCACCTCCTCCGGGGTCATGCCGAGGGGTATTCCGAGGTCGTTGTTCACTCCCGGATTGACATAAACCGGGATCGCACCGCACACTACCAGTGCGTTGATCGCGCTGCGGTGGACGTTTCGCGGAAGGATTATCTTTTCCCCCGCCTTACATACGGACATCACCATTGCCTGAACCGCGCCGGTTGCTCCGTTCACAATAAAAATAGAATTCTCCGCGCCGAAAGCATCTGCGGCTATGTCCTGAGCTTCCTTAATTACCGAAACCGGGTGACAAAGATTGTCCAGCGGCTTCATGGAATTCACGTCGTTTTTCATGCAGCTTTCGCCGAGGAATTCCGTAAGCAGCTTATTTCCTCTGCCGCCCTTGTGACCGGGCACGTCAAACGGAACGACCCGGTTGAGCCGATGCGCCTTCATTGCCTCGTAAAGCGGGGCGCGGGTCTGATCAAGCTTGTATTCCTTCATCTGCTCACCTCAGTAAATATTCATGCCGCTGAATATCTCGATCATTTCCCGGCGCAGGTTGTTGGTTATCTCAAGCCGCTGCTGTGGGTGGATCTCATATACGTCCGAGTTGAACAGATAGTTCTGAAGCTCGATCTCCTTGATCAGCATTTTTGTATGGAATATATTGGATTGGTACACATTCACGTCGATCGCGTCATATTTTGTCAGCGTTTCCGGATTTATGTAATCCTGAATTGACGTGATCTTATGATCCATAAAGCACTTTTTACCGGTGACATCTCTTGTGAAGCCCCTCACCCGGTAGTCAATAGTGATTATGTCCGAATCAAAGCTCCCGATGAGATAATCCAGCGTATTCAGCGGAGATATCTCACCGCAGGTGGCAACGTCTATATCCACACGGAAGGTCGAAATTGCCTTGTCCGGGTGGTACTCCGGGAAAGTATGCACCGTAATATGACTCTTGTCAAGATGTGCGTGGACAGTATCTCCGCCGATACCGTCCCTTTTGAAGAAATCGGCTCCCTTGTTGCAGGAACCGTCTACATGGGAAGGGTCAATATGCCCCTCTGCAAAGAGCACATTGACAGAAGCCCCCTGCGGGTCGTAATCCTGTTTTGAGATATTCAGGATAGTTGCGCCGATCTTCTCGGTCACATCGCAGAGGATTTTTGTAAGCCGCTCGGAATTATACTGCTCGTCGATATACGCGATGTAATCCCGCTGCTCCCTCTCACTTTTTGCATAGCACACATCGTAAATGTTGAAGCTAAGTGTTTTGGTGAGGTTGTTAAAGCCATATAAAGCCAGTCTGGAGCTGCCGCCGCCAGGAGCTTCCGGTTTTTTCTCCAACCCTAACATCACAGCCTTTCGTTGATAATTTTCCGCATAATAATTCTATGCAGTCAAAGTAAGTATAACATAAACTGCAGCTTTTTGCAATATTTTTTTGAAAAATATAAGTAAAATATAAAATAAGGCTGCCGCTCGCTGCGACAGCCCCAGCTTGTTGAAAAAGTCACCTTTTCAGGGTGGCGAGAAGCCGTCAGATTCTAGGAACCCGCATAACGGCTAGGCTTTGTGCCTGCCGTTATGCGGCGTGACGACGAAGATGACGGTTTATCGACAGCCTGAGGCTGCCGCTCGCTGCGACAGCCCCTTTTGTATTTATCTTTTGTTCTACACTAATTTCAAACATTTGTAATTCCGCTGTAAGTCAGCAGGATATCCTCCGCGATCTCCCGCTGGGTGCGGCGGGTGTCCATTGCAAGCTTCTGAATATGCCGGTGCGCCTGATTTTCCGTGAGGTTAAGGTACTCGATAAGGCAGCACTTCGCGCGGTCTATTGTCTTTACGTCGTCAAGCTGTTTCGTAAGCTTGGATTTCTCCTGCTCCAGCCTCTGCATATTCTCCTTTGCCATTACAGCCATTTTGATCGTCTGGATCAGCGACTGCTTGCTGAAAGGACGCGGCAGCACATACGCTCCGGTGAACTTTATCCGGTTCTGTACCTCGTCCGCGATCTCGGTTTTCGCCAGCACGAGGATAATCGCGTCGGTACGGCTTCTCACGTCTGCGACGAAGTTCAGTCCGAACTCCGAGCGCAGCGGGGTGGAAACTATCACCATATCGTAACCGGAAAGATCCGCACCAGCCGCTTCATCATCGTCAAAGCAGCTTGTTATCTGTGCGTGAAAATCCTCAAGCGCTGCGGCGAGAGTTTCACAGACTATTTCAGTTTTGGCGTTTATGAATATTCTGTCTATGGGAGTTACCCCCTTTTCAATGCTGTTTACAGATTGTTCACATAAAGCTGCTTGTACGGGCTTGCGGAGTTCGGGGTGAGCTTGAAGAAGTTCGAACTCAGCAGTTCGTCTGCATTATTGCCGAAATGCTTCACAAACCGCTCCACATAATGTCTGATAGACTCCTTCTCCTCCTGAGTTGCCACGGTGCAGCAAACCTGAACCGGAAGTCCCTTAGGCATCACATCGCTCCTGATGAACATTTCGCCGCCGTGCATTCCGGTGCCGCAGAAATGTCCTACCGGACAGCCCTCAACGCCGATCCCGAGAACCACGATGATACCGCCAGCCTGATATTCTCCGAGGAAGTCGCCCACCTTTCCGCCGATAACGATAGTCGGAAAAAGATCCTGATAGCTCTTCATGTGGATTCCCACGCGGTAGCCGGCATTTCCCTGAACATAGATCTCGCCGGAACGCATCGCATATCCCGTCGTATCGCCGCTGTTGCCGTGAATGATGATCGCGCCGTCGTTCATGGTGTCGCCGGTGGCGTCCTGAGCGTTTCCGTGTACGCTGATCTTCGCGCCGTTGAGATATGCTCCGAGCGCGTTTCCGGGAGTTCCATTAATGAGGATCTCCTTGCCCTCAGGAAGTCCCGCGCCGATGTATCTCTGACCCAGAACATTATCCAGCGTGAATTTATCTTCCTCCGAATCGCGCACCATTTTGTTCAGCTCGGCATACTGCATATTTTTTGCGTCAATAATCATCTGAAAATCCCTCCCAGCTTTTCCTCGCGCCTTGCCTTTCCGAACATCATCATCTGAGGTCTGTCCTTCAGCATTTCCATGTCAACGTCTTTCAGGTCAATGCGTTCCTTAATCATGGAGGTGTAAATTCCGGCGCGCTTTACGTCGCCCATGAGGATATATCCCTTGAGCAGTCCGTCCTTGAACACCAGCTTTTTATAATTATTACCGTTTTCCTCAACATATTCCTCACCGTCATAGCTTCCTGCGGTGATTATGTGAAGTCCGAAGAAGCCGATAGCATTCATCGGGATAGCGTTCACATATCTGGTTTCTACCCCCGCCATGTTTCTTCCTGCGACCTCGCCCTGCATATAAGCGTTAGGCAGCAGCGCAAGGATCTTATCAGTGTCAGAGGAAGCGTCGTGGCTCACGGTGCAGTCGCCTGCCGCATAAACATCGTCCAGAGATGTTTTCTGTGTCAGATCGCAGATAATTCCGCGCTCCACCTTTCCGCCTGCGTCAGCAACAAGCTCGGTGTTAGGGCGAACTCCGACCGCGATGATGACCATATCAAAGTCAACCGTCGCGCCGTTCTTGAGTTTCGCGGAATGCTCGGAGAACTCGTCCACGGAAGTACCGAGAATGAACTTTGTTCCCTTGCTCTCGATGTGCTTCTGCATTATCGAACCGGCTCTCACGTCAAGGATAGAGGGCAGTATCCTGTCCGCCATATCAACAACGGTGATGTCAGCCTTGTATTCATTCAGCGCCTCGGCAGCCTTGAGTCCGATAAGACCGGCGCCGATAATAAGCACCTTTGAACCCTCAGTGATCTCAGAGCGGATAGCCTTTACGCTGTCGTAGCTCATGAACGTGTGGCAGGAAGCTATCTTCTCCATTCCGTTCATCGGAGGCACAAAGGGCTTTGAGCCTGTCGCCACCATGAGCTTGTCATAGGGAATGGTGTTTCCGTCAGAGAGAACTACGCTCTTAGACGCAGTGTCGATCTTTACCGCTCGGCAGCCAAACATAGTTTCAACGCCGTTCTTCTCATAGAAGTCCGGGCTGCGATAGTAGATATTCTTGTCTGTGACCTTTCCCATCAGCCAGTAGGAAATAAGCGGACGGGAATAGGTGTGATAATTCTCCTCGGAGATAACGGTGATCTTCCCGGTCTTGTCAACTTCCCGGATACCCTCGATCGTTCCGACTGCTGCGGCAGCGTTTCCGATAATTACATAGTTCATTTCCGTCACCTCACCTTTCCTCAAAAACAATTGCGTTGTTGGGACAAGCCTTTACGCAGGCAGGCTCGCCCTGACTGTTCTGAGTGCAGAGGTCGCACTTGCGTATCTTGTGTCCCGCGCCGTCAATGACGATCGCGCCGTAGGGACATGACAGAACGCAGGTGTAGCAGCCGACGCAGCGCTCCTCGTCGCACACGATAACTCCGTCCTTGACGGAAAGTGCGCCGGAAATGCAGCCCTTAACGCAAGGGTGAAGTTCACAGTGACGGCACTGCACAGCGAAATTGACCGCGCTGCCCTCCTCTATCTGGATACGCGCCACGGGCTTCTTTCCGCCTGCGAAAGCCTTTATCATATCAGGAGCGCCGCTGTTTGCGGCTGCGCAGGTGAATTCACACAGATGGCAGCCCAGACACCAGTCCTCGTTTACATATACTTTTTTCATATCTTAAGAACTCTCCTTTCGAGCCATTCGTGTTAATTATTCACCTGCGTGCATTATGCCGAGGATATCAAGCTCTTTCTGAGTAAGCCCGATGCCCCTGAGCATAAGTCTGTTGCCGCGCAGCGACTCAATGGAGTTGATACCCATTCCGCCCATCATTTCCTTGATCTCGTGATCCCACGCATGAACAAGGTTCACAAGCCGCTTGTAGGCGATGTCAGGATTAAGACGCTTTACAAGGTCTGCGCGCTGTGTCGCGATACCCCAGTTGCACTTGCCGGTGTTGCAGCTTCTGCACAGGTGGCAGCCCATAGCCAGCAGCGCAGCAGTCGCGATGTAAACTGCGTCCGCGCCGAGTGCCACAGCCTTTACCACATCGGCGCTGCAACGAACAGAACCGCCCACAACAACAGAGATGTTGTTGCGTATTCCCTCGTCCCTCAGACGCTGGTCAACGCTTGCCAGCGCAAGTTCTATCGGGATACCTACGTTATCGCGTATTCTTGTGGGAGCTGCGCCGGTGCCGCCTCTGTAACCGTCGATCGCGATTATATCCGCGCCGCTTCTCGCAATACCTGAAGCGATAGCCGCAACATTGTGAACCGCAGCGATCTTTACGATGACCGGCTTTTCCCAGTTGGTGGCTTCCTTAAGGGACAGAACAAGCTGTCTTAGATCCTCGATAGAATAGATATCATGGTGCGGAGCGGGAGAAATCGCGTCTGTTCCCTTCGGGATCATTCTGGTCTTGGAGATCTCCTCGTTTATCTTCATTCCGGGGAGATGACCGCCGATACCCGGCTTTGCGCCCTGACCCATTTTTATCTCGATCGCCGCGCCCGTGTCAAGATATTCCTTGAATACGCCGAAACGTCCGGAAGCCACCTGACAGATCGTGTTTGCGCCGTACTTGTAGAAATCCTTGTGCAGACCGCCCTCGCCTGTGTTGTAGTATGTACCCAGCTCCTGCGCCGCTCTCGCAAGGGTCTCGTGAGCGTTCTTTGAGATAGAGCCGAAACTCATTGCGGAGAACATTATCGGAACGTCAAGCTCCAGATAGGGGTTCTTCTCATAAACCGCCTTGCCGTTCTCATCATAGTGAATCGACTGATCCTTCTTGCCGAGGAAGGTCTTGGTTTCCATCGGCTCACGCAGCGGGTCGATAGGCGGGTTGGTTACCTGCGAAGCGTTCAGTAGTATCTTGTCCCAGTAAACCGGATATTCCCTCGGATTTCCCATTGCGGAAAGAAGAACTCCGCCGGAGCCTGCCTGCTTGTAAACCTCGTCCATGATCTGCTGCGACCAGTTTCCGTTCTCCCGGAACTGGTTCTCGTTCGGACGTATCTTCAAAGCCCTTGTGGGGCAGAGAGTAACGCATCTCTGGCAGTCCACGCAGCTTGTTTCATCTGCCACCATTCTGTCAAGGTCGGGGTCGTAATGATGCACCTCGTTGGCGCACTGACGCTCACAGACCCGGCATTTGATGCAGCGGTCGGGATTGCGGACTACCTCAAAAAGAGGATTTAAATAATTTATAGCCACTTTACTTAACACCCTTTCTATTACTTATCCAATGTAACGATGATCGGCTCTCCGCCTCTCGGACTCCATATCCTGTCAACGTCCGGGGACATGGTTCTGATAGAGCACTCCTCGCTGGAAACATACACAGTGTCGCCCTTTTCCGCAGCGACCATTGAGCGGAGCTTGAGTCTGTCATTGAGAGCCATAATACCGTTGTTGAAGCCGAGGATAATTGAGAAAGGCCCTGTGATAAGCAGGCTGGAATAAACATTTCTGAAATGACGGAGCTTTTCGACCTCCTCCGGGCTGAATCTGCCGGAGTCTATTTCGCTCCAGAACGGCGCGGCGATCACCTTTGCCACGTCCTCTAACGGCATTCCCAGACGGCGGTTGAGGTAGTCGATGATGTAGGTGATAACCTCGGTATCCGTCAGCAGATTGCACTTGTATCCGAACATCTCAATGAACCGCCTGTTCGCGTCATAGGAAGAGATCTCGCCGTTATGTACTATCGTGTAATCAAGGAGTGCGAACGGGTGCGCTCCGCCCCACCAGCCGGGAGTGTTCGTAGGATAGCGCCCGTGTACCGTCCAAGCCCAGCCGTCGTATTCGTCCAGCCGATAGAACTCGCCTACGTCCTCCGGGTAGCCTACCGCCTTGAATACGCCCATGTTCTTGCCGCTGGAGAAAACATACGCGCCGTCGATCTTGTCGTTTATCTTGATAACGCAGCGGGCAACATAAGTTCTCTCATCAAGCTGGCTCTCCTGAAGCTTTGTCGGAAGAGGGTTCACGAAATAACGCCAGATAAGCGGCTCGTCAGTGATGTTCGGGTGCTTTCTGGTGGGAATTCTCGACAGGTTGATAACGTCAAAATGCCGGTCGATGAAGGCTTCAGTCTTGATTCTTGCCTCGTTTGAATCATAGAACACATGGAACGCGTACTGATCCTTGTACTCCGGATAGATTCCGTAGCCGGCATAGCCGCCGCCCAGACCGTTTGAGCGGTCGTGCATACAGGCGATTGAATTAACGATAACACTGCCGTTCGTACGCCTGCCGCTCCTGTTAATGAAGCCTGAGATCGCGCAGCCTGCGGGAATTCGGGTTTCTCCCTCTTTTTTTAACATAAGCTCACTCCTTACCTTATATAAACCGAAATCCGGCTGGAAAACCGCCGGATATTGCGTCATGCGGCGCAGCACTGAGCCGGTTTTAGTTTAAAAAAACAGCGGACCAAACGTGTGCCGAAGTGAAATATTTCCATGCAATAAGTTGCAGAAGAATAAAACTATACAAGATTTGCCGCAGAGCGTTTTTTCATCAGCACAATGTATTTTATCCGCGTCGGATTTACGTTCTTATTATATCACTGTTTTCGTGATTTGTCAAGTGTTTTTTGCAAGACTTATCAGTGTGAAATTTCATTTTCGGTTATTAATATTTATCATTCATTCCTTTATTTTACTTTTATGTAAAATAAAAAAATCATTTTTTCCCTGCTAGACGCATCTTCGGAGCATTTTATGTATTTTTTGCAAGAAGCGTCCGATTATAAATTCAAAATTTTCGGCGAATATTCCAAATTTCAAAAAACAACGGATTTTCTGCACATTTTTCAAATATCACTTGAAAAATACGCCGGAATGGAGTATAATAAGAGAGTATTATTAAATTCAGCATTAAATAAAGAAAGGAACACCTCATCATGTCAATGGATATCAAAACCATACAGCACCTCTGTGAGCTGTCCAAGCTCAATTATGACGAGGACGGACTGAAAAAGGTCATGGGCGAAATGAGCGATATTATCGACCTCATGGACACAATAAAGAGCTTCGACCTCACATACGACGACACCAAGGACAACAACAGCATTTCCTTCAAGGACGTCAGGGCGGACGTGGCTCAACCCTCCTTCCCGACAGAAAAGCTGCTCTCCAACGCGGAGAACACCGGAAACTGCTACGTT
>CAMAGG010000113.1 GCA_945833805.1 uncultured Clostridia bacterium | reverse complement strand
ATTTGGCTTATGATATACCCAATGATGATGAAGGTGGATTTCCAAAGCGTGAAAAACGTCGGTAAAAATCCGAAAGGATTGTTTGTCACTTGGGTAGTGAACTGGCTGATAAAACCATTTTCTATGTATGGGATTGCAAGTCTGTTCTTCTTTGTGATTTTCAAAGCGTTCATAACGCCCGAACTTGCAACGGAGTATCTTGCAGGAGCAGTTCTGCTTGGAGCTGCGCCGTGTACGGCAATGGTTTTCGTGTGGAGTACGCTGACAAAAGGAAATCCTGCATACACGGTTGTACAGGTGGCAACAAATGATTTGATTATTCTTATTGCATATGTACCTATTGTTAAGTTCCTGCTGGGAGTTTCTGATGTACCCGTGCCGCTGTCAACTCTGTTTTTCTCGGTGATACTGTTCGTGGTTATTCCCCTTGCCGCAGGAATTCTGACAAGAATTATTGTCACCAAAAACAAAGGCAAGGACTACTTTGAGAACACCTTCGTCCACAAATTCAATGGAATTACAACAATAGGTCTGCTGCTTACACTGATAATGATATTCTCATTCCAAGGCAGAGTGATTATTGAAAATCCGCTGCACATTGTCCTGATTGCTGTTCCGCTGATATTGCAGACTTTCCTTGTTTTCGGCATTGCATATATAGCTTGTAAGGTGTTAAAGCTGCCGCACGATATTGCCGCTCCTGCGGGAATGATAGGTGCGTCGAACTTTTTTGAGCTGGCGGTTGCGGTAGCTGTCGCTCTGTTCGGAACATCATCGCCTGCGGCGCTTGCAACAACGGTAGGTGTACTGACCGAAGTGCCTTTTATGCTTTTCATTGTGAAAATTGCAAATAACACGAAAGGGTGGTTTAAGAATGACTAAGAAGAAAGTAGCTTTTATCTGCGTTCATAATTCCTGCCGCAGTCAGATTGCCGAAGCTCTCGGAAAACATTTTAGGGGCGATGATTTTGACTTTTATTCTGCGGGGACTGAAACAAAACCGCAGATCGACAGGGACGCCGTTCGGCTGATGAAACAGCTTTACGGGATCGATATGGAGCAGACGCAGTGCAGCAAGACTTTTGATAAGATACCCGCTCCCGACATAGCAATTTCAATGGGCTGTGATGTGGGCTGCCCTTATATCGGCAGAGAATTTGACGAAAACTGGGGGCTACCTGACCCAACTGGAGAGTGTGACGAGGTTTTTATTGAAGTCATAAAGTCGATTGAGAAGAATGTATTGGAGTTGAAAGCTGAAATACGCTAAATCAATACATAGTTACATCTTTTCTATGTATCTACCGATATTCTTATGGAGTCTCCCCTGTCACGAAGTGAACTGGCAAGAGCACTCGGCTACAAGAGCATTTCAGCGAAGCTCACCCGTACAATTGACCGTATGATTTCAGACAGAACTCTGGCTGAGGTAGTTATTGCCGGAAGGGTGAAGCTTTGCGTTTCAGGAAAATCACATGGCTGATGATTTATTACGTTCAAAATATCGGAACATAATGCGCTGTTCACCCTTCCTCGAACCGCTTTCTGAGCTTCTCCAGCGCCTTCTTCTCAATCCGCGAAATATAGCTGCGGGAAATACCCAGCTGCTTTGCTATCTCACGTTGGGTGAGCGCTTTTCCGGCGTATCCCCTGCCGTCCCGAATCCCGTACCGCTTGCAGATTATCTCACGTTCACGGTCGTCAAGCTCCTCCGCAATGTACTTGTACAGCTTCTGCGAGTTTATGCGAAGCTCGGTTTCTTCCTCAATATTCACGCCGCTTGAAAGTATATCCGCTATCGTCAACGTATTTCCCTCGCTGTCCGTTTCAAGCGGCTCGTTTATGTACACCTCCGTCAGCTGGCGCTTTATTTTGCGGAAGTGCATTTTTATTTGGTTAGCTATAACACATCTGCGGAAACAATTCCGGATATGCTAAATGCCGTATTCTGGTGCGGTTCTGTGAGGGTCGTCCGTGGAAAGAAGCCGGAATATTCCCTGCTGTGCGCTGAAGCTACTGACGAATTGTCCAATGGTCAGCAAATGAGGGTTCTGCGGCTGCGTGCCGGGCTGACTATACGGAAGGCTGCGAATATGGTCGGTATATGCCGGCACACGCTGATGAATTATGAAAGCAGCAGAACGGCAGTCAAAAGGAAGGTTTACGAGAAGGTACAACTACTCTACCGCACTACGTCGAACGGTAATAAATGACAAGCAAAGCGCTCTAATTCTAAGGTAACCATGCCTCCATGACATGGTTACCTCTTTTTTATAGCCAGTTACCCTACAAAATCAACTCATAACAGCTTATTATCCATACACCAACGCTCTGCTATCTCTCTGAACCGCTTATCCCTATAAGCAAGCCAATCGTCACGTATCCCGAGATAGAAAACCGTATCCTTGAACCGCCTGAATGCGCCCTTTCCTCTAAGCGAAGCAAGCATTTTCTCCCTCATCTGCTCATAGGGACATTCCATGGCAAAATCCTGCATAATGCGGTATTCGTGTATATCATACTGCGTGGGGAGCAGAATGTAATCCTTCCAATTCACTTCAATGTCTTCAAGCGTGCTTTCATCAAGGAATTCCGCATCACGGCAGATTATTTCACCGGTGGATATTCTGTATAGAAATTCGTTTTCGTCAGAAACCCTCTCCAGCATTTCTGCGATACGGTCTATCAATTCTCTGCTCATCAGTAACCTCCGTACTGCTCCGGCGCTTCCCCGGAAGCACGCACCACCTGCGGCTTTTCAGTCGGCTCGCCCAGCTCCCGAAGCACTTTGCAGGAGAAGCGCCACTCCTCGCCGAAGTCGAAAATGTAAAGGAATTTCTGCCCCATGCTCAGCACCTCGGACAGCTTGTATTCATTGGTGAAGTGCTCAGCTTCTTCAATATATCTGGAGTAAAATGCGGCAGCTTGGCTCCACGCCCTGTTGTCCAGAAAGAATGCGTGCGCATGGTCGTCATCAAAGCCGAATGCGTCAAGTATCGCTTCGTGAAGCCGCTCCAGCATTTCCCCCTGCCCTATTCTGATATGGCGGTAACAGCCAGTCCCCAGCGACGTGGAAATAACAAACGACTTCCCGTTGTCCGGCACCGGGAATTTGATTGCTTTCTTCTTCGGCGGCTCTTCCCTTTCCTGCGAAATATCGTCGGACATTTCTTCTTCAAGGTCGTTCAGAATATCCATGACAAGATCTTTCATGATCTCGCATTCGTTCGGGGAATACGTCAGCTTTATGCCTATCTGCTTGCAGAAATCATCTATTTTCCCTGCCAGTATCGGATTACATACCTTTATCTGCTTTGGTTTGCCATTTTTCTTAATCAACTCATAAAGCGTATCAAAAAGCGTTACGTCACTATCCTCTACCTGATTAGTTTCCACCATTCCGATAAGCTTCTTTTTTGAAGAATCAACAGCAATAATTGCCATCGGGAAATAGCCTCTGCCCTTTTCACCCTTTACTTTCTTGGGCATGGGAAGTAGCATTTCATCAAGCTCCAGTGCGTATTTCTTTAAGGGGAGCTGCTTCATCTCGGACAGCATATCGTTCGGTTGGATCTCTATTCTGGGCGCAGCACCGTCTAACTGTGTGTCTGACGTTTTCCATGTGTTAGCCCATAGATTATTCTTTTTATTGTAGAAGCGCACAAGCATTCCATTTTCCCGGAAATCTATCTGTAACCATCCCAGATAATAAGGCTCCATCATCTGGCGGAAATGATCCAGTGCGTCCGCAAGCTGCTCCGCTTCCTTTTCGTTCAACGAGCGAGGAGTGTACTGCAGCTCATAAGCTTCAAACTGCAGCCAGCCGCCCTTTCCACGGAATTTCAGCCCAAGTTCCTTGATAAGCTCTTTGTTTGCTTTGCTTACCTCCCCGTTGTCTACCCAAGTCCCTACAAGAGCATTTTGCAGCGGCATATCCGGCTCGTTTGATTCGGTAATATCTCTGTAAGTCCGGGCTGTAAGATACTAGTTCATGCTGGAATAACAGCATATTACCTTGATTTTTGAAGTTTTGCCGAACAGGGTGAAATAATACTTCTGCTTTCCGCCCATAGTTTCGTACACAAACGGTATTTCCTCGGAAAAATCTCTCCACGGCTGCCATTTGCTTATCTCCATCATATTGTGGTATATTGCTTCCAATACTTCTTTCTGCTTGCTTGTCATTTTGTGCTCCTTTTTTCTAGCTTTTAGTTTCGGACAATGCCGCTTAAAAATCCTCTGGATCAAAATAATGGCTGTCTGTCTTATCCCCGGTTCTCTCAAGCCATTCGTTCGGGGTGAAACCGTTGAGATACGGATTTCGCGTGTTGTTGTGAAGGTCGCAGTACAGCTTGATGAATTCTGGCAGCTTCTTTTTGTTCACATCAAGCCGCAGTGAAAACTTGTTTATAAATTCCAGCGCATCAAACGGAGAGGAATGTTCACTCTTAATAATAAAAAGTATCCCCCAGAGTATGTCCTCGATTGCTTCATCGTCGCGGTTTTTGGCAGTTCCTGTACAGAACTCACGCATTGCCTGATATTGCGGACTAGGAGCGAAGTAGAATTCATCTTCGTATGTAAGCAAAACTTCCTTTTCCGGGACATAGTATGCCCTGCCATGTTTTTCCGAGTACATTTCAACATAGTCGTTATACTCCAGCAGGCTTTCATGTATCAGCAGGCGGTTTATCGGCGTGCTTTCCGGCTGGCGCTTGAAGATCTCATCAAGTCCGTATATTTCAAAATAATGCCGCTCGTGCCGGGTTATCTCTGCATAAGCAAGGAAATCGTCCTCGGTGTAATGCTCGTTGTTCTGGCTGTTGATTATCATAAGCAGCCTTTTAAGCGGTATTATCTGGTAGAAATTATTTGCCGCTTCAAAGTACTGGCGAAGCAGGTCGATACGTTCGTCGGAAAGGTGTTCCTTTAGCTTTGCGTACATTTCATCAAGTTCCTGCTGACTGTCTGGATTTGGGAATGACATAGTGTTTACCTCAGTTTATAGGGTTAGCCGTGCGTCAGTTCGCCCTGCGTGTTCATTCATTATACCATTAAAACAAATGCGTAGCATTTGAAGCGGCGTATGCCGCTGTCTGCGAAGCAGACTTTTCAGCCGTTCAATAAACACCCAGCCGTCCAAATCTTTGATTTGGACAACGGCGTGTGTTTATTATACCATAACCGAAAGGTTATGGTATAATTGTCCGATACGCACGGAGTTCGCCAACGGCGAACGTATGTGCGAGGAATTTTGTTCTGTAATAAACGCTCTGCGTTTATTAGATCATTTCAGAGGCTGAATTGCAATATATTCTTGGAAATAAACAACAGTAATTCTGCAGCTTGACAATCCTTTTGAACGGTGATCTACTCTATTTATGTCACCCTCAGCAGCCTTTTTGACAAATTGAGTAAAATCTGCCGTACAGCATCAAAGAAAGTGGTGCTGATAATCGACGAGGTTGACTCTGCTTCAAATAATCAGGTGTTCGTGTATTTCCTTGCGCAGCTGATTTTTGACCACACCTCCGGATACACGTTTTTAGTGTCAAGAATATGCAAGCTCATTGACGAAACACCTTTAACATGGGACGAGCAGGAAGTAGAAGCGGCAGTAAAGCAAGTTCTCAACGAGCAGAACACGCTTTTTGATGACATGATAAAAAAGCTGAATAATTATCCCGAGGTCAGCATAATGCTCCGGAAAACGAACCTTTTTCCGTCACTCGGGAAAGATATGTCATGCGGTCTGCTCTGCCCACCAGCGGAGCCGCTGAAACTCCAAACTCACTGAAATACCGGCTGAACCGCGCGCTTCGTCAGCGGTATCTACCACCAACACGATCCGCTTTCCTTGCTTTGAGAGATGATATGTCAACGCTTTTATCAGAGTGGATTTACCGGAACCCACCATTCCAACCATGTTTGTCGTGCGGCGTATTTCAAGTTGTTTTGCCTGGGAAAGCGTATTGCCTGACGCTTCAAGTATTCCATTCTTCGATAGTACATCAAAGCAATAGTCCTCGTCATTGATACTTCGCATTTTCTTTGCCGACTCAAGCAACTCTGCAATAGTAACAGATATCGGCTCGCGTTCCGACTTTTGAACTAAGGGGCGATGCTGCGCAGGGGCAGAAACGTCCAACCTGACCGTTTTTTCCGCCATACACCCTTGCTGTCTGCTGACATTATATGTATATGTCCCCTTGGCGGCATATCGCGTATTTACCTTGCGGAGCTTGGTTTTTATTTCATTGATGTATGCTGCTTCTCTGTCCAGAGCAGGGGTAGACGCAGTATTTCTTTTCAAGCGGCAGCCGGCGTCCATATCTTTGGCTGCAAAGTCCGCTTCGGACGGCATATTCTTAGTACAGGAGCGGTTGCAGCAAGCCGCCTGCATTCCCGAAAAGGTCATAGTCCAACCGCAGGACGGACAGCGATAGCTTTGCTTCTGAACCGGTTCATAGGCAGAAGAAATTACCTCACTTACCGCCGGAATTTCCGCATATTTCAGCTTGAACTCACGAAGCGTTACCTCGGTGCATACCGGATTCAGCACAAGAAATTCACGGGTTTTCGAGTACAGTGCCGGTGTAAGGGAATACAGCTTCTGATAAACATTTCTCTGCTCCTCGCCGAAGATAATATCATCTTCTACCGTGGAAAGCAGCTCGATACAGTCATCGGTAAGTTCAAAACGGTTTGCGCCGGACAATACCACGAGTTCTCCCAGGTTGTAATATTCGCTCTGCCGAACGACCTCCATTTACTCATCACTCCACCCGCGAAACCACTCACTGACCGGCTTGCAGGCATAATTCTTAATGAACATTGTTTCGTGAAAAGCAATCGGTTCAGGTGAATATTGGAACGCCAGAACCGCCAGCCGGCTTATTCCAGATCGCAGCTTTCCGCTGAAAGGCATATCTTCTTCTGTTTTCGTCTGTTCCCGTTCGCATAGCCCGGCAGCGAGCAGTCGAATTGTTTTTTCAAAGTCGAATTTCAGGTCAGCTGTCATACATTTACTCCACAAACAAAAATGCGCTCCCCGAAAAACAGAGAACGCATAGTAAGCGACATAAAGATAGATTCGTATATCTCTCTATCTGAATATGTTTTATTGTTTCGAGTACATCTGTATTTTAACACAAAAAGCATGATTTGCCAAGAGGTAAATAGCATAATTTATTTACTGCACTATATTAAAAGTGATTTGTTAATTCCAATACCCTCTTGAATTATCTCACAAGATATGCTATACTATTGTACGAAGGGACGTGAGTTTATGCTAAATTACGAAAACGACAAAACAGAATTCAAGAGTACGGTTACTGACAAATCAATGAAAGAGATCGTTGCGTTCGCCAACACTTCCGGCGGTACGATATATTATGGTGTTGAAGATTCCGGCAGGGTTATCGGCATTGACAATATCGACGCTGAATACAGCAGGCTTACTAACCTCATTCGTGACAGCATATCCCCTGACATCACTCTGTTTATTTCTGCTGAAATATCCGAACAAAATGGTATGAAATATATCAGGGTGGATGTATCGTCCGGTACAAGAAAACCATACTATCTGAAATCAAAGGGAATACGCCCGGAGGGTGTTTACGTCCGGCAGGGTACTTCCAGTGTTCCGGCTTCAGAAGAACGCATAAAAGCTATGATCGTAGAAACGGACGGCACCGTATACGAGAATCTGCGATCACTTGATCAGGAGCTTACATTCATTACTGCAACGCAGGAATTCAAAACCAAGAATATAGAATTCGAAAAAATTCAGCAGCAGACATTGGGTATTCGCGACAAGGACGGGCAATACACAAATCTGGGTCTTCTTCTGTCAGACCAATGTCCGCACATAATAAAAGCTGCCGTCTTTCAAGGTAACGACCGCACGACTTTCCGAACCAGAAGCGAATTCAGCGGTTCCCTGTTCAAGCAAATGCAGGACGCTTTCTCATATATAGAAATGCACATGCCCATACTCACGGAATACGAAGGGCTTATTCGCAGGGACACCCCGGCAGTATCCGGTGACGCCGCTCGCGAAGCCGTTCTGAATGCCATTATCCACCGTGACTACTCCGTGCTCAGCCCTACCCTACTTAGCCTTTACAGCGACCGTATCGAGATAGCATCTATCGGCGGTCTGCCACAGGGAATCTCCTTATCCACAGTAAATTTGGGGTTGTCTGTCTGCCGTAACTACAAGCTTGCTAATGTGTTCTATCGGCTGGGTTATGTTGAGGCTTATGGTACTGGTCTGATGAAAATAGCGGACTCATACAAAGACAGCTCTGTGAATTACAAGCTGGACGTAACTAACGAAGCGTTCAAAATAACGCTTCCGTTCAAACCGGAGGTAATGCAGAAGCTGGGTTGAATTATGCAGAATGCCGGGAGCAGATTTTTATCCGCTCCCGGTATGTTTTGTTTTGCAAAGGAAAAATTATCAAGGTATTTATAATAATGTACGATATAACGATAAGTT
>CAMAGG010000112.1 GCA_945833805.1 uncultured Clostridia bacterium | reverse complement strand
TGTTCATAAGTTATCCCTTTCTTTGCGCGTAATAAGACAGGCTCTGATTAATTTTATTTGCGCATATCCGGGATTATTACAGACAAGCGGTAATTGTAACCAAATTACGGCGGATTTCATATAAATAAACAGCGAAGATATCGCATGCTGTGTTGACATACACAGCAAATACCATGAAAGGGGGATATAAAAATGATCAGCGGAAACGAGCTTAACCTGATGAAAAAGGCCGGTTACAGCTATGTGCCGAATCAGCGCATGGAAAAGGTATATTCGCCTAACAAGGCATTGAAGGCGGGGACGATCTTCCCTGAGCTGAACATTACAATAGAGGAGTATGAGAGGGGGCTGTACAATGGAAAATAATATGAGCCGCCGCCACTCAATGCCGCAGCGTCCCGTCCGTCAGGCGGTGCCGCCGCAGCAGGGAAATGGAACCAACAGAGAAGAAATGCTCTGGGCAATTGCAGAGGCAAGTTTTTTTGCGCAGGATCTGAAGCTGTATCTTGACACACATCCGGACGACACACGCGCTGTTGAGATGTTCACTGAGGCATGCAGGCAATACCAGGCTTGCAAGGCTGCATTTGAGGATTGCTTCTATCCTCTGACTTCGTGCAGCGCTGGACAGAATGGAGTTTGGGATTGGACGGAGGGCGTATGGGCGCCGTTTATTGAGAAGAGGTGACACGATATGTTTATTTATGAAAAAAGGACACAGATTCCGGTGTGCATAAGAAACCGAAATCCAAGACTTGCGGGGATAATTCTTTCGCAATATGGCGGGCCGGACGGGGAATTGACCGCATCACTGCGTTATCTTTCTCAGAGGTTCACCATGCCGGATAATATGGGCAAGGCGCTGCTCACCGATATCGGCACAGAGGAGCTTGCTCATCTTGAGATCATCGGAAGCATTGTCGGTCAGCTTACGGACGGAGAGGGCGCTCGCAGCTTTGACAAATACGGCAGGGCAGATTACTATGTTGACCATGCAAATGGCGTGTATGCGGCTAGTGCGGCAGGAATTCCGTTTACTGCTTCATATTTTCAGGTCAAGGCTGATCCGATAGCTGATCTTGTGGAGAACATGGCGGCGGAGCAGAAAGCCCGCGCTACTTATGATAACATTCTGCGGCTTTCAGATGACGTGGACGTAAACGAAGTTATAAGGTTCCTGCGGGAGAGAGAAGTGGTACATTTCCAGCGTTTCGGCGATGCAAAGCATACTAATTTAAGCAGAAATCAGGGGTGTTTCCGGCATACATATCGGGCTTGATTTTTTCGCATAAATATGCTATAATTTATTAAAGGAAAGGTGATTCCAATGGCAGATGAACAAGAGTTATTCGATGACCGCAAAGATAAAGAGGAACTTATCAAAAACTTCCGGCTGATTGACGATACATTCATGAGCAAGGTGTTTGAGGATAAGGCTTGTGCGGAGCTGCTGCTCAGGATAATTCTCGGTCGTGACGATCTCACGGTGCAGGAAACATCAACGCAGTACGAACTGAAAAACATTCAGGGGCGTTCGGCGAAGCTTGATATTTACGCCGTTGACAGCACAGGCGCAAAGTATGATGTTGAGGTACAGCGCAGCGACAAGGGCGCATTACCGAAGCGCGGACGGTATAACAGCAGTCTTATGGACGCTAATACCCTTGATACCGGAGAAGATTTTGAAAAACTACCCAAGACTTATGTTATTTTCATAACCGAAAATGATTATTTCAGGGGCGGTCTGCCGATGTACACGATATCGCGCTGCATAACAAATATGGGTCATGCGATATACGATGATGAATCGAGCATAATATATGTAAACGGCGAGAATCGTGATGATTCGGCAGTTGGAAAGCTGATGCAGGATTTCTTCTGCAAGGACCCGCATAAAATGAACTATGAGCTTCTGTCCAGACGGACGGAGTACTTTAAGGAAAGCAAGGAGGGTGTTGATACCATGTGTCAGATAGTGGAGAATTACGCTGAAGATTACGCTGATAAGAGAGCTAAACAAATTGCTGTCGAACTTTGGAAAGACGGCATTAGAGATGTTGAAAAGATTGCCAAACTCACAAAGCTCCCTCTTGATGTTGTGAAAAAGCTGTTTGAGGGTAAAATTGCATAACGTGATGTGAGTGTTCCTTTCTCCGAGTAAGCAAAGAGGGTTGATAAAATGTGCCAGATAATGGAAGATTACGCAGAGAAGAGAGCGAAACAGGCTGCACAACTAGCTGAAAAGAAGGCAATGATTGATGTGGCAATTAGGTTATGGGATAATGGAATGAGAGATCTTCAGCAAATTGCGTATATTACCTCTCTCCCTCTTGACGAGGTAAAAAAGCACTTTGAGGGCAAATCAGCCTGATTCAAAGCAAAATAAGCCAAAGGCGGAGAGCAGTTGTTCTCCGCCTGATTTATTGCAGTAAAGCAGAAATTCGGCGGATTTTTGAGTGCCAGACCCAAACACCGCCGAACTGTTTCTGCTTATAATGTGCGCTTTCTGACAGGCAAAAATACGCCGAATTGCTTATATCATACACTCAACTCACGCAAGGTAGTTGAAGTAGATAACCTCAAATGTGCTGTTAGGGGTTGTCATACCATAAACACCTGAATGTCCGTCATTTGCGTAAGAAATCTCTGCCGATTCATTATCACCGAAATACGAAAGCGTGATAGGCGTGTTTTTGACTTCATTGCTTGCACTTCCATAGTTGCTGTCGGTTACGGTAAGTACAAAATTGAATCCCCATCTTGACTGCATATATTCCCATGTTCCTGTGTAGGTCAATACGTCAGAGTACTTGTTGCACTGGAAGTCAAAGGTTCCGTCGGAATAAAGCTGTATGTATGGTACTGCACCCTCAACCGCTCCGCTTGCGAAGTTATCATTCTGCATGAAATACGCTTCGACAGGGTGTGCGGAATCTATAACATTTTCGGGCTCGGGAGCTGCTGTGGTCGTGGTTGTAGCCTTAGTGGTTGCTGCAGTTGTGGTTGTAGTAGTGGTTGTAGCCGCAGTTGTCTGTTCAGCAACAGGCTCGCTTTCCTCGGGCGTTGAAGCATTTTCGCCGAAATAGTCGAATGGATTGTCACCGGAATTATCGTATTCCGCAGATACATTGCTGCTTTCACCGGAGTTCTCTGTGCTTTGTGATGTTCCAAAAACGCCAATTACAACAAATGCCATGAGAGTTGCGCAAGCAATAAGCATAGCAATACTCAACACAAGGCGACCGCCCTGTTTAGCAAGACCTTTCCAGCTGTTATCTTCTTCGGGTTCAGGCTCTTCTTCTGTGGTTACGGGTTCAAGCTTAGAACCGCAGAATCTGCATAATAATGCGTCAGCCTTGATAGTTTCTGCGCAGAACGGGCATTTCTTGGTAGGTTCTTTCTTCTTTTTCTTCGCTTTGGGAGTATCCTTTATAAACCATAAAGCGATACCGAAGATAACCAGAAGAACTGCGCCTATGAGAAGGCAGTAAAAACCGCCTTCCTTTGTGATGAACTGCGAAGCCTGTTCCATACTCTCGTCAAAGAATTTGTTCAGCTTTCCGTATGCTATCAAACCTGCCGTAGCTGCACAAATGTCAACCGAAATATCCTCCGAAAGCCAGAATGCCGCAATTCCAAGCAAAGCGGTGAGCACAACCAATATCCAGTCGGTGCTGTCGGTCATTGCCGTACTCATCTTTGTTCCGAATAACTCAACCGAAGCGATAGGAATAAACGCACCCAATGCGAATATCAGTGCGGAAACCGTTCCGCCGATTTTAACGATAAGCGATTTGTTCATGTGTTTCTCTCCTTTTTGTAAGTGATTTTAGGCGCAGCAGAATTTGCGCCCGGACTGATAAAACTTCAATTATTGACAATAACCCCCCTTTTACCGATTATAGCATAAACATGACACACAATTCAATCCAGTTAATGTGGAATATTCTGCACCTTTTTATACCCCGTTTTATGGAAACAAAAACTGCCGGGTAATGTGACCCGGCAGCTCATATATTCCATATAATCTTAACGTTTCCGTCCTCGCTGATGATGATTTTCTGTATCATTATCATAGCCACAGCCTTTTTGCGGTCGTAATCGGCGTTCTTCCATGATTTTGCGAGGTTTACGATAGAGCTTGTTTCAGCCGCATTCATTTTCAATGTGTCAATGCGTTCATGCAGCTCTTGTTTTGACCTTTTCAAAGAGGCAGCCTTGTGATTGACAAGTTCCAACAGAGCGTCGTTTAGTTGTCCCGAAAGCATCATGTCAACCAACTGCTGTTCCTCTTTTTCGATAGCCTTTATCCGCAGCTTGAGGTCGTTTATCTCCGGGATATCGCCTTTGGTGGTTGTGTTTCCCGAGTCTTTGAGTTCGGACAGCTTTTCAGTGATACAATCGTACACCATATCTTCAAGGTCATCGGCATAAATCGTTGTGTTCGGTCCTGTGCATTTGCGCTTGTGGGATTTACCCGTGCAGTTGAAGTAGCGCCGCATTACGCCGCTCTTGTTGATTTTGCCCTTAATCGTAGTCATTGTGTGACCGCATTTCTCGCAGACGATTTTGCCTGCGAGCCAGCTTGTTTGATTGGAAACGCTCTTATGTACCTGCTTGTTCTGTTCAAGCTTGCGCTGACATTTCAGCCAGATATCCGAGCTGATAAGCCCGCCGTGATTGAGCAGTACCAGCTTCATATCCGACCAGTCAGGGTCGCCGCGTTTGTGCTTGGTTTTGCCGTAAAGCTGTGCGCCGTATTCACCTGTAAATGATGAACAGTCTGTTACCATGTGAACGCCGTGGTTACTGAAATAATCGTAAACGTCTGAATCTGCCCTGACGTAAATAGGGTTTTTCAGAATCGCAGACAGCTTTGCAGTAGTCCAATCGCTGCCGTTGAGCGGTTTCTTGTCCTCGGCAATAAGAATATCCAACAGCCTGCGCAGCGAAACATTCTCCTGTGCATAGACCTCAAAAATATACCGTATCTGCTCCGCTTCGGCGGGAATTGGGGAGAGCATTTTGGTTTTGATGTTGTTGATGATTGTCGGCACAAGTTCAAAGCCGTAAGGCTGCCTGCCGCCCATGTAGAACCCCATTTCGCTGCGGTGGGCATACGCCTGTGTTACGCGGTTTATGGTGGAAGTCCGTTCAAACTCCGCAAACACCATAAGTATCTTAGTAATCATTTCGCCGTAGGGAGAAGATGTGTCAAAGGCTTCCTGCGAGGAAACGAACTCAACATTATGCTCCTTGAACACCTGCAATATATTGACAAAATCAGCAGTTGAGCGGCTTATTCGGTCAAGCTTGTAGACAACGACCTTGCTTACTTTGCCGCGTTCAATCAGCTTCATCATCTTCTGAAAACCGTCTCGGTTCACATTCCCACCGGAAAAACCGTTGTCAACGATTGTGATAATCTCCTCGTCGCGTTCATCGGGTTTCAGCGCGGACTTGCAGTATTGCAGCTGGGTTTCGCAGCTTATGCTGTTTTCACGCTCAACCGATTTACGGGCATAACACACAATAGCCATGACACACCTCCTTTCCTCCGGCATTGAGTGTTAAGGATACGCTGATTAAAGCGCAGCGTAACAAAATCAGCCGCGTGAGTATGCGCGTTTGAACGGGGCGATTTTGTTTTAATCAGCGTTTCCTTAGTTATTTGATCACAGAAAACTTTAGCTTCTGTGAGAGTACCCGATAGAGTTCCTCGGTTAGCTGCTGCTTTTCGGGTTTCTTCTCATCGGGCAATGTGACGTGCTGTACGCTGTGTATGTTGTTCTTTGCGTCTGTGTACTTTGTGATTAGTTCAGCCATAAAAATACCTCCTATATTGAGCCGCATATTGGAATAGTGTTGGAATCAAGGTCAATGCCCTCGGTTCCGTCGGTAATAATTATATGTGTGAAATTACAACAAATTTCTTTATTCACCAGATTTAGAATGCCTTCCCGTGTGTATGGGAAGAAACAGCTTATCAGCGATGGGGGAGTGACCTTGAGGTCGCTGCGCAAATATGAGCGGTCGTAGTAGAAGCACTGCTTTACAACGCCGCTCCCGTCCTTGTAGTATTCAAGTTCCAGATAGATTGAGCGGTGAAGCTTGTTCTTTAGCCTTGTTCTCAGCTTTGAGGGCAGTCCGTTGACAGTATCTCCGCTGCCCTCCATGATGAGAAAATGATATTTGGTTCGTGTAAGTGATTCGTGGTAATTCAGATATTCATTGAGTGTCATATCACAGGTGGAGTTTTGAACAAGCTCCACCCCATAGAATTTCTTGTCGAGCTGCGCTTCGATTACATTCAGCAGTTCATAGATAGGTAATTCGGTTGTTGTTAGCTTTAGCGGTCTTGACTTGGAATGATTGGCTTCGGAACGACCTCCGCCGCGGTCGGTGTAGAAGCAGTCGGTTATGGTACACTGTGTACTGTTGATTTCCAGCGACAGGTAGATTGTCCTGCCGTGCTGGTTCTTGAAAATTGTGCGGTAAGCGTCAGCCGGACTTATGCCGGCGAACGCTTCCGGTTGTAAAATGCTTTTTTGCATGATGATTACCTCCTCTTGGTAAGGAGAATATATAATTCATGAAAGACTTGCAGGTAGTCCTTTTCGACCACCTCCATTGAATCTATAAGCCCCCGGAGAATTATTTGCAGCATCAGCGGGAGCTCGTTGCTGATGCCGCGCGTGACATAGCGCTGGTTGTTGAACATAGGCATTTCCTCCTAAACAAAAATATCC
Source organism: uncultured Clostridia bacterium (assembly GCA_945833805.1). Classification (GTDB taxonomy): domain Bacteria; phylum Bacillota; class Clostridia; order Oscillospirales; family Ruminococcaceae; genus CAG-115. The sequence continues at coordinate 1,857 of CAMAGG010000112.1, read as the reverse complement.
CCCGAGCCGTGAGGCTCAGGGGACGAAGCTTTATTCCTTAAGGGAATAGTGCAGCGTATCTCTTGCTACTTTTATATAATATATAAGTGAACCCAGAAAAGTTACGCATATCCTATAACTAGCATTAAATCGACTATTGTGAAAAGCACCGTAATATGTTCCACATCGGAAGTACATCTTTCACCGCAGCCATACAGTATTAGACTGGTAGAAGGGAAGATGTGTTATCTTCCTGAGGTGTATCAACCGATATCGCACCTTCAGCAATCTTTTGGACTATTGCTTTCTGTACAGTCGCTTTTGTTTCCGGAGAGACTGGTTTGATTCTAGAATCAGTATAGTCGCTTGCCTTTTTCAGCGATTCTTCTTCCTCAACAATTCTGTCACAGGCTCTGATTAAATCACTTTGATTGACACAGGCTTGCTGATTGACAGCCGCTTTTATGCAAGCAGAAATTACCGCTTTTTTTATTTCACGACCGCAGAACTCATATTTTGCAGATAACTCGTCGATATTTACATCAGAGGATAGTGGAATATTGAGCTTGGAATTGCCTGTTGGTTTTATGTGGACTTCCCAGATTTTCCTGCGTGCTTCTTCATCCGGTTTCATAAACTCAACACTGATTAGTCTTGTAAGAAACGCTTGGTCATAGTTTACAACAAGATTTGTTGCAAAGATAACGATACCTTCAAAGCGTTCAAGGCTTATAAGAAGTTGACTTCGCATTGAGTTGATAGCTTGATCCGAACCCGATGATACATTAGTAAGCCGTTTAGATAGTAGGGAATCAGCTTCATCAATAAACAGAACCGCATTGTCCCGCTCAGCTGCATAGAATATTGCTTTCACCATCTTGGGACCTTCACCATGGAATTTGCTTTCAATGTCTGCATAGCTTACCCGAAGAATCTTTTTCCCAAGCTTGCTTGCGATTGCCTCAGCAGCCATTGTTTTGCCTGTTCCCGATGGTCCGTAAAAGCTTAACGATGACGACGGATGTGGCTCTATTTCACGAAGACCCCATTTATCGAAAACTTTACTTTGGTACTTGAAAATATTAAGCGCTTCATCAATTCGTTCTCGAACGGATTCCGGCAGAATAACTCTTTCAAAGGTGTATTCAGGGTCAACTGCCGAAAAGTTCTCTGCACGTTTCTGATAGTCGAGTTCGTTATCGCCGGAGGAATCAGAACCTGCTTCGAGTGGAAAATTTGCGTTGGGATTTACCCTAATTGAAACACGAAATGATTTAGAGTATGCTCTTTGATCCTCTTTGATTGCAAACTCTATTCTAGTTGAAAGCTCAGTTGATTGCTTATCAGAAATCGAAACATCAGCCTTAATTACGAGGCAAATCTCGTAATTGGGTATGCTGTCACACATTACAGGTATGATTTCCATATGTTCCTTAGTCTTGAAAACATTCTGAACTGCTTCGCTGACTTTGCTGAACAATATGTGCTGTGTGAACTGTTTATTGATTGCTGATTTCACATATAGAAGATACAGTATCATGTATTGGTCCCCACTGTGATAATTCCATCGTTTTTATTAAGCTGAGAAACAACAATGTCATCAATCTTATCATAACACTTAATGCTACTTTTCTTAATCTTGCCATTGCTATTTAATTCCAAAGTGGTAACAGCTCCAGGCTTAATATCTTTGAGCTTTTGTAATTGTTCAGGAGTGAAATTTTTAATTTCTCCTTTCTTAAATACTTCTTCAATCGCTGGTGCTATTTGAGCAATAACCGTTTGAGTTTTCTTTTTGTTAATCATTTTTGTAATAGCATCGATTGTTAACATGACCATCTCATAAACAATAGGTACCAATGCTATAGCTGCTCCGAT
>CAMAGG010000111.1 GCA_945833805.1 uncultured Clostridia bacterium | reverse complement strand
GAATTATTATGAACGACAGCCTGAACGCTGCCTTGCCCTGTTGCAAGAACAGCAAAATTATTATTTTCAGCTTTGGAGTTATCATTGCATCTGCTCGTTATCTTAGGATAAGCTGATTAAAGCGAAGCGTAACAAAATCAGCCGCGTGAGTATGCGCGTTTGAACGGGGCGATTTTGTTTTAATCAGCTTATCCCTAGGAAAAGAAACGCAGGCGTACTGTATGTACGCATTATCCGCTGCGCGGAAAACGCTCAAGTTTCTTTGACGACGAGAGCGGTGCTGGATTTCTGAAAAGATTTCCTGAATTTAAATGGTTATTAGTATTAATTATTACAGGCGTATTAAAGCCTACGCCAAGTTCAAGAAGCAGGATATGTGAATTGATGTGTTTCTACAATATGAAACAATTTTTGATACCGTGTCAAAAGTGGTTTTGTTCTTTGAATGAGCCGTTTACTTCAGGTTATTTTCCTGCTTTCTCATGATCCTGAACTCCCAAGCCGACAGAATGACCGCAGTTATTCCGGAAAGCAGATCTGCGATAGGTCCCGACCACAGAATGCCGTCGATACCCATTGTAATCGGCAGGAGTATCATCGGCGGCAGCAGAAACAGGATCTGTCTTGTCAGCGACAGGAACGCGCCCTTTATCGCTTTTCCGATAGAAGTGAAGAACATTGAGCAAATCGGCTGCAAGCAGTTGAGCCATGTGAAGAACAGGAACACCCGGAAGAACTTCATGCCGAACTCAAAATATTCACCTGTGCCGCTGCCGAAGATCGAAATGATCTCCCGCGGGAAAAGCTGGAACAGGATAAATGCGGTGACGGCGACTGACGCCCCGACAGATATCGCCGCCCGGAACGCCTTGCGCACGCGCTCATACTTTCTTGCTCCGTAGTTAAAGCTGATTATCGGCTGAGCACCCTGTCCAAGTCCTATGACTATGGAAAAGGTGATCTGGTTGATCTTCATGATAATTCCGGAAACCGCGATCGGCACCGACTCGCCGTAGACCGAAAGCGCTCCGTAGTGCCTGAGAAGATTGTTCATCACTATCTGTACGATCATCATTGCAAGCTGGTTGAAGAAGCTTGCCATACCCACGGCTATTGTTTTCAGGGTGTATCTCCGGTTGGGTATAAGGTGCTTTATTCCTACATGGACAGTCTTGTAGCGGGCAAGGCATAAGATCGCAACAGATCCGGATATGATCTGTCCGATTATCGTTGCATAAGCCGCTCCGCTCATTCCCCAGCCCAGACCTAGTACAAACACCGCGTCAAGGGCGGTATTTATCACTGCGCCCAGCAGATTGCAGACCATAGTCATGCGGGGGCTTCCATCGGCGCGGATAAGATGCCCGCCGCCGGTGGTGATTATCATGAACGGAAAGCCCCACGCGGTTATTCCGACATATTCCTGAGCCATCGGAAGCACGTCCGCCGGAGAGCCGAACAAAATCAGCAGGGGCGTCAGAAACAGCTTTGTGACCACCAGAAGAACGATACCGCATATCAGCATCATTGTTATTGCATTTCCAACGAAATAAGGGGCTTTATCCCGCTCCCCGCGTCCCATGCTCAGATTGAAGCAGCTTGCGCCGCCTATTCCGAACAGAAGCGCCAGTGAAAGGCAGGAGGTAGTCAGCGGGAACGCGATGTTGGTGGCGGCATTTCCAAGCTGTCCGACCGCATTGCCGATAAAAAGCTGATCAACGATATTATACAGCGCGCCGACAAGCATGGCGATAATGCTGGGAACGGCGAATTTTATCATCAGCGACGTTACCGGCGCATTTCCCAGCAGTTCCGAGCGGGGATTGTTTTCAGGGGTATTGCTCATTTTATCACTCTTTCTTTTTTTGCCCGAATTTCTGTATAATGCGGATTTAGCACAGTTTAAGCAGAAATCTTTCACCTTTATTTCACAAACCCGTTACGCTAAATTCATACACAGAGTGTATCATATAATCACAGCAGGAAACCAATGGAAAAGGTTACTGCCGACAAGCCGCCGCTTATATGCGGCGTTCACATAACCTACCTCCCCTTTTTATGATGAGTATTCATCGAAAATGTCTGCGCGTTTTCCTTCCTTTTTTCGCGCAGATACACATTTATTTCCCGCAGCCAGCACAGCTGCGGGACTTTTTTATTTCTTCAGATATTATTACAGCTCGTTGCGGTTTTCAAGCGCTTTCAAAAGGGTAACATCGTCTGCGAATTCCAGAGCAGATCCGGCTGGAAGTCCGTAGGCGAGCCGGGAAACCTTGATCCCCATAGGCTTTATCAGGCGGCTTATATATACGGCGGTAGCCTCTCCCTCCACCGTGGGATTTGTCGCCATAATGACCTCCCGCGCGTCGGACAGACGGCTCATCAGCTCCTTTATCTTAAGATCTTCGGCGGTGATCCCGTCCATCGGGGAAAGCAGTCCGTGCAGGACGTGATAAACGCCCTCAAACCCGCCGGAGCGCTCGAACGCAGAAACGTCCTTCGGGGATTCCACCACGCAGATAACGCTCTTGTCGCGGCTTTCGTCCGCGCATATTTCGCATACCTCCCGGTCGGTGAAGTTCTGACAGCAGCGGCAGAGCTGCACGCCGTTGCGGGCTTTTACCAGCGCGTCCGCGAATTCCTCCACCTCATGCGCCGGAAGATTAAGCATATAATAAGCCAGCCGCTGCGCGGTTTTTATTCCTATTCCAGGCAGCTTTGCGAACTGCTCCGCAGCCAGCGCCAGCGGAGCGGAAATAAATTCAGCCATGTTGTTCTCCTTTATTCAGAACCTGTTTTCACAAGAATATGCACACGTCTTTTCGGCAAATTTCTTATAAAGACAGGTTCTCAGTTGCGTCGAGGTCTATTCTCAGCGCATCGTCAAATATATTGATGCCGCCCTCAGGCAGCACATTCTGCCTTGATGAAGCGTACAGCGCAAGCGCCGCCCGGTTTTCCGGCTCTTTCAGGGTATAGCCGTAATACAGAACTATGTCCGCTTCAATATTGCTTCCGGATTTTGCGCAGGCTATGGTTTTGCCGTTTATGGAAAGCGTATCGGCGGCGGGCTTTAATTCCTCTGCTCCGGAGCAAAGACCCTGCGCCAGCGGGATAAGTCCCTCAGGGCAGAGCAGGCTGTCCGCAGGAAACAGCTCAGTAAGCTCGGAAACCGTTGTAATCCCGCTGCTGTCAAGCTGCGGCGCGTTAATAAGCCGTATTCGGGTTATGCCGCTGCGGATAAATTCATTATAAAGCTGATAGGAAAGCTCTCCTCCGCTGCCGGAAATCATCACGGCGGCTTCATTGCGGCTGCATAGCACCGCCGCACCGCTGATTCCGTCGGAAACGAAATCGATCCTCCTGCGGTTCTGAGCGGAAGAAATACCCACGCAGACCGTCAGCACAAGGCTCAGCGCGAAGCCGCGGAGCGCAGCCTTGGAATGATCCGGAGAGAATGCCGCGATCATCAGCAGGAACGCGGTCAGCGCCGTGAGTGGGACAGCTGCGGGGAAATCCATAGCGAGCCACGCGCCGTCTATCTCCCCGAAGAAGCCGAGTATCCACCGAAAACAGATCATCACAGCCTTCAGCGGCACTATCAGCAGCGGAATTCCGCTCACCGCCATAAGAACACCCAGAACTACCGCTGCCGTGAAGAACGGCGAAAGCACGACAGACGCGGGTATCTCCGCCAGTGAAATGCCGCCGAAAAGCGAAACGCTCACCGGGGCAATGCACACCATAGCGCCCAGCGACATGACTGCGGCTTTCTTGATAAGCGCGAGCAGCCGGAAGCGCTCAAACCGGAATTTCCGCAGGCTGTTTAGCGCTGTTCCCAGTACCGCCGCGCCGAAAACTCCCAGAGCGGACATCTGCAAAGCCGGGTCTGCCGCCGCAAACGGAGTAAATACCGTCAGAAGCAGCAGCGATACACAAAGCGAATTCAGCGTGTCCGCTTTCCGGCAGAATAATGCGCCGCAGTTAAGTAATATCAGCATGAAGCCCGCTCTCATGATCGACGGAGCAAATCCGAAAAGCACCGCCAGCAGAGCCACGGACGCTATTGACAGCCACGCGGATAGCCTGCGGCGTTTCCTGCCGAAAAGTTCAGTCAGTATCGCAATGCAGAGGGTTATGTGCGCGCCGGATACGGCGGTCATGTAGTTCACTCCGCTGTATGTGATATCCCGGCGCAGTCTGAGAGAAAAGCCGTCAGTCCTGCCGAGAAGCAGCCCCTTGCAAAGCTCCGCTTCATCGCCGCCAAGACCGTCAAGCCGCTCCGCCGCCGCATTCCGGAACAAGTCCGCAAAATACAGCAGGCTGAAATCGCTTTCGGCGCTGTAAACCTGCTTCACCTCTCCGGAGAGTACGATCCCGTCCGAAAAGGTGTAGACGTTCTGCCGGGCTTTTCCGAGGGTAACGAGCGCGTCAACGCTGTCGCCGATGTCCGCTTGATAGTTTCCGTTAAGATACACCACAGCAGGATAGCCGTCTATGTTGCATACCGCAGTGGAGCTGCTCCAGCCCGGATAGGAGCTGTTCTGTGAAACTATCCTGAATTCCGCGCGGATATCGTTGCCGGCCATATCCTCCAGCGGCTGGACATAGAATTGAAGATATGAGGTAATGCTTACCAGACCCAGCAGCAGTCCGACCGCCCAGACCCTGCCCCGGCGGGCGAAAAAGCTCACCAGCGCAAGGACGCAGACCGCCGCGATCAGAATAATTACGGCATTCCGGCTGAGGACGCTCCCTGAAAAGCAGCCGACAAAGAACATCAGCCCCAGTCCCACCGCCGGGAGCTTCAGCTCTGAGGTAATTTTACTGTTCATACATATATGGGCGGGAGTTACCCCGCCCGAATGGTATTATGTTATGCTATCAGATGAAGCCGGGGAAGGAAACTCCTCCGGTCACCTTTTCCATTTCTGCCGCGCCGTAATCATCAACTTCCTTGAGTATCTCGTTCACGCCGCTGATGATGAGATCCTGAAGCATTTCGATATCCTCCGGGTCAACGACCTCGGGCTTCAGGGTAACGGACTTGAGCTGCTTGTCGCCGGTCATAACAAGCTCCAGAGCGCCGCCGCCCACCTGCTTGGTGAATTCCTTAACGGCAAGCTCGTCCTGTATCTTTGCGATATCGTCCTGCATCTTCTGGGCTTTTCTTACCATCTGGTTCATGTTGGGTGTGGAGTTCTGATATTCCTTGGGTAATCTTGCTTTCATTGTGATATTATCCTTTCACTTATATTGTACTTCTATATTGAGCTGCTTTGCTTTTTCCAGCAGCTCTTTCACAGCGGAGTTTTCGTCCCCGGCTGTTTCTTCCTTTTCCGTGCCTATTACCAGCGCGCGGACTTTCTTTCCAAATCCCGCTTCAAGCTCCTTTTCAAGCTCCTGATAACCGCTGCTGATCATTCCCTGAAGCATAAGATTTCCGGAGTGTATTTCCAGCGCTCCGTCGGAATTTACGCTCACCTCTGAGCCGTCCAGCATAGCGGAATATAGCGGAGATACCTTTTCAAGAACGGTATTCCATTCTTCCGTTGTAATTTCTGTGAGCTTCTCATAACCGCTATCGGCGGGAGCTTCCACAGTTTTTTCGGCTGCGGGCTTTTCCAGCTCAGGAGCGGGTTCAGGCTTGACCGGCTTCTCCGGCTTCTCAGCCTGCTTTATCTGCTCCGTAGCTGCGGCGGGCTTTGCCAGTGTGGTTTCAAACTCCCTCTGGGGAATGAATTCCTCCGGCGGCTCTTCCGGCGGGGGAACAAAGTCCGGTATTTCCGGCGCCGCAGGTCTGCTGTTAAGTTCCGGCAGGGGCGCTTCGTCAGCGGCGGGCGGGTTTATTTCCTTAGTCTGCTCCCGTTTTGTCGGGGCGGGGGGCAGGCTTGTCTGGTTTGTCTGATCCGGTTGATTGAATATATCATGGATCTTGTTTATATTCGCCGCAGTTTCCGGCTTCAGCTCCTGCTTTGGCGGAAGTTCCTGCGCGGGGGGAGCGGCTTTTTCGGGAGCTTCTGCCTGAGGCTTTTCCTCCTCCGGCTGATTGAAGATCTCCCGGATCTTATTCACATTCAGCGCCTGCTTGGGCTTCAGCTTTTCGTCCGGAAGCGGCGCGAATTCGCTGCCCATGGGCTTGTATTCCGCAGGCTTTGCGGGCTGTGCCGGCTTTGAGATCGCCGGACGAGCGGCTGCGGCAGCCTGTTCAGCGGTGGGAGCGCCGGTGCAGAGCTTTACAAAGCACATTTCCGCCAGAGTACGTCGGCTGCGGGTGAGGGAGATCTTGTCCACGCATTCCTGAATAAGCGTAAGGCAGCGCAGTATCTCCTCCATGCTGAAAAGTCCCGAAAGCCGTTCTATCTCCGGGCGATCCTGCGGCATGACGGAAAGCAGCTCCTTTTCGGCGGGAGCGCTGCTGCAAAGCATGATATCCCGGAAAACTCCGCTCAGTTCCTCCATTATGCGGGAGATATCCTTGCTTCCCTTATAAAGCTGTTCCAGCAGGGTAATGCAGCCGGGGATATCCCTTGCCGCGATCATATCCACGAACTGGAACAGATAATGATTATCTGCCACTCCCGCGCAGTTTCGCACTACCTCTCCTGTGACCTCTCTGCTCATTGCGATGCAGCGGTCGAGCAGCGACAGCGCGTCGCGCATTCCTCCGTCGGACAGCCGGGATATCATATCCGCCGCTTCCTGTGTGAGGGCAACTCCCTCATTCTCCGCAACGCTCATCAGCCGGGCGGAGCTGTCCGCGAGGTCTATCCTGCGGAACTCGAACCGCTGACAGCGGGAAAGAATGGTGGCGGGTACTTTATGAAGCTCAGTGGTGGCAAATATAAATATAACATGGGGCGGGGGTTCTTCAATGGTCTTGAGCAGCGCGTTGAACGCCGCCTTTGACAGCATGTGAACCTCGTCCAGAATGTACACTCTGTATTTGCAGCTTACCGGGGTATAGGCAAGCTGCTCCTGAAGCTCGTGGACGTCGTTTACGCTGCTGTTGCTTGCAGCGTCTATCTCCAGAATATCGGTGGAGGAGCCGTCGGCGATCTCCCGGCAGCTTTCGCACTGAAGACAGGGGTTTCCGTTCACCGGGTGCTTGCAGTTGAGCGCCATTGCGAGGATCTTCGAGCAGGTGGTCTTGCCGGTTCCGCGGCTTCCGGTGAAAAGATAGGCGTGGGCGTTCTGCCCGGTGGCTATCTGATTTTTCAGCGTAGTCACGATATGCGGCTGAGAAATAACGTCGTCAAATGTTCTCGGACGATATTTCCTATATAATGCCAGATACACAGCCGCACCTCCCCTGTACAAAAATATAAATGCTCTCGATTATGGGAACAGGCTGACTGCGGCACACAGAGAAATCCGCTTAATGCTGCTCGGTTCCCCGCCTGACATGGTTCACAGCACTCTGTTGCACAGGGTCTGTCCCCATAAGCGAGAGCATTTATTGAAATCATTTACTTTTCTATTATACTCTATTTCCGGGAAAAAATCAAGTAGTTTTAGAAAAATTAATCACATATTGAAAAAACGGCGGTTTTGGTATATAATAGTAACAGAAAAACTATTCAGGGGGCAGACTTATGTCGATAAAGAATGACGTTGCCGCGCTTCTGGAGCAGCGGCGGGGAGCTGCGGTATCCGGGCAGGAGCTTGCGGACAGGCTCGGAGTTTCCAGAGCGGCGGTCTGGAAAGCAGTGAAGCAGCTTCAGGAGGAGGGCTACCGCATTTCAGCGGGAACTAACCGTGGCTATATCCTCGAAAATGAAACGGACGTGCTGACCGCCGAGGGCATACGGCTGTATCTTCCGGAGAGATACCGGGAAAACCCGGTGGAGGTGTTCCGCACGGTGTCCTCCACCAACACCGAGGCAAAGTCTGCGGCGCTTCGCGGAATGCCGGACGGCACGATAATCGCCGCAGACGGTCAGACTGCCGGGCGGGGACGTTTCGGGAAGAGCTTTTATTCCCCGGAGGGGACAGGTTTGTACATGAGCGTGATACTAAAGCCCCACAAGCCGCTTTCCGACTGCACAGACATTACAATGGCGGCGGCAGTGGCGCTCATTGAGAGCGTCGAAAAGGTATGCGGGATAAGAGCGGAGATAAAATGGGTGAACGACATCTTTTACAACGGCAGAAAGATCAGCGGAATTCTCACCGAAGCGATAAGCGATTTTGAGAGCGGCATGGCGGAAACGGTGATAGTCGGCATGGGAATCAATATCCGCACGGAAAGCTTCCCGGAGGAGATCGCCGGGCTTGCCGGGTCGCTTGGGGTGTTTGCCGAAAGGAACAGGCTTTGCGCTGAGATAGCCTCCCGGCTGTTGGACTACGCAGAAAGCGGCGGTCGGGCGGAGCTGCTGAACAAATACCGAGAGCGGTCGATCGTTCCGGGCAGGGATATCACCTTTTTGCAGGGTGAGATCACTCGCAGCGGCAGGGCGCTTGAAATAGACGACAACGGCTGTCTGGTGATAGAAACGGAAAACGGCAGAGAAACTCTGCGTTCCGGAGAGATATCTGTGGTCGGTGGATTTAAGGCAACACCGCACAATTAACGGCTTACGCCTTTGCCGTCCGCTTGCTTGCAT
>CAMAGG010000110.1 GCA_945833805.1 uncultured Clostridia bacterium | reverse complement strand
TGCCTGCCGTTATGCGGCGTGACGACGAAGATGACGGTTTATCGACAGCCTGAATACATATTTCACCGCTTGACTTTCAGGTAATTTAGTTATATAATAGGTAACGGATTTTTGATATTCATATATAATGTAGTACAAAGAGAGGTACATCATGACCAACCACTGGGCAAGCGTGTGGGGCAACGCGATCTCGATAGGAGAAAACCGCCCCGAAAGCTACAACAAGGATCTCACCTTCCGCTACCCGATCTACTCCCAGTTCGGAGGGAGCGCGGTGCGGCTCACCTTTGACAACTTCTGCGGCACTGAGCCTGTCACATTTAATAAGGTAACAGTGTTCATTGACGGTAAATTCTATCCCGTTACCTTCGGCGGAAAGCGTGAAGCGGAGATAGCTGCCGGGGGCAGCATAGTTTCCGACGAGCTGCCCTGCGAAATTCAGCCCCAGAGCCTTATCACCGTAAGCTTCTGGTTCAGGGATTTCACCCAGCTGCGGTCGGCGGTGTACACAAGAGGCCCGCTCACCGAGGGATACTACGCAATGGGCGACATGACCGAGGTGGAGCTTATCCCCAACGATATAATGCGCCCGATCAGCATAATTTATTTTCTCAGCAATGTATCTGTGCTGACCGCCCCGGAAAACAGAACGGTCGTCTGCTACGGCGACTCTATAACCGCGCAGGACTGGCCGGAATACCTCACACTGCGCTGCAACCGCGAGGACAAACTCAGCACCGCCGTTATCCGCCGGGCGGCAAGCGGTACGAGAATGCTTCGGGAATACAGCTGCATAACCTACGAATCCTACGGGCTTATGGGAAAGAAGCGGTTCCAGCATGAAGTCCCCACCGACGGCGCGGATACGGTCATTATCCAGCATGGGATAAACGATATTATCCACCCGGTCGGCACTGAGGTGAACCCATTCCGACCGATGAGCGATATGCCCACCCCCGGAGAGCTTATCAGCTTCATGGAGTACTACATCTCCGAGTCCCGGAAATTCGGCTACAAGGTGTATGTCGGGACGCTGCTGCCTATCGAGGGCTGGCGTACTTACGCACCGTTCCGGGAGGATGTTCGTTCCCAGTTCAACGACTGGATACGCTCCACCCCGCTCATCGACGGCTGCATTGACTTCGACAAGGCACTCGCCGATCCGGAGCGTCCCACTCGTATGCTACCGAAATTCGACAGCGGCGACCACCTGCACCCCAGCAAGGCAGGCTACAAGCAAATGGCGGATATCGTGCCGGGGGAAATTCTCAGATAAAACCACATTACACGATCATATTTTTTATGCCCCGGAGTTTCCGGGGCGGTTTTTTGTGCATTTGCAACAAATTTTTTGAATTTTTCCAGAGGTAGAATACAAAACCTATAAAATTTATCTGATTTATAAAAAAACTATTGACAACATCGGTTATTATTGATATAATACATAGCATAAAGCCTACCAAACATATAGGCATAAAGAAAGGAAACGGTATTCATGAGCGCGATATTCACAAAGCTTCTACGCAGGAATTTCCGGTTCGGACGAATGTGACAATTCTCAGAATGATTTCATGAACTGAGGTGAAGCAATGATACGTCTTGAACACATAACCAAGACCTACGTCAACGCGGGAAAGAAATTCAATGCCGCAGACGACGTGAGCCTTGAAATAGAAAAGGGCGAGATATTCGGCATAATCGGCTTTTCCGGCGCCGGTAAATCAACGCTGGTGCGCTGTATCAATCTGCTGGAGCGTCCCGACAGCGGCAGAGTGCTGATAAACGGCAGGGACATCACCGCCCTGCACGGCGCGGAGCTGCGGCGGCAGAGGAAAAAGATCGGAATGATCTTTCAGCATTTCAATCTGTTCGCCTCCCGCACAGTACTGCAGAACGTTATTTTCCCGATACGGTACAGCGGACTTTCCCGCTCGGAGCTTAAAGAAAAGGCGATGAAGCTGCTGGAGCTTGTTGGTATCTCCGACAAGGCAGGAGCTTATCCCTCGGAGCTTTCCGGCGGTCAGAAGCAGCGCGCTGCGATAGCGAGAGCGTTGGCAAGCGATCCGGAAATACTCCTGTGCGACGAAGCCACATCAGCCCTCGACCCGCAGACCACTGAATCAATTCTCAAGCTGCTGAGATCCCTCAACGCAAAGCTGGGAATTACAATAGTGCTTATCACCCACCAAATGAACGTGGTTAAGGAGATATGCACCCGCACCGCCGTAATGGAAAACGGCAGAGTCGTGGAAATGGGCGATGTGTTTGAGATATTCGCAAATCCAAAACAGCCTGTCACCCGCTCATTTGTGGACACTACCTCCTGTCTGAGCGGAATAAACACGCTTTTAGAGGAAAAGTCCCCGCTGGTGCAGCTTAAACCGGGTCAACAGATACTCCGGTTCAAATACCTTGAAAGAAGCGCCTGCGAAGCCCTTGTATCAAGCATTTCCCGGAAGTTCAGCATTGACCTGAACATCATCTTCGGCAGCATAGAGATCATCGGAGAAAACCCGATAGGCGGTCTTGTGGTGATCGCAGAGGGCGATCCTGCCGATATAAACGCGGCGGTGGAATACCTCCGGAGCATCAACGTTGGAGTGGAGGTGATCCTGAGTGCCTGAGTTCATCGAACAGATCATGCCGAATGTCCTCAAGAAGCTCCCGGCTTTAGGGGAAGCTACCCTTGAAACTCTCGAAATGACCGGAATTTCCGCGCTGTTCATTCTGGTTCTCGGAATGGCTCTCGGAATTCTGCTGACAGTCACCCGCAAAGGCGGTCTTTTGGAAAATGCGGCGGTTTACCGGGTGCTTGACGTGATCATCAACCTGCTTCGTTCAGTGCCTTTCATCATTCTGCTGTTCCTGCTCATTCCGCTGACAAGAATAATCTGCGGCACTTCGATCGGCGTTGTCGGTTCGATCTTCCCGCTGATCGTCGGCACTGTTCCGTTCTTCTCACGTCAGGCGGAGGCGGCTCTCGCAGGTGTTGACCCGGGTCTTATCGAGGCGGCGCAGTCAATGGGCTGCTCAAAGATCGGCATAATTTTCAGAGTATACCTCAAGGAAAGCGTTCCGGCTCTTTCAAGAGGTATCACGATAACCCTCATTAACCTCGTCGGACTTACCGCAATGGCAGGCGCAGTCGGCGCAGGCGGACTGGGCAATTTTGCCTATGTTCAGGGCGTTCAGAGAAACAACTACGATATTATATGCGCGGCGGTGGTCGTGCTGGTGCTTATCGTGCAGATAATCCAGATCGCCGGAAATATAATCGCTAAGAAAAGCGAGAAATAATTTACATATCAAAGGAGATAAATACTATGTCTATCAGAAATAAATTCGCACTTTCACTCACAGCGGTACTTGCCGCAGTTTCCCTCACCGCTTGCAGCGGCGGCACAGCCTCCTCCGGCAGCTCCACTGCCGATTCGGGAAGCGCCGACAGCAGTTCTCCGTCCGAAAGCAGCTCTGCGGCTGAAAGCTCTGAAGCCGAAAGCTCTGCGGCTGAAAGCGAGGCAGCATACTCCCCTGAGAACCCCGTTACCGTAAGGATAGGTCTTACCGGAAACATCTACGAGGATATCTGGGATCCGATAAAAGAGAAGCTCGCTCCTGAGGGAATAAACATCGAGTACGAGCAGTTCACAGCCTTCAACATTCCGAACAACGCTCTGGCAAACGGCGAGATCGAGATGAACGCATTCCAGCACCACGCTTACTTCAACAACGACGTAGCTTCAAACGGCTATGATATCACGCCTATCGGAGATACCTTCATCATTGCAATGAACATCTACTCCTCAAAGGGGCTTACGATCGAGGACGCGCTTGCTTACACTGATACCCTGAAGGTCGGCGTTCCTAACGATGTCACCAACGAGGGCAGAGCGCTCAGACTGCTTGAGAGCGCAGGCTTCTTTACCATTGACGAGAATGCGGGAGCTTCTCCGGAGATCACCGATATCACCGAATATGCCGTTCCGATCGAGTTCGTCGAGGTTGACGCAAACCTTGTTTACTCTGTTATCGACGATGTTGACATTGCGGTCATCAACGGCAACTACGCGCTGGACAGCGGTCTTTCCGCAGACGATGCCATCTACAAGGAGAGCGAATACGCCGACAACAGCTACTACTGCCTTATCGCGGTAAGGACTGAGGACAAGGATAACCCCGTTTACAAGCGTATCGTTGAGGAATATCAGACTCAGGATACTATCGACATCTACAATACCAAGTTCAAGGGCTTCTTTGTTCCGGCTTGGACGCTTGAATAATTCACGGAATGTAATTCTGGCAAAGGGAGTATAGGCATGGAAGAATTGCTTCAGATTATTAAAGACCCGTCACGGGTAAAGATCGGCGGTATTGAGGACAAATACCTCTCTGACACGCTGGGCAGGCTAAAAGGTACTGCGGCGGCGCTGGTTTTCCCGGTTTCCACCGAGGAGGTAAGCGGAGTGATGAGGTTCGCTTACGAAAACGGACTTCCGGTAACTCCCAGAGGAGCGGGAACAAATCTTGTCGGCTCGACAGTTCCCCACGGTCAGGGAATAATCCTCGATCTGTCGCTGATGAACCACGTCCTTGAAATAGACGAGGGTACTTTCACTGCAACAGTCGAGCCGGGAGTAGTTCTCCAGGACTTCCAGAAGCTGGTCGAATCACAGGGGCTGTTCTATCCTCCCGACCCCGGCGAGAAAATCGCCACCATTGGCGGCAACATCTCCACCAACGCCGGAGGTATGAGAGCCGTGAAGTACGGCGTGACCCGGGATTACGTCCGGGGACTGGAATTGGTG
Source organism: uncultured Clostridia bacterium (assembly GCA_945833805.1). GTDB lineage: Bacteria > Bacillota > Clostridia > Oscillospirales > Ruminococcaceae > CAG-115. The sequence continues at coordinate 3,871 of CAMAGG010000110.1, read as the reverse complement.
CTTGCGGACGGCAGAGTTATGACCGTTGGAAGCAAGAACGTCAAGGACGCCAGCGGACTGTCGCTGAAAAACCTGATCATCGGCTCAGAGGGTACTCTTGCGGTGATCACGAAGTGCATTCTGAAGCTCGTTCCCAAGCCGGAGAAATCCCTTTCCGTGGTAGTTCCCTTCCCCGACCTCAGCACGGGTATCTCAGGAGTTCTGAGCATTATCCGCGCCAACGCAAATCCCACCGCGATAGAATTCGCAGAGCGAAGCGTTATCGAGCTGGGAGAAAAATTCACCGGACTGAAATTCCCTGTTCCTGAGGCGGGCGCATACATAATCCTCACCTTTGACGGACGGGAAAACGCAGTGAATGACAGTGCAAAGCTTGTCAGAGCCGTTGCGGAAAAAGCAGGCGCGCTGGATTACATCACCCTCAGCGACCCTGCACAGGCGGTGGATATCTGGAAGATACGGGGCTGTCTTGTAAAGGCTGTCGAGGAAGTCAGCGAGCAGGAGCCGGTGGATCTGGTAGTGCCTATCGACAAAACCGCGGATTTCATCGGATTTGTACACGAAACCGAAAAGAAAACCGGTATGCAGATGGTCGCATTCGGACACGCCGGCGATGGAAATGTGCATCTCTGCATGGTTCGCGGAAGCAGAACAGACGAGCAGTGGACGCATGACCTCCATGAGAACATGACCACCGTGTATAATTACGCTTATTCCCTCGGCGGACTTACCTCCGGCGAACATGGAATAGGAGTTGCCAAGCGTCCGTATTTCCTCGGAGCGACAGATCCCGTCAATCTTGAGGTAATGCGTTCAATAAAGACCGCGCTGGACGAAAAGCACATTCTGAACGACCATATTTCATACTTAAAGTAAAGAGAGAATTTATCATGACTGACCTTTCACTCAGAACGGCGGGATTTACCGATTCCGTGATCCGCCGCATGACCCGGATATCAAATAAATACGGCGCTGTGAACCTGTCGCAGGGATTCCCGGACTTCCAGCCGCCGCAGGAAATACTCGACCGCCTCGCCGAGGTAACAAAGGAGGATTTCCACCAGTACGCCACCACATGGGGAGCGCAGAATTTCCGCGAAGCTGTTGCCGAAAAACAGAAGAAATACATGGGCTACGATATCGACCCGAACAGCGAGATAACCGTGACCTGCGGCAGCACAGAAGCAATGATGGCGGCTATGCTGTCGGTGACAAATCCCGGCGACAAGGTGATAGTCTTCTCTCCGTTCTATGAGAATTACGGCGCGGACGCGATACTTTCCGGCGCGCAGCCGATATATGTCCCGCTCATTCCCCCGGAATACAATTTTGACGCAGAGGTGCTTGAGGACGCATTCAGACAGCACCCGAAGGCGCTCATTCTCTGCAATCCCTCTAACCCCTGCGGAAAGGTGTTCACAAGGGAGGAATTACAGCTTATCGCAGACCTCGCTGAGAAATACGACGTATATGTTATCACCGACGAGGTTTATGAGCATATCGTCTACGAGCCGTACAAGCACGTTTATTTCTCCACTCTCCCCGGAATGAGAAAGCGCACGATCTGCTGCAGTTCCCTCTCAAAGACATATTCCATCACCGGCTGGCGGCTTGGTTATGTCATCGCGCCCCCGGAAATAATCGACCGGGTGAAGAAAGTCCACGACTTCCTGACCGTCGGCGCGGCTGCCCCATTACAGGAAGCGGCAGTTGTGGGACTGAAATTCGGCGATGATTACTACCGCTGGCTTCAGGAGAAATACACCCACATGAGGAAACTGTTCCTTGACGGGCTTGACCGGATAGGACTTCCGCACAACGTTCCGCAGGGCGCATATTACGTCATGGTGGATATGTCGGAATTCGGCTACGCCAGCGATCTCAAGCTGTGCGAGGCTCTGGCGGAATATGTCGGAGTGGGCGCAGTTCCCGGCTCAAGCTTCTTCCGGGAGCCGGAAAACAGATATGTCAGACTTCACTTCGCAAAACAGGACGAAACGCTGAACGCTGCACTGGAGCGGCTTTCGGATATACGGAAAAAGCTGCCAAAGGAATAAAATCACAGCCTGAGAGGATCATTTCACTTCTCAGGCTGTTTGTTATTGTTCATCGTTTCATCTCAGGGTATTTCTTGTAGAATTCCTGTTTGTCCTCGTACATTCTGGTTTCCGCGATACGGATCAGCGCGTCCACTGATCCCGCCGAACCGTCCCATGCAGCTCCCACCGAAGCCATAGGTATTTCCATCTGCAAAAGCTCCTGATGCAGCTTCTCCGCGCGGCTGAGGAAATCCTCCCGGTCTGCGTTGTCAATAAGCACAACAAACTCGTCGCCGCTGATCCGGTAGCAATATTCCACGCCGAATTCAGAACTGAGCAGTTCCGCAAAGCCAGTTATCAGCCGGTCGCCGGATTCATGACCTTTAGTGTCGTTGGTGTATTTCAGACCGTTTACGTCCGCGAAAAGAACGGCAAGCGCTCCCCCCTGCTGCTCAAAGCTGCGGCAGAAGCTGTTGTAGCAGAAACGGCTGCGCAGACCGGTGAGCGTGTCGTAGTTGCAGTAATATTCCAGTGCTTTCTGGCGGTGCAGTTCTGAAACATAATCATCGTGAATATCACGGACGTACATAATGACGATCTGGTTTTCATCGGTATATTCAACGCTCGGAAGAAACTCCATATACACCCAGCGATATTCATTTCCGTACAAACGACGGTAACGGAAGCGAAGGCAGTCGCGGCTGTCGCAGAAACGCTTTTTCAGCCGTTCGGAATTAACGAACTCGTTAAAGGATTTAATATCCTCGCCGTAGACCTTGCCGATCGCGGCTATATTCCTCAGCCATTCGGAAAACCGGTCGGAGAAGCCGCTGTCCGCAGTCAGGTCGTTGGAATATGCCTTTATAACCTCAAAGGTATCCTGAGTAAGATTTACCCTGAGTATCTTATGGAAGCACTGAGAAAGCATTCGCATTGCGTCCTCAACTGTACAGATCTGCTCATCGGACTCTTTCCATGTATACGCAGCCCACGGATTGTTCTCCGAGAAATCCTGCGGCAGTACGATCTCAAGCCTTATCCAGCGCTTTTTCCTTCCGGGCATATTGTGGCGGAAATTTACGGTGATCCGCTTTCTGTTGGTCATTACCTCCCGCAGGATATACTCTTTCGCGGTAAAGTGCTTATATGCGTCCAAGTCCTCCGGGTGAATAAGCCCGGACGACGCAATCCTCTCTGAATAATCATATATGGTATCTGCCTCAAGGCAGGGCTTTTCTTCACTGGTTTCGAGATTTTTAACGAACTCATATTCCCCTGTTATGAGATTTACCCATGCAATCTTGAAAAAATCATTCCATATTACGCTGTCTACTATGCTGGATTTTGTCATAGCCGCGCCCCCTGTTCTATAATTGTTCCGCACTGATCATTTTAAATCAGTCTATTTAGTTTATCGGCAGACTGATTCTAAATAATTAGCATTTAACACGAACAATTTATTTTTTTGTCACATTTTATAAAAAGTTGTTGAAAAACTATCTTTATTCCTCTGCAAATTATATTTTTTTGAAAAAGCCCTTGACAAACTGTGACCGACGTGGTATAATATATATACGATGTGTTCAGAAAGTATTGTGTTTCTCGCACTCTTTATTCTATGCATATCGCAATATTTATGTTTTCAGCATTTTGGAGAAATACCCAAGTGGTGAAGGGGCTCCCCTGCTAAGGGAGTAGGTCGGCAAAACCGGCGCGAGGGTTCAAATCCCTCTTTCTCCGCCAAGCTGTATAGCATGGTTAAACCGCACTGTTACGTCAAACGGCTTAGCAGTGCGGTTTTCTCTTATTCTTCAAATTCCAAAATCCTGTTC
>CAMAGG010000109.1 GCA_945833805.1 uncultured Clostridia bacterium | reverse complement strand
CCGAGCCTGTCGCAGAAGAACCGACATACACCGAGCCTGCCGCAGAAGTTCCGACATACACCGAGCCTGTCGCAGAAGAACCGACATACACCGAGCCTGCCGCAGAAGTTCCGACTTACACCGAACCTGCCGCAGAAGAACCGACTTACACCCAGCCTGCCGCAGAAGTTCCGGCTTACACCCAGCCTGAACCCGCTCCGATCCCGCTTAACCGTCCCGCTCCCGCAAAAACCGAGGAACCGGAAAGCGCCGAGCCAGATCTCGGAAAGCTGGTTTACTGCCGCAACTGCGGACAGGATATGTACGAAAAAGAGGCAGTCTGCAAGAACTGCGGCTCCCCCAACCAGTGGAATGTCAAGCCGCTCAGAAAAAGCGTTTCCGGCGGAAAAACCCAGCAGAAGAAAGAGCCGTTCAAGCTGTTCGGCGTCTTCACAATACCCGTTATTATCGGCGCTGCGGCAGTCGTTGCCGGCATAATTGCCCTCGTTGTATTCACCAATGTACCGAAAAATTCCGACAGCGATATAATTGACACCAGCAATACATCTTCCGTCACAAGCGATAACAAGACCTCCACCGAAGACCCGCAGAACAGCGAGGTCGCTTCCGAGCCGGACGATGAACCCATCAATCCGGGTATAGCTGACAGCTCCGATCAGTCACAGCCGGAGGAGAGCACCCCCGGAAACAGTTCCAAGCCGGACGAATCTTCGGATTCCTCTGCACCTGAGTCTGACAACACATCTGAGGAATCCAGCGCGCCGGACGTATCAAAGCCAGACACGTCCAAGCCCGACGAATCAAGCAGCACCCCCGCGACCACAAAGACGACCACAACTGCAAAAACGACCGTTAAGCCGGCAACTACCGCTGTTCCCGTCGTTTCCAAGCCCTCTGCTACCGTATCCGACGAGGATAGCCAGCGTAATAAGATGCTTGAAGCGTTTGAAGCAATTTCCGGAGAAGTTGGAAAGCTTCATCTCTATGCGCAGGCAACGACCTATGCCCTTGAGGAAGGCAAGACCCGCTCATTCTTTACAAGCAATATGACAAAAACACTGTCCAGCGGCAAATCCACCGTGGCAAGCCTTTACAAGGGCGCAGAACCGTCCTCCGCACAGTTCACCTCCGCTTACGCAGGTCTTGAAAAGCTGTATAACCTTTATACTGATTATTATACCTACGTTACCACATCAAGCGACAACGCAAGCAAATATTCCTCCAATGAAGCAAGCAAGTGGGACAGCTTCAACAACGCAGTAAAGAACAGCTTCAACTACAAGATTTTACAGACAACAAACCAGACCAATGCCGACAAGTCCCGCACCTATGCAGAGATAATGAGCAACGCTTCCGCCGCAGCGACCAATGCGGTATCTCAGTTCACTACCGTTCAGACCGCTGTTACCTCCCTCAAGAGCAGCAAATATTCATCTGATGTAATGGCAACGATCTACAACACCAAGGCTTCAAACATTCTGAAAGCATCAGGTTATTATCAGACCGTGCTGAATTACTACGGTATTCTCAGTTCCAGTGTTCCGAGTGAATACTCGTCTGCAAAGTCCTCGCTGTCCTCGCTGACATCGAATCTTGACGAGCTTCTCGGCATATTCACAACGGCAGGCTACAACGATCTGTCCGGATTCAAGTCCGAGTGCAGCTCCGCGATCAGTACAGCAAACAGCTCTATCAAAGCAGTGAACAATGCTCTATGATCCCTCATATCAATAAACTCAATACCCGGAGCCATTATCGGCTCCGGGTAATTTTATCTTATTGAATAAAGTTTCATTTCAGTCCAAACAAACAGTAAGGATCATATCTCAACACCCACTGATATACTCCAACATACTCCCAAGATCAATTTTCCTGATAATTTTAACGTATCGGCGCATAATAAAAATAAAAAGGAAAAGCGCCCCTCTTATTCCGCTGCCAAAGGAGGCTCGCCTTAGCGCTGAAGTTAATCCATGTCTGTAACCCGAAAACCCGATATAAAAAAACTCACCCTTAGCGCCGTAATGATATCCCTGTCCGCAGCCCTCAGCATGGTAAAGGTGATTGAAATGCCCCTCGGCGGCTCGGTCACTCTGCTGAGTATGCTCCCGGTGTGTATGCTGTCGATCATGTACGGCTGCAAGCATGGTCTATTATGCGCGTTTCTGTTCGCTCTGTCGCAGCTTGCCGTAAATATAGGTCAGCTTGCTGGCTGGGGATTAACTCCTGCGGCATTGGCGGGGTGTATCGTGTTTGATTATCTCGCTGCGTTCACCGTTCTGGGATTATCAGGGATTTTCCGGACAAAAGGCGCTCCCGGCTGTATCGCAGGAATTTCTCTTGCCTCGTTAATGTGTCTAGCAAACCATGTCGTCAGCGGAAGTATCTTCTTCGCCGCCTTTGCCCCGGAGGGCTGGAACGCTCTCGGATATTCCCTGTGCTATAATCTCGCCTATATGCTTCCGGAATGTATATTTACCACCGCCGGAGCAGCGTTCCTCCTAAAAAACAAGCACACCTCCCGGCTGTTCCGGGTCATATCCACCACTCAGGAGTAAGCTCCTCCAGCGTAACGACCTTTCCGGCTTCATAGTCCAGCATGATCTCAACATTCTTGTAATCCTCCGGCATGAGCTGCACCATAATCTCCCGGCAGGCGCCGCAGGGCGCTCCAGTCTTGCCGTCCGGCATTACGGCAATTACTTTTTTTATCCTGTGCTCGCCGTTGGTGATCATATTGAATATCGCGTTTCTCTCCGCGCATATTCCAAGCGTTGAGCAGGTGTCGATGCACACCCCGGTATAAATTCTTCCGGACTCAGAAAGCACCGCCGCCGCAACTTCTCCCGCCTCAATATATCCGGAGATCCGCCTGCCGTTCTGTACTGCCTTCGCAGCTCTGTATAACTCTTTCCATACCTCTTCCATTTATTTGCCTCCATTTCTCAATTCCCGCAGTGTCGCCGGTCGTTAATTATAACATATTCAGCTTTATCTGTCAATATATTCCGGCAAAAAATCGACTTTTATTTCGTTATAACACTTACTATATAATTGACATTTCACGCTTTCAGTGATATAATAAGAACACATCAATAAATCATCACGGAGAGCGTTATGAGTGAAATTATCTGGACAAAGGAATATAAGATCCAACGCTACCGGGAAATGAACAAAACCGCCCGGAAAGGAAGCGTGCTGTTCGCCGGATCTTCCCTTATGGAGATGTTCCCGGTGGAGCAGTTCGTACAAGCAGACAATCTGCCCGTCACCGTATATAACCGCGGAGTCGGCGGATTTATCACAGATGAGCTGATAGAAAACCTCTATGTCTGCATTATTGAGCTTCAGCCCGCCAAGCTTTTTATCAACATAGGCACAAACGATCTGAGCGACTCCTCAAGATCTATACCATTCATAATGGATAACTACGCTCATATTCTTGATACCGTAAAAACCTCCGTTCCCGGAGTAAAAATATACCTTATGGCATACTATCCGGTGAATTATGAAGCCGCAGCCCCGGAAATGAAGGACTGCCTTAAAATACGCAGCAATGAAAAGATCTGCGCTGCGAACAGAGAGGTTCAGAAGCTCGCAGAGCGCTTCGGAGCAAAATACATAGACGTAAACGCGCCGCTTAAAGACGAAGCCGGAAACCTACGGGCAGAATACACTATCGAGGGAATGCACATAAACGAGGACGGCTACCGGGCGGTATACCCGCTTGTAAAACAATATATCCTCGAATGAAAACACTGAAATTCCCGGACGGCAGCGAAATACTCTATGAGCTGACCCGCAAGCCTGTCCGCAACATCAACCTCCGGGTAAAGGAGGACGGAACGCTGCGCATTTCCGCAAACAACCGGGTGAGCGTAAAGCGTATTGAGGATTTCATAATATCCGAGCAGGATTTTATCAGACGTGCGATAGAAAGGCTGAACGCCCGCAGCAAAGAAGCCGAGATAAACTCCGACCGGCTGCGCTGGCTGGACAGGGAATACCCCGTACGGGTCATCATGAGCAGCCGCGAAAGCGCCGTGCTGGAGCAGCAGGAGATACGGGTATTCACAAGATTTCCCGATCCGGAGCATATCCGGCAGCTTCTGAGGAGCTTTCTTTCGGACAGCTTCACCTCGCTCTGCCGGGAACTGAACGACGAGGTTCGCGCCGCCCTTATCAGCCGCGGGCTGAACCCTCCGCCGACCCTAGTCACGATAAAGGACATGAAGTCCCGCTGGGGAAGCTGTACATGGACAAAAGGGCATATTTCCATAAACTCGCGGCTTGCCGCATATCCGAGGGAAACCGTCCTGTCCGTGTTCTGGCATGAATATGCCCACTACTGGCACCACGACCATTCTCCGAGATTCTACGCTTTTCTGGAACAGCATTACCCGGAATACCACAAGTGGAATTCTCTGCTTAAATAACTCTTAGTAATAAACGCAGAAAAAAATTCCTCCCCGCTGGCGGGAAGGAATTAAAATATTAATTCTTTTCGATGACTGCTTTCTTTACGGGATAATTCGGCTTGTTTGCTCCGATAATATCCATAAGTCTGCGGTTGCGCTCAAACACCAGTTTGAACAGCGGGCAGCCGATTATCGTGATAACGACCAGTTCGCCTGCGGCAATCGTCAGCATATTGAACCACAGTGGAGGCTCGTTTCCGTAGCACACAAGCAGCTCCAGCGCAATAATGATACCGTTGCTTACCACCGGAAGCAGTGAAGCTACCCAGATATTCCGGATATAGAACATCGGAATGACGGCAATCGCAGTCGCCATCGTGCCGACGAACATATCCACCGCCGCCGTCGGGCTGAAGCAGTTCGCAATAAAGCAGCCGATGATCAGCGCTATGCTGTAATCCTTACGGTAGAAGCAAAGCAGCACAAGTACCTCGGAAAAGCGGAACTGGATCGCTCCGAAGCTAAGCCCCGGTATCGCGAGGGTCAGCGCAGCATACAGCGCCGCAACAAGCGCCAGCCGCACCAGGTTTCTGGTCTGAAAGATTTCGTTTCTGGACATAAAAAAACTCCTTGTTTTTTAACGGTGGTTGATCAAAGAAAACACCGTATTAAATTTTCAGTGCGAATAAGCACCAATTAGTATTTTACTACAAATCACGGGAAAATGCAATACCTTTTTTAAAAAAAGCCGCCGTTGTCGAATTTTGACGAAAACGGCAGCTTAATATAACTTCACAAAACTGAAAGGACAAAAACTATGGGAAAACAGGCACACTTCTATATGGAGAGGGAAATTTTTGTCGAACTGGCAAAATCCGCAGTTGAAATGGGCTGCGTGATCCTCAAGCAGAACGGCAGCAAGATAGTTTCCTCCACCGACACCTCAATAATCACAGCAGGCTGCTCTCAGTATTATTTCTATCTGCCGGAAGCGGGAGAGCTTAACGAAAAGCTGCCGCTGGGCTGCTATAATGCCAACGGAAATGTTGTTATAGAAGCAAGCTACACCACCAAGTCAGAAAACACTGCGCTGCGCCGCGCCCGGCTGTATGTCATCAGCGGATATACAGGAGAGGACGGCAGCTTCGTGGAACACCCTGAGTGTATGTCCGCGCTTTACAAGAAGCTTGTCACCCGCATGAAGAAGCTCACCATGCACGTTGCGGTTCCCGCTGACAAGATCTCCACCCGTCTGAACTACTACGCAGACCCCACAGACCGTTCACACAAGATCTATATTACAGACAAGCTTTACCGTCAGCTCCAGAAGCCCGGCTGCATTCTCGGCTGATATAATCCCGCACCGCATAAGGTATCCACGCCCGCAGGCATCAGGAAACGTCCTGAGGGCTTTGCGGATTTCCGGCATTACATAAACGCAGCCGACATCACAGACAATGAAAGGATCTGATCAAATGAAAACATTACGGCTCACCCTCAACCCCCTTGAAAAAAAATCCCACATCAACCGCGAAATTTACGGCAACTTCTCCGAGCACCTCGGACGCTGCATTTACGACGGCATATACGTCGGCGAAAACAGCGATATCCCGAATACCGAGGGCTTCCGCACTGATGTGATAGAGGCTTTCCGACAGATAAAGCTCCCGGTGCTTCGCTGGCCCGGCGGCTGCTTTGCGGACGAGTATCACTGGCGGGACGGAATAGGCGAAAAGTCCTCCCGGAAGAAAATGATAAACACCCACTGGGGCGGAGTTGTGGAGGACAACAGCTTCGGCACTCATGAGTTCATGCGCTTCTGCGAGCTGGTGGGCTGCGAGCCGTACATTGCCGGCAACTTAGGCAGCGGAACGGTGGAGGAGCTTTCCAACTGGATAGAATATATGACCTTTGACGGAGTATCCCCGCTGGCGGAGCTTCGCCGGAAAAACGGCAGAGAACAGCCGTGGAAGCTGAAATACCTCGGCATAGGCAATGAAAGCTGGGGCTGCGGCGGAAATATGCGCCCGGAATATTACTCTGACCTCTACCGCCGCTACGCAGTGTACTGCCGAAATTACAGCGGAAACGAGCTGTTTAAGATCGCCAGCGGTCCCAGCGCAGACGACTATAACTGGACGGAAGTCACAATGAAGCAGATCGGCGCGTGGAATATGCAGGGGCTGTCGCTGCACTACTACACAGTTCCTACCGGGGACTGGAACCATAAGGGCAGCGCGACAGAATTCTCTGATCAGGAATACTACGACACTATCCGCAGCACCCTTAAAATGGAGGAGTTAGTCACCCGCCATTCCTCTATCATGGACAGATACGACCCGGAGCATAAGGTAGGACTTATCGTTGACGAGTGGGGAACATGGTACGATGTCGAGCCGGGTACAAATCCGGGCTTCCTCTATCAGCAGAACACCATGCGGGACGCGATTGTTGCCGCAATCAACCTCAACATCTTCAATCATCACACCAACCGTGTTATAATGGCGAATATTGCGCAGGCGGTGAACGTTTTGCAGGCAGTGCTGCTCACCGAGGGAATGAAAACCGTCAAGACACCGACCTACCACGTTTTCGACCTGTACAAGGAGCATCAGGACTCCGACCTGATTTACAGCCATATTGAGAACACCTGCGCCGCAGAAAACGTCCCCGCAGTCAGCCAGTCGGCTTCCGTAAATAAGAACGGGGATGTGCTTGTCACCCTCTCCAACGCTTCCCTCACCGAAAGCTATTCTATCGACATCGCCGCCGCTTTCTCGGATATTTCCGGCGCGGAGGGGCGTATACTCACCGGGGAGGTACATTCCCTCAACAGCTTTGAAGCCCCCGAAAACGTGACGATAAAGCCGCTCTCCGTGAACACTGCGGATGGAAAGGCTATGATAACTCTGCCGCCCTGCTCCGTTGCAGCGGTAACTGTCCGGCTGAAATGAGCATGAGCCGCAAGCCCTGCCGCCTGTGCCTTTTACAGGAATGCGGCGAGCAGGAGCTTTTCGAGGTAATACGCCAGCGTATCGCGGCAATGCCCCCGGCGCAGAAAGCAGACCCGGAGCTGTACGAGCATCGGCTGTCCCTCTGCAAGCGGTGTGAAGAGCTTGTCAGCGGCACCTGCCGGAAATGCGGCTGCTATGTGGAACTGAGGGCGGCGAAAAAGGGCGGCTGCTGTCCTCATGAACATAAACGCTGGTAACAGAAAGGTAATTACTTATGCGCATAGCGGTTCTCTCTGATATCCATTCCAACCGCGCCGCTCTTGAAGCAGTGCTGGCTCATTCGGTGGCGGCAAGCCCTGAATGGTACGTTTTTCTGGGGGATTATGTCACCGACTGCCCTTATCCCCACAAGACCGTGGAATTACTCCGAACATTCGCCGAAACCCATAAATGCGTCTTTATAAGGGGAAACCGGGAGGACTATATTCTGAACAACCGTAATACCCCTCAGGGCTGGACATACGGCTCAAAAACCGGTGCTCTGAAATACACCTTTGAAAACCTCACCGCCGAGGATCTGGACTGGTTTGCCTCAATGCCGATATCCATGCGGGTGGAGCTGCCCGGAGCGGAGCCGTTCACCGCCTGCCATGGCTCTCCGGAGCAGAGCAATTACCTTTTCCACGCCGACACCCCCGAAGCTGAGCAGATGATAGCCCGGCAGCAAACCCGACTTACCCTCTGCGGACATTCCCATATTCCGTTCGTTTTCCGGCGCGGGGACAAGCTGCTGGTAAACCCCGGCGCACTGGGAATGCCGGTCAATAACCAGACCAGAGCGCAGTACGCAATGCTTGAATACAACGGCTGCTGGCAACCCGAAATACTTTCGGTGGAATACGACATTGAGAAAACCGCCGCAGAGTTTTCCCAGTCCGGACTTCTGGAGAAAAGCAGAGTATGGGGCAGGGGACTTATCGGAACTATCCGGGAGGGTGTGAATTACACCGTCATGGCAGTCCGCCTGGTGGAAAAAATGTCGCGGGAAACCGGGATTCCGGTAACTGACGAAGCCCTGTGGGAAGCCGCCGCGCAGGAACTTAACATACCATAAAAATGACCTGAGAGGATCATGCTCTTCTCAGGTCATTGTAATTTGGGGTACTGCCAAAGGCGGCTGCGCCTTAGTGGGCTGCCAATAAAACAGCTTTCGCCCCGCCGAGCAAATCATCTTGCGCAAAGATGAAGTGTCGGCGAGGCGGAATTGCCAAAGGCGGCTGCGCCTTAGTGGGCTGCCAATAAAACAGCTTTCGCCCCGCC
>CAMAGG010000108.1 GCA_945833805.1 uncultured Clostridia bacterium | reverse complement strand
TGCTTTATGTGTCATTATTTTTTCGGGTGTTGCACTTAAATTATAAATCTATCATGCAAATTTATGAAAATTTGATTTTCTCTGCTGTGTCGTTTTTAACGAAAATTTCATTTTTGCGATTTTCGCTGAAATGAAAATCTTGAGATTTTTTCAATCTTTGAAAAAATAGGGGTTTCAGGGGGAAGTGCCCCCTGACAAAAATGAGCCTTTTGAGAGGGATACCTCTCAAAAGTGCTATTGAGTATAGCACTTTTTACGTCACGCATATAATTAGTAGGGCTCAATCGGAGAAAAATTGAAAAAATAAATATTTCCAAGAATTGCGGATTTTATGATTTATGAAAAAAACGAGTCAGCAAAAAAAATGAGGAAACGGTGCTTTTATAAATATAAGCGAACAGGCAAAAAGCAGATTATTGATATCTTTAAGATTGGGCAACGATATTTATGAAATTCTTCTTGATATGGAAATTCAGTGCTGCATTGCCGAAGAACAAGCAAAGCTGAAAAGAATAATTTAACCCTCCCGCGTTCGGGCTGAACTGCGGGAAGGTATAGCTTTTTATGGGTAGGACACACAGAGATAAATCTATTGCTTGGTTGGATTTACCCTAGAGAAGAACAGAGGTAAAATTTTGAGGTCGGGAAATTTATATCCCTACTCTGATATTGGTAAATCTTACCAGCAAGGAATTTTCGGATAGACGAAGGGGTAATCCAACCCAACAACAGAATTTACATCTCCAAGAATGTGGATGGCGAACGGGTACAAGATAACATTACCTATTGGACGCAGGACAGAAAAACAGTTGAGAGATAGAGCCAAAAGTGATTGATACAGTCGGAAGCAGTGGATAGGATGCGGGGAAAGAGTAAATACATAATATAATTCCTAAAGGCACAATGCAGCGTTATTTTTTCTGCTCAAAACTTCCACAGAGTATTTTTTTCAAATCGCCAAGGGTTTCGCAGCCGCATTTTTCACGCATTGACGCAAGGAGCTTTTTTATGTAGCTGTATGAATAAAACAATTTATCGCATATTTCTTTGCCGCTATATCCTTTTACGATAAGCTCGGCGACTTTACGTTCCGTATCATTAAATTCGGCGGTGATAAGCTCTGCCGAAGAAGCTTCCGGCTCGGATTTTCTTAAAAGATTGCTTATCCTTGCGAGCAGTATTTTCTGAGAAAACGGCTTTTTGATATAATCCGCTGCGCCCAGCTGAAAACCCTTCAGCTCGTCCTCCTCATCGGACATTCCCGTGAGGAATATTATCGGGATATTCTTGCAGCGGGGAATTTCGTTTATCCGCTGAATGACAGTATAGCCGTCTATATCGGGCATTTTTACATCAAGCAGGATAAGGTCGGGCAGCGCTTTTTCCGACAGCGCTTTCAGCGCCTCCGTTCCGCCCGAATAAAGACTCACGCTGTAATTTACGCCAAGCAGCACGGCGGCATTTTTCAGCAGCACCTTATCATCGTCCACCACCATTATACGCTTTTTTTCATCGCACATTTGTCTTTCTCCTTTCCAAAAACTTATCGAAAAGTGTTTCCGCACTTACAAAATCAAGCTCGTCAACAAACTCCGAAATATATGTCAGATTCCGTATAGCTTCCGCGTCCGTTTCCTTATTGATAAGATGCTGAATAGCATTTTGTGTTTCGAGCCAGATATGCTCCTCCAGACCCTTTTGTATCTGCATTTCAAGGCTTTGGCTGCTGTTTTGCTCCGGCGAAACGGAATGGATATTTTCCGCTGTTTCCGACACAAGAATTTTCATTCCCGCTGCCGCACGTTCCCATTCAAATATAAGCAATTCGCGGGCGTGCTCGGCATAGCCGAAGTCACCGCAGACAAGATGGTCCTCCATAGTTTTTGCAATTTCAAACAGCGAGATAGCGCCGATGCCTTTTGCGGCAGATTTGAGGGAATGTATCTCAAAAATAAGCCTGTCGCTGCCGCCGTCAAACATATTTTCAAGCCTTTCACGGTTGTGTTCATATCCGTCCGAGAAAATCTTCGCAAGCGCACAGAATCGTGTCATATTCCCGCTCAGATAGCTTAGCCCCGAATCAAGGCTTATGTCATATTTTTTCATAAGCTCCGAAAGTCTGTACGATTCCTCGGGCGAGATAATATCCTCCGAGGAACTTCCCATGATAACCTTGTTGGCAGGAAGCATGGTTATAAGCGTTTTCTCGAGAGTATGCCAGCTTATGGGCTTTGACAGATAAGCCGAAAAGCCTGCGGATATGAATTTTTCCTCCGACCCCGACAATGCTTCGGCGGTCAGAGCAATAACGGGAGTGCTTATCGGCAGACCGTTTTCACGCATTTTTTTTAGCGTTTGTATTCCGTCTGTAATAGGCATCATATAGTCCAGAAGAATAAGGTCATAAGCTGTATTTTCCACAGCTTTTGCCGCCGATATACCGTCGGAAGCGGTGTCAACGGTAATCATAGTGCGTTCAAGCAGCAGGCTTATCACACGCAGATTGTCGGCATTGTCATCTACGGCAAGAATACGGCACTCGGGTGCAATAAAGCTGTCCGAACAGTTTTTTTGGCTCACGGTAAGGACTATTTCGCCGATAGGGGAACTGTTGCATATTTTCTGCGGTATTTCTATTCCGAAAGTGCTGCCCTTGCCTTCACAGCTTTCTACAATAAGCCGTCCGCCCATGCTGTCTGCGAGGTCCTTTGATATGGCAAGTCCAAGCCCCGTACCCTCAACAGCATATTCCACAGCATTTTTTCCTCTTCCGAACACCTCAAAAATATGTTCAAGCTCCTTTACGGGTATGCCTATGCCCGTGTCGGAAACGGTTATTTTCAGAACGGCGGTTTCGTTATTATCATTTTGGACGGAGGTTTCCGCCGAAAGCGTCACACTTCCGAATTGGGTATATTTGACGGCATTGGTGAGAAAGTTTGTAACGATTTGTTTAAGGTGATTTTTGTCACCCTCGAGCATAGACATCATATCGGGAGAAATATCAGCCGTAAAGCTCAGACCTTTTTTGCCGCAAAGCTCACTGCCGATAGACGCAAGCTCCGACACAAGCGAATCGGTGCGGTATGGCTTGACGGAAGTCATTATTTTTCCCGATTCAATCTGTGTTACATCGAGGATATTGTTTATGATAGAAAGCAGCATATCGCCTGCGCTCTGAATCTTTGAGGTATATTCAAGCATTTCCCGATGGTTAGGCGAACGGGTTATAAGCTCGTTCATTCCAAGAATTACGTTTATCGGCGTGCGTATCTCGTGGCTCATATTTGCAAGGAAAATACCCTTTGCCTTGTTACTGCGGCGCGCCTCCTCCATTGCACCGTTGTACATTTTTATCAAAAAAAACATTGTTGCTCCCAAGGCGGCAGACGCAACGCAAATGCCGGTCACTACGTCACCGACAACGCCTGTTTCATCGGGGAAGGGCGTTACAAGCTGCGGGAAACGATAAGCTGCGGCACAGCACAACACATAAATGACTATCTCGGCTGCGGCAAAGATAATACCCGATTTTCCCTCAAGCATAAAAAGAGTAAACACCACTGCAAACACAAAAAAGCAAGGCATACCGCTGTTATATCCGCCTGCGGTGAAGAACATTATCGGAAACAGCAGCATAAAAACGAATGTGATCGTAATTATGTAGCATGGGCGGTAATTCCCCGTTTTAGCCGAATACACGAGCAATCCCGCCGAAAGAAGAGCCGATGACAGCAGCATGGCGCTGTTGATTGCAGACGCGCCGATTAACAGCGACACGGCAAATATCAAAAGGCTCACAATGAAGCCTGTTATCGCGAGCAGGTTAAATATCTTCACTCGGAACTCCATACTTTTCGCAAACAATTTGTTATTTATAAACTTAAACATTTTTATCACCTGTCAGGTTTATTTTTTATGGCAGAATTATGGCGTTAAAATATAATCGTATGAATTTATTATAACACACCGTATTATAATTTTCAACGGTGCAGCCGCAAGAGTGTCCCTGAGGGACATTGTATCCTAAGCCACAATGTTTTATAATTAAACTACATAATAATGACGTGTTCTGTGAAAGGGAAATAATAATATGTTATTAGTTACTATTTTTGCTGTTCCAATTTTAATAGTCGCAATAATCTTAGCTGCGTTAAAAATAAAAAGCAAACGCTTAAAAATTATCGGTATAGCTGTTCCTTCGATAATTGCTGCGGTTCTGCTTGCCTTTGCGGTAAGTGATATATTTATCTTAATCGATGTTCTCTTGCTCGGCGACACTGACCCCGGCTCACAGTTTGTTGCACCGGTAGAGGGTATTACTAACAATCAGGACGGCACTTTTACATACGATGACGGTGAAGTATCCCTGACCTTTGAGCAGATTTCTTCAGATGAAAAGGATAATGCAATTTCGGAGGCTCCATCAGTTCTGAACGGTGAAAGCTGCGGTAACGAGTGGACAGTTGTATCTGACGATGAAGGCGTTCCCAAGACCGTTTATGTGACCTCAGGTGATACAACGGTAGCAGCGAAAGTGAACAGCGCCCCTGCGGACAGCGGAAAGGAATATGCTGCGTCCATAGCTGCTGCGCTTGTAACGGATAAAAAACCATACTCGGAAAACAAAACCGAGAACAAATACCGCACGGACAGTTCAAGCTTCTATATTGAAGAAGCCAACTGCCTGCTGTATTATCCCGCACAGCTTAGTTCTTTTTCAAAAAAAGGCGACAGCTATATTTTCCGTGACACAAAGAGCAGCGCAGCGCTCAAGGTTACCCTTTCGCCCAACAACTACACTTCAATGGCAGAGGTTGAGGGCTTTATCAAAAATACTGAAAACAATCTTGTGCTTGCATACGGGCCCAACTGGTTCACCTCCGAAATCAGAAAAAATGAAAAGGTGTCCTTCGGATATTCAGGGTTCGGAAGTAAATATATTGTTGAAGCAGAACTTAGCTATCCCGAAAATATCAGTGGTATTTATGACGATTTGAGAGGGCTTCTAAAATGCTGCTTTGTCGGTGACGGAATATGGAAAAGCAAAGCGTCGTCCGAGGGCTATTCAAAAGACCGCTCCACGACTTACAGCGATAAATTCAGCCGTGAAATTGCGGCATATTACAGCAAAGAATACGGCGTTATTCTCCTTTATCCCGAACTTTTCTCACAGGTTGAAAAACAGGACGGAGGTGTCTTTTTTACCGACCCTGTAACAGAGGCGACGATATCTTTCTGGGCTGATTCCGAATATCTTTCCCTTGCTGATTGGCCGGAAAGATACGGCTTAAACGACAGCTACATTGACGGTGAGCGCCGTGTAAAAGCGAGCCATACAGATGGCGGAACATACGCTGTTATGTATCTTACCGACAATAAAAACGTATGCGCGTTCCTTGAATACCCCATGGAGTATGCCTGGGTATATGAGGAGTTTGAAGATGAGTTCACCATTGTCGCGTCAGGCTCGGAAATACGCAATATCGAAATGCAGACAGTTTTCATTGAGGCTTATGGCGCACTTATAACTATGCCGCTCCAGTTTTCGGAAACCTCTTTTTATGACGGAGTTATCCGATACGAAGACGCGTTGAACGGAATGGAACTGACGGTTTCGTTTGACTATCTCACCTCCGAAAAAGAGAGGAAAAACCTTTTCGCCTGCTTTGATGTTGTTGCTGACGATGATAATATTTTTGTCGGTGACAGCTATGTAAGGTGGCTTTCCAATCAGGGCTTCTTCTACGGTGCAAGAGGAAATGACATGAAAGCGCTGATGCAGATAGATGCTCCCAACGCCGAGAGAGCCTACGAAAGCACTCTGTCTATGTTCTCCGTTGAATTTGTGACGGAGGAGAGCAAGGAAGAAACCAAGGCACAGACCATTGCAAAAGAAGCAACCGGCATTAAAGCTATGTCAGACCCGCCCGAGGAAACCGTAAAACCCAACAAGAGGCTTATTTATGAAAGCGACGAAGACTATGCCTATGCGATAACCGATGGCGCGGCATGGTGCAAAATTGAGGATGATTATATTCAATACTCAATTGAAACCATGGGAGAAGAACCCGAGGGTATGTATTATTTTCAGGGGTGGGAGGATACCGTTGTCAATATCCTGAAAATCCTTAAATACAATAACTATGACACGGATTATTACTGCGCGCAGTTTATGGACAGCGACGATTACACTGAGGAGTCGATGATTTATAAACTCATCACAGAAACAAATTTCAAAATGTACTTCTATTACAGATGTACGCCCAGACAAGATTCCGACCTTGGCGAGGGAGTTCCCTCTGTTCTCGAAGCAATATGCGAAATACTTGAAATTGAAAAGCCCGAGTATGTCCGCGACAGGGGGGATATCACACCCGATAATAACCGTACGATAGATGTTTCGGAGCTTGAAGGCGTCTGGTATTACAACGAAGGCGCTGAAGATGAAATAGACTACACTGACTTTGATGAAACCGACTTTGAGATCATCTGGTCTGATATCTTCATTGAAATCGACGGTAACGGAAACTGGGGATTCTTCCAGCGCAGTGCCGGCGATACCGAGGCAGAGGAATTGGATCACGGCGTATTTTCCGCCGACGAATCCGAAGCAAACGCCTTTTATGCAAATTCTACCTGGTATAACGGTCAACAGTACAGGGTGGTATATGGTGAAGACGGTGTTCTCTATTGGAGGGGAATTTCCTTTTACCGAAATCGCGAAAACAATCAGAATACCAACCTTAATCCTCTGCCGGGGCAGAAGGACATTTCGGAGTTTGAGGGTAACTGGTATGACGCTTCGGCAGGCACAGTAATCAAAATCGACGGCGACGGGAACTGGAGCCTGTCCGAATTTACCGACGGCTCGAAGAGTGTGGAATCAGACCACGGCACATTTGCCTACTCCGAAGAAGACAGCAAAACCTATTACGCATATTCTGCTCAAAACGACGGCGTGCGGTACAAGATGGTTGAGTATGATGAGGGTGTTATCCTGTGGGAGGATGGCATCTATTACCTGAATGACTCGATCAGCAAAGACAATGAATATTACAGCTGGAATGAAGAACGGTATCAGAGATGTGTTGCTGAGTTTGCAGGTATCTGGTATTACGACAAAAGTGATTATTATGCGTCGGAAGATGATGAGTGGTATAATATCTTCATTGTAATCGACAGTGACGGTAACTGGACTACCTATAAAAATGTGTCCGGTGATTCCGAAGCCACGGAAATAGACCACGGCATATTCACCTACTCCGAAGAATTTGGCTCCACCTATTACGCAAATTCTACCAAATATGACGGTGTGCGGTACACTATGTTTGAGTTTGAAAGTGAATCATACGTCACATGGGAAGGCAGAAGCTTCGAGCGCGTTTCAGACGTGAACGGCGGCGCAGATTGATATATTCCGACAACTTTCAATCCTTGGCAGAACAGTCTTTTTTCTGAAAGGAGAACAACATGAAAATACAGGTTAAATTTTTGTCCATTGTACTCGCAGCGGCTGTCTGCGTAAGCCTGACAGCCTGCAGCGGCACGCCGGAGGGAACGAACAGCAGCATAAGTTCCGAGGGAGGAACGAACAGCAGCAACAGCAGCTCTGATATTACCAACGGGCTGTTCGATAATACCCCTGACGCTGAACCCCCTGAGGACGCAGTATATTATGATTACAGCATGTACGAGGGTCTTTGGCTCAGCGATGAGGAAAATCTGTACCCTGACACATACATACTGTTTACTGAACAGGGCAGCTGGCAGCTCACTAAAGATGGTGATACGATAGATGAGGGTTATATCTGGTACGAAGAAAGCGATGGAAATATTACCACCCATGTCACCAGCGAAGTGGACGGCGCTATAGACGGCGGATATATCACTATTAACGGCGACTTCATGAATATCACCACCTGCGGTGACTTCAATTACCTTGACGGAAGGAACGGTGAGTGGCAGGGCGACTACGGCAACAGCTGGAGCGGTAATAGCTTCGTTGATTTCAGCGTATTCGAGGGTCTCTGGTTAAGCACCGAGGATAATCTGTACCCTGACACATACTTACAGCTTGACTCACACGGCAACTGGACGCTCACTAAAGACGGCGAGGAGACAGATAACGGTTATCTTCAGTATAATGATGAAGAGGTTAAGATTTTTGCCTACAGCAATCTGGGTGGCGCTATAGACGGCGGCTATCTCAGCATGGACGGCGACGACCGCCTTTATATCTCCGGCTGCGGCTATTTCAACTACCTTGACGGACGGGGCGGTCAATGGCAGGGCGACGGCGGCAGCAACCGGGACGATGAAAACCGATGAAATTCCGCGTTAATGCGGTGGAATATCAGATGCATATTGAAAGGGAAAATAGTTATGAGTATTTTGAAAAAAGCTTTTGGGATTTCGGCAGCTGCCTGCATCTGTATGGGCTTGTCGGCTTGCGGCGGCGGCACCGACATTGGGGGCGATTGGCGTACCTGGGGCATTATCCAATCCGACGGTACCATCACACGAAACGGAGAGGACACCTATGTGCTGGTGTGCGTCAACAAAAAGGCTTCCAACTTCTATTACGATACGGATGGTCAGACCCTCTTTGACGGTGTGGAGTACCCGCCTGCCCTTGCGGATAAGCTTGCACCCGCGGAAGATGTGTGGGCTATGTACAAGAGCATTGATTTCGCCGACCTGAACGGCGACGGTAACAGCGACGTGACCATGAAGTTCGATGACAGCGGCAGTGAACTTACAGCAGTGTGGTTCTGGGATACGGAGAACATTCGGTTTGAATACCAACCGAACGAATCG
>CAMAGG010000107.1 GCA_945833805.1 uncultured Clostridia bacterium | reverse complement strand
AGAATAACGCCTTCAACTTCTAATACATCTTCTTTAGACAAGCTATTCACTCTCCTCGGCGATGCTCTGGCTTAAAGCACGGAGTGTGCTCCGCAGCCTCTTATCCGTAAGCTCCGCGACGTTAAGCGTCCTGTCGGTCTTGCGGATATGTTTCAGGTTTTTCTTTTTCGGGGCGGAGAGCCTGCGCTCTTTACCATCGGCGAGATAAGCAAATCTGCCGTCAGCGTCGGTGACAACGAACCAATGTCCAAAGTCATGCCCCGCGGCGCTGATAACTACCATTCCAGCTGTTATTTCCATACATTCAGTGCTCCGGCTGCGTGAGAATAAGCGGCGCCCCGTCTGTAATGGCAACTGTGTTCTCGAAGTGAGCGCTGAGGCTTCCGTCGGTGGTGACCACCGTCCAGCCGTCCGAGAGGATATTGACTTCCGGAAAGTTTGTGTTCACCATCGGTTCGATGGCGATAGTCATTCCCTTGCATAGCCTCGGACCTCTTCCGGGACGCCCGAAATTCGGAACTTCCGGATCCTCATGCATATCACGTCCGATACCGTGACCGATATACTTTCGGCAAACCGCATACCCGTTCGCTTCAACGTGGGTCTGGACAGCGTTTGAGATATCGCCGATCCTGTTTCCAGCCACCGCCTGTTCGATGCCCTTGTAGAGCGCCTCCTCGGTGACTCTCAGCAGCCTGTCGGCCTCCTCTGAAACCTTTCCCACACGAAAGGTCTTGGTGTTGTCGCCCATGAAACCGTTCAGTTCAGCAACGATGTCACAGGAAATGATATCCCCCTCGCGAAGGATAACCTTCTTGGAGGGAATACCGTGGATAAGCTGCTCGTTAATGGAGAAGCAGTTATGCCCCGGAAATCCGCCATAGCCCTTACACGGCGATGAGCCGCCATGAGAAACGACGTAATCATTAACGATTTTGTCCAGCTCCCATGTTGAGATGCCCGGAACTGCGTTCCTGCCTGCAAGCTCCAGTGCCTGTGCCGCAAGCTCTCCTGCTTTGAGCATACCTTTAAGCTCTGTTGGATTTTTAATTGTTATCATTATTTGTCACGCTTTTCTTTTTAGCCCTTGATAGCAGCCAGAGTCAGCTTTGAGGTCTCAGCGATCTCGTCCTGACCCTCCACGGTAACAAGCTTTCCCTTTGCAGCATAGAAATCCTTAAGGGGAGCAGTCTTTTCGTGGTAGGTTTTAAGGCGGCTGATAACGGTTTCAGGCTTGTCGTCGATTCTCTGAACGACCTTTGCGCCGCAAGCGTCGCAGATACCCTCTACCTTGGTGGGCTTGTACTCAATGTGGTAAGAATTTCCGCAGCCCTCGCAAACGCGTCTGCCGGACATTCTTGCTGTGATGGCTTCATCAGCGACGTGGATCTCGATAACCTTGTCGATATTCACGCCCATCTTCTCCAGCGCCTCAGCCTGTGCAACAGTTCTGGGAAAGCCATCGAGAATGAAGCCGTTCTTTGCGTCATCCTCTGCGATTCTGTCCTTGAGGATTCCGATGACAACCTCATCAGGAACAAGGTCGCCTCTGTCCATGAACTCCTTAGCGGCAAGACCAGCCTTAGTGCCGTTCTTAACTGCCTCGCGAAGCATATTGCCAGTGGAAATAGCGGGGATATTCAGCTCTTTGCAGACAACCTCCGCCTGAGTTCCCTTACCTGCGCCGGGAGCGCCTAAAAAAATCAGATTCATGGTGTTCTCCTATTCGCATTGTTTGTCAGTGGATAAACCCTCTCCGCTTATGCAGCCGGAGCCGCATAAGCGAAAGGGGATTGTTTAGTCAAGGAAGCCGGGGTGATGACGCATCATGATCTGGCTCTCAAGAGTTCTAACCGTCTCAAGTGCAACACCGACAACGATAAGGATCGTGGTGCCGCCGATGCTGATTCCGCTAAGTGACGGAACGCAAAGCGCCAGAATGATAGGGAAGATAGCGACAATTCCGAGGAATATCGCGCCGATCAGCGTGATCTTGTTGAGAGAGTTGTAAATGAAGTCCGCGGTGGGCTTGCCCGGACGGTAGCCGGGGATCGCACCGTTGTTCTTCTTCAGGTTGTTTGCAATCTCAACAGGATTGTACTGAATAGAAACATAGAAATAGTTGAATGCGATGATGAGCAGGAAGTAGATCACTGCGTACAGCGGGCTGCTCTGGCTGAACAGTCTTACGAAACCGTCC
Source organism: uncultured Clostridia bacterium (assembly GCA_945833805.1). Classification (GTDB taxonomy): domain Bacteria; phylum Bacillota; class Clostridia; order Oscillospirales; family Ruminococcaceae; genus CAG-115. The sequence continues at coordinate 6,767 of CAMAGG010000107.1, read as the reverse complement.
CAGAAGCTGTCGCCTCTTCCGTCGATCCCGAAGAAGTAGCAGATGGTCTGCGGAAGGCTCATCAGTGACATTGCGAAGATGATAGGCATAACGCCGGACATTGCGACCTTGATCGGAATGTGAGTGGACTGTCCGCCGTACATCTTCCTGCCGACAACGCGCTTAGCATACTGGATCGGTATTCTGCGCTCTGCATTCGTCATCATGATAACGAACCACACCATAGCAATGAATATTACAATAGCCAGCAGCACAAAGCCGATATTTGCGAGGTTGTCCTTGCAAAGTGTCACAAAGTACTCAACTGCGTTCGGAAGACCGGAAATGATACCTGCAAACAGTATCATGGAAATACCGTTTCCGATGCCCTTTTCATTGATCCTGTCGCCCAGCCAGATGATAAGCGAAGCGCCGGCAACGAAGCAGGCAACAATGACGATTGCGGACAGAACAACGGAGAACATATCCGAGCTGGTGTCGCGAATGTCGCCGTATTTCAGGATAGCGGTGTGAGTGCCTGTTGAATTGTCATTTACACCGTTTCTCAGCGTTAAGTAGAACGCGAGAGCCTGAAGCACAGCAATAACAAGTGAAGCGATCTTTGTGATGGTGTTCAGCTTCTTTCTGCCTTCCTCTCCCTCTTTCTGGAGCTTTTCCAGAGGAGGAATAGCGACGCACAGAAGCTGAATGATGATCGACGCGTTGATGTAAGGCGTGATCGACATTGCCAGCAACGTACCCTTTCCAAGCGAGCCGCCGGTCATTACGTCGAGGTAATTAAGCAGCGACGCGCCCTCCATCATAGTGCTGATGGCATTGTTGTCAAGGAAGGGAACGAAGATGTTCGAGCCTAAACGGAACAGAATGATGATGAACAGTGTGTACAAAATCTTTTTACGCAGCTGCGTGTCCATCCACGCATTACGAAAGACCTGAAACATTAGATCACCTCTGCCTTTCCGCCTGCCTTTTCAATTTTTTCCTGAGCGCCGGCAGTGAACTTAGCAGCCTTTACAGTAAGGCTCTTTGTAAGCTCGCCGTTGCCGAGGATCTTAATACCGTCCTTAGCGTTCTTGATCGCACCGCTCTCAATAAGAGCAGCAGCGTCAACAACAGCGCCGTTGTCAAAACGTGCCTCAAGTTCGGATACGTTTACAGTTGCATATTCAACCGCAAAGATGTTGTTAAAGCCTCTCTTAGGAATTCTTCTCTGAAGAGGCATCTGACCGCCTTCAAAGCCGGGTCTGATAGAACCGCCGGAACGAGCCTTCTGACCCTTGTGTCCCTTGCCGGCTGTCTTGCCGTTGCCGGAACCGTGACCGCGGCCGATACGCTTAACGTCCTTTACAGAACCCTCAGCGGGCTGTAATTCGTAAAGCTTCATAACTTTGCACCCCCTAGTAATGTGGATTAAGTGTTAATAGTTTTTTCGGGCAACCGGACAGCAAAAGCCGTCCGTACCCCGAGCAATCAAACCTCTTCTACCTTTACAAGGTGAGCGATAGTCTTGATTTTACCCTTTGTAGCCTCGTTGTCGGGCTGAGTTGTTACAGAGTTTACCTTGCGCAGTCCCAGGGAATACGCAGTGGCGATCTGATTTTTCTTGCAGCTGTTTAAGGAGCGTACAAGTGTTATTTTAAGAGCCATGTTGTTCTTCCTTTCGTACTGCTTATCCTACAATTTCCTTAACGGTCTTGCCTCTGAGAGCAGCAACTTCCTCTGCGGTTCTGAGCGACATCAGACCCTCCATTGTAGCGCGTACAACGTTGCAGGGGTTGTTGGAACGCAGGGACTTTGTACGGATATTCTTTATGCCGGCCATCTCGATGACCGCACGAACAGGGCCGCCTGCGATAACGCCGGTACCCTCGGGAGCGGGACGCATGAGAACTGCGCCTGCGCCGTACTTACCAGTAACCTCGTGGGGAATTGTTGTTCCCTTGAGAGCGATCTTGTGAAGATTCTTCTTAGCGTCCTCAAGAGCCTTGCGGATAGCGTCGGGAACTTCGTTGGATTTGCCCATGCCGAAGCCTACAACACCGTTGCCGTCGCCGACAACAACCAGTGCGGAGAACTTCATGATGCGTCCGCCCTTAACGGTCTTGGATACGCGGTTTAATGCTACAACCTTTTCGTTGAGCTCGTAATTATTAGCGTCTAAAAGTGCCAAGTCTGTCCCTCCTTATTAGAAATTAAGTCCGCCTTCTCTTGCGCCCTCAGCGAGAGCCGCAACTCTGCCGTGGTACACATAGCCGCCTCTGTCGAAAACGACATCGGTGATGCCTGCTGCCTTTGCCTTCTCAGCAATCATGAGACCTACCTTCTTAGCAGCCTCAACATTGCCGCCGAAGCCCTCAAAGCCCTTCTCAGTGGAAGAAGCAGCTGCAAGCGTAACACCCTTTACGTCATCAATGACCTGAGCGTAAATGTGCTGAGAAGAACGGAAAACGTTAAGACGCGGGCACTGAGCGGTGCCGGAGATCTTAGAACGAACACGCTTATGACGGCGGATTCTGCTCTTGTTCTTGTCGATAATTTTAACCATTGATTTTCAGTCCTTTCGTTGTGGGAATTACTTCTTACCCTTACCTGCTTTACCTTCCTTGCGGCGGATAACTTCGTTAGCATACTTGATGCCCTTGCCCTTATAAGGCTCAGGAGGACGCTTGCCTCTGATCTCAGAAGCGATCTGACCAACCTTCTGCTTGTCGATACCGGTCACGATAATGGTGTTGGGATCGGGTACGTTAAGAGTGATATCTTCTGTATCCGAGAACTTTACCGGGTGAGAGAAGCCGAGAGTCATAACGACTTCCTTGCCGTTCTTCTGCACTCTGTAACCAACGCCGTTGATCTTCAGCTCCTTGGCGAAGCCGTTAGTTACGCCCTCGATCATATTGTGAATGAGGGTTCTTGTAAGTCCATGGAGGGACTTGCTGAGGTTCTCGTCATCAGGACGCTTAACGATGATCTCGGAGCCTTCCTGAGAGATAGCCATCAGGTGATTAAATTCCTTTGTGAGAGAGCCCTTGGGGCCCTTAACTGTTACAACAGAGCCGTCGATTTTAACTTCCACACCTGCGGGAATAGCAACGGGCTTATTACCAATTCTTGACATATTACTATTCCTCCTTACCAGATGAATGCAAGGACTTCGCCGCCGACATTAAGCTCGCGAGCCTTCTTGTCGGTCATGATGCCCTTGGAAGTAGACACGATAGCGATACCGAGTCCCTTCATAACCTTAGGCATATCCTTGCAGTTAGAGTAGATGCGCAGACCGGGCTTGGAAACACGTCTGAGTCCTGTGATTACCTGAGCCTTGGTGTCTGTGTACTTGAGATTGATTCTGATGATTCCCTGCTTCTTGTCGTCGATAACCTTGAAGTTCTTGATGTAGCCCTCGTCCTGAAGGATCTGAGCAATCTGCTTCTTGAGGTTAGACGCGGGGATATCAACAGAGGCGTGCTTCGCGGAGTTTGCGTTACGGATTCTCGTAAGCATATCAGCGATGGTATCAGTGATCTGCATTCGTTTACCTCCTATACGAAAGCCGTTACGGACCGCGTGTCCGTCGTACTTACATGGTTGGCTCCATAACGGAGCTGATATTTAAGCCGGGCTTTTATTGAAACAAAACCCGCCCGGCGAGGGAACAAATTGATGGAACTGATCAAAATCGGCGTTCCTGTGAACGGCAATATCGCATAATTATTGTCGTGCGATTGCGCCGCAAGATTTTTCGTCAGATAGTTCAAATTGAGTGCAGGCGGGCTTTGTGCCCGTCAAACGAAATTTGGGCTATATGACGGAAAAGATGCAAGCAAGCGTGCGGCAAAGGCGTTAGCCGGTAATTATGCGGGATTGTCTCACCAGCTTGCCTTCTTTACGCCGGGGATCTGACCCTTGTAAGCAAGCTCTCTGAAGCAGATTCTGCAAATGCCGAACTTGCGGAGATATGCATGAGGTCTGCCGCAAATCTTGCATCTGTTATAGGCACGAGTGGAAAATTTCGGTGCTCTCTGCTGCTTAGCTATCATTGACTTCTTAGCCATAAGTTTTCCTTCGTCCTTTCTTACTTCTCAAACGGAGCGCCCATAAGAGTGAGCAGCTCTCTAGCTTCCTCATCAGTCTTTGCAGTGGTAACAAAGTTGATGTCCATGCCGCGTACAGTGTCAACCTTATCGAAATCGATCTCCGGGAAGATGATCTGCTCCTTCAGACCGAAAGAGTAGTTACCTCTGCCGTCGAAGGAATTAGCGTTGATGCCTCTGAAGTCGCGAACACGGGGAAGAGCAACGTTAAACAGTCTGTCGAGGAACTCGTACATTGCTTCACCTCTGAGGGTTACTTTAACGCCGATGACCTGACCTTCTCTGAGCTTGAAGTTAGCGACTGCCTTCTTGGAACGGCACTCAACAGGCTTCTGACCAGTGATTTGGGAAAGCTCAGACATAACGTTCTCGATGATCTTGTGATTTTCCTTTGCCTCGCCGCAAGCAACGTTTACGATGATCTTGTCAAGCTTCGGGATCTGCATAACAGACTTGTAGCCGAACTTCTTGAAAAGAGCGGGGGCAACGGTTTCCTTGTAGAAATCCTTCATTCTTGCCATATCAATACTCCTATCTGACAGCCGGATTTTAATTCCGGGCGATCCGCCCAGAATTCCTTATATCCGACCCATCTCAGGCAATATCAGTATTTCAGCTCTGCACCGCAGTGCTTGCAAACTCTGATTTTCTTGCCGTCCTCAATCTTGTGAGCAACTCTGGTAAGCTTGTCGCACTTGGGGCAAACGAGCTGAACCTTGGAAGCGTAAAGTGCGCCCTCAGCCTGAACTCTGCCGCCAAGCTGACCTGCCTGCTTGGGCTTAACGTGCTTGGTAACGAGGTTTACACCCTCAACGATAACCTTGTTTTCCTTAGCGGAAACGGAAACAACCTTGCCCTGCTTGCCCTTGATGTCCTTGTTGCCGCTGATGACCTGAACCTTATCACCGGTCTTGATATTTAAGCTATTCATAATCGGCGGGTCCTCCTTAAAGTACTTCAGGAGCGAGGGACAGGATCTTAGTGAAATCCTTGTCGCGCAGCTCTCTTGCTACCGGGCCAAAAATACGAGTTCCCTTCGGATTTTTGTCCTCCTTGATAATAACCGCTGCGTTTTCGTCGAAGCGGATATATGTTCCGTCGTCGCGTCTGAGACCCTTAGCGGAGCGAACAACAACGCACTTAACTACGTCGCCCTTCTTAACAACGCCGCCGGGTGTAGCTTTTTTAACGGAAGCAATGATAACGTCGCCGATATTCGCATACTTTCTGCGAGTACCGCCGAGCACTCTGATACACATAAGCTCCTTAGCGCCGGTGTTGTCGGCAACCTTGAGCAGTGTCTGCATCTGGATCATGGTTTGCTACTCCTTTCGTAGATTACAAAATTCGGCTAATTACTTAGCTCTCTCGATGACGTTAACAAGGCGCCATCTCTTATCCTTGGAAAGGGGGCGAGTCTCCATGATTTCAACTCTGTCGCCTATTCCGCAAGTGTTCTGTTCATCATGAGCTTTCAGCTTGATCGTGCGCTTAACGATCTTCTTATAAAGAGGATGACGAACATTGTCCTCGATGGCTACGACGATAGTCTTGTCCATCTTGTTGCTTACTACCTTACCAACTCTGGTCTTTCTTAAAGCTCTTTCCATGTTTAGTTCTTATCCTCCTTCCTCAATTGTTTGCCGCAAGCTGACGCTGACGCTGAATGGTCTTGATGCGAGCGATGTCCTTCTTGACAGCCTTGATTCTGGTGGGGTTATCAAGCTGGTTTACGGCAAGCTGGAAGCGCAGGTTGAAAAGCTCCTGCTTGAGTTCAGTGAGCTTAGTGTCGAGCTCGGACTCTGTAAGGAATACTAAATCTTTTGTCTTCATTAAAGCTCACCTCCGTCTTCCTTCTTGACAAATTTGCACTTAATGGGGAGCTTATGCATAGCAAGACGCATAGCCTCGCGAGCGGTCTCCTCGGAAACGCCGGCGATCTCGAACATAACTCTGCCGGGCTTAACAACAGCTACCCAGTACTCAGGAGCGCCCTTACCGGAACCCATACGAACTCCAAGGGGCTTATCAGTTACGGGCTTGTCGGGGAAAATCTTGATCCAAACCTGACCGCCACGCTTGATGTAACGAGTCATAGCGATACGGGCAGCTTCGATCTGGTTGGACTTGATCCATGCGGCCTCAAGTGCCTGTAAGCCGTACTCACCGTTGGAAACTGTGTTGCCTCTGGTTGCGATACCGGTACGGCGGCCTCTCTGTACTCTTCTGTACTTTACTCTCTTAGGAAGCAGCATTAGTCGTTACCCCCTTCTTTTCTAGGTTCTCTGGGCTTGCGAGGACGTCTGTCGTCGCGGCCCCTGCCATTGCTTCTATCATCACGGCGACGTCTGTCAGGCTTCTCGGATCTCTGAGCGGGGATCTCGCCCTTGAGGACTTCACCCTTGTAGATCCAAACCTTAACACCGATAACGCCGTAGGTTGTATTTGCTCTTGCAACACCGTAGTCGATGTCTGCGCGGATTGTCTGGAGCGGGATAGTACCCTCGTGATAGCTCTCAGAACGTGCGATCTCAGCGCCGCCAAGACGTCCGGCAACCATGGTCTTGATACCCTTAGCACCACTCTTCATGGTTCTGCCGATAACGGACTTCATAGCACGTCTGAAGGAAACACGACCCTCCAGCTGCTGAGCGATGTTCTCTGCAACCAGCT
>CAMAGG010000106.1 GCA_945833805.1 uncultured Clostridia bacterium | reverse complement strand
AGAAAAGTGATATAATAAATTTTATGTAGAAAGAGAAAAGGAGGGTGCATGGATATGGATATACAGATAGGGGATATTCTGGTAATGAAAAAAGAACACCCCGGCTGCGGCAGCAACCATATGCTTGTGCAGCGGTGCGGTGCGGATTTCCGGCTATGCTGCAAGGGCTGCGGTCATGTGTTCATGATACCCCGCTCTAAGTGTGAAAAAAAGATAAAATCTGTTATAAGGGAAACAGAGTCCTCCGAGCGTTAGCTCAGCATGATCACAACTTGAACTCATGTAGGGAGGATATTAACAGATGAACGATAAATTGATTATGGCGGAAGCGCGCTATGATGAGATCGGCGCGAAGCTTTCCGATCCTGCGGTGGTTGCGGACAACAAGCTTTACCGCGACCTTATGCGGGAATACAAGAGCCTTACCCCATTAATGGAGGTTTGGCAGCAACACAAAAAGGCTCAGCGCAACTTTGACGACGCTGCTTCCGCTCTGGAGGAGGCGGGTTCAGATACAGAACTCAGAGAACTTGCTCAGAGCGAGTACAATGCAAACAAAGAGCTTATGGAGCGGCTTTCAGAGGAGCTGAAAATACTGCTGCTGCCGAAGGACCCTGACGATGACCGAAGCTGCATCGTGGAGATAAGAGCCGGAGCGGGCGGCGAGGAGGCTGCGCTGTTCGCAAATTCTCTTATGCGAATGTATACGATGTACGCCGCAAAGCAGGGCTGGACTGTTGAGCAGATCGACTCCAACCCCACGGAGCTTGGTGGCTATCGAGAAGTAAGCTTTCTGGTAGAGGGCGAGGGAGTTTTCGCAAAGCTGAAATACGAGAGCGGCGTCCACCGGGTGCAGCGTGTTCCGGAAACCGAGTCGCAGGGAAGAATACAGACCTCCACGGTGACTGTCGCAGTTCTGCCGGAGGCGGAGGAGGTCGATGTGGACATAAATCCCGCAGACCTCACGATAGAAACCTTCCGTTCAAGCGGTGCGGGAGGACAGCATATCAACAAGACCGAGTCGGCAATCAGAATTATTCATAACCCGACTGGAACGGTTGTTGAATGTCAGGAAGAGCGTTCTCAGTTCAAGAACAAAGAAAAGGCAATGAAGAAGCTTTACAGCAAGCTGTATGAAGCTAAGCTGGAAGCGCGGGACAGCGCGATAGCCGAGGAGCGTAGAATACAGGTAGGAACGGGCGACCGTTCCGAGCGCATAAGGACCTATAATTTCCCGCAGTCCCGGCTGACCGACCACCGCATAGGACTTACGCTGTATAAGCTTGATGAAATGATGAACGGAGGCTGCGACGAGGTGTTTGAAGCGCTGAGATTAGCCGATCAGACCGCCAAACTCCTGAAACAGAGCTGATGAAAGGAAATGACCGAGTTGAAGACCGAGCTTTTGCCGTTTTCGGAGCAGTCCGCAGTTAAAGCGGCTGAAATACTGGCGCACGGCGGTATTGTAGGAATTCCCACAGAAACCGTATACGGACTTGCCGCAGACGCAAGGAACGAAGCCGCAGTCCGCAGCATATTTGAAGCAAAGGGACGTCCGCAGGATAACCCTCTGATCGTGCATATAAGCGATATTTCGCAGCTGCCGCCGCTTGTGCGTGAAGTCACGCCGCTGGCTATGAAAATAGCTGAGAAATTCTGGGCAGGGCCGCTGACGATGATCTTTCCAAAGTCTGATGTTATTCCGGCGGCTACAAGCGGCGGTCTTGATACGGTTGCAGTGCGAATGCCGAGCAGCCCTGCGGCGCGGGCAATAATAGACGCGTGTGGATTTCCGCTTGCAGCCCCCTCTGCAAATCTTTCCGGAAGTCCAAGTCCCACCACCGCTCAGCACGTCCTGAAGGACATGAATGGAAGAATTCCTCTGATAATCGACGGCGGGGAATGCAGCTGCGGCGTTGAAAGCACCGTGCTGTGCTTTCCGGCGGCGGACAGGGTGAGAATTCTCCGTCCCGGCGGAATTACCGCTGAAATGCTGTCGGAGCTTTGCGCAGTTGAGATAGATCCTGCGGTGACTTCTGAGCCGGAAAAGGGCGCAAAGGTACTTTCTCCGGGCATGAAATACAAACATTATTCCCCGAAAGCAGATGTTTTCATTATTGACGCCCACGGCAGGGCTTTTGAGAATTGGTGCATAGCCCATGCTGATAACCGGACGACAGCTCTTTCACAGGACAGCCGGGAGCATGATATGTTCCGCTGCTTCGGAAAAGACCCGCAGGAGCAGGCGCACCGGCTTTTCGCTTTGCTTCGTGAAGCGGACGACGAGGGAGCGCAGCGGATTTACGTTGAAATGCCGTCAAAAGAGGGAATAGGGCTTGCGGTGTACAACCGCCTGCTGAGAGCGGCGGCGTTCAGGATCGTGAGTGTTGACGATGAGCAGAAGTGAGCGGCTGATAGTCGGACTTACCGGAATGTCCGGCGCAGGAAAATCCACCGTATGCAGGGTGTTCTCGGATAACGGATTTGATATAATCGACTGCGACAAGTGCGCGCGGGAGGTCACAGAACCGGGAATGAACGCGCTGTCAGAGCTGTCCCAGCGGCTTTCCCCGGAGCTTATACGAGGCGACGGGTCGCTTGACCGCCGCAGGACTGCGGAGCTTATCTTCCATGACCCGGAAAAACGGACCCTGTTCAACAAAATAATCTACCCGTATATAACATATAATATCGTGGAGAAAATAAAGCAGGGCGGCGGGTTTGTCCTACTTGACGCGCCGACGCTGTTTGAAGCCCGTCTGGAGCTTTTGTGCCGGAGGATAGTAAGCGTTACTGCGGATATTGATATATGCGCAGGAAGAATTACCGTCCGGGACGGAATTACTCCTGAGCTTGCGCGGGCAAGGCTCTCAAGTCAGCACAACGCTGATTTTTACCGGAAACGCTCTGATTATTGCCTTGAAAATAACGGAACTCAGCAGCAGCTATACGATGAAGCGGCTGAGGTCATAAAGGCGCTTAAAGGTGAATAATGACAAAATACAAAAAAAGAAAGCGAAGCGCGCTGCCTGCGGTGATCATCTCACTAGTGGTTCTTCCAGCGCTTGCTGTCGGAGGTTATTTCGGTTATAACTACTGGCTGGAATATACTCACCCTATAAAATACGAGAATTACGTTGAAAAATATTCCCGTGAAAACGGTCTGGACAAATACCTTGTCTATGCGGTGATAAAGACAGAGAGCGGCTTTGACCCCGCCGCAGTGTCTAATGTCGGAGCGCGGGGACTTATGCAGATAATGGAGGACACCTTCGACTGGGTGAGCTACAAGCTGAGCGACGATGACGCGCGGTATCTTGATATGTACGACCCGGAAACAAATATCCGCTACGGCTGTTGGCTGCTGGGATATCTCTATGAAGAGTTCGGAGATGTGGAAACCACAATGGCGGCTTATCACGCAGGCAGGGGACAGGTGAACGAATGGCTTGCGGATAAGGATATATCCTCCGACGGAGTACACCTTGACGTTATCCCCATTTCCGACACCAAACACTATGTAAGCAAGATCGTCAAGGCGATGGACACCTACAAGAGGCTTTATGAAGCAAAATAAGCGCGGAGCATATCGCTTCTCAGCGCAGAATATACAACAGAAAGGATATTTTATCATGGCTGAAACAACATCAAAAGAGCTAAAGGAAAAGCTCTTCATGGACAAGAAAAACGCAGTCCTCAGAATGAGCGACGCAGAGATGAAGAAGTGCGACAAATTCTGCGAGGGCTACAAGAAGTTCCTTGACATCGCAAAGACCGAGCGGGAAGCCACCACTGAGATCGTGAAGCAGGCAAAGGCGCGGGGCTTTGAGGAATTCGACCGCAAGGCAAAATACAAGCCCGGCGACAAGATTTATTTCACCAACCGCGAGAAATCGGTGATTCTTGCCGTTATCGGAAAACAGCCGATCGAGAACGGAGTTAATCTCGTTGCGGCGCATATTGATTCCCCGCGTCTGGATATGAAGCAGAATCCGCTCTATGAAAAGGACGAGGTTGCTTATTTCAAGACCCATTACTACGGCGGTATCAAGAAGTACCAATGGCCCACCGTTCCGCTGTCGCTGCATGGAGTTATCGTCAAGGCTGACGGAAGCAAGATCACCGTAAACATCGGCGAGGACGAGGGCGACCCGGTATTCTGCGTTTCCGACCTGCTGCCGCACCTCGCAAGCCAGCAGTACAAGCGCCCCGCGACCGAGCTTGTCAAGGGCGAGGAGCTTAATCTCATCATCGGCAGCCGCCCGTTTAAGGACGACGAAGGCAGTGAGCTTGTAAAGCTCAATATCATGATGATATTGAATGAAAAGTACGGCATTACCGAGGCGGACTTCATCTCCGCAGAGCTTGAAGCAGTTCCTGCGTTCAAGGCAAAGGACGTTGGCTTTGACAGAGGTCTTGTAGGAGCATACGGTCAGGACGACAGAGTTTGCGCCTACACCGAGCTTATGGCAGTGCTGGAGCTGAAAAACCCGGACAAGACCGCGGTAGCTATTCTCACCGATAAGGAGGAAACCGGCAGCGACGGCAACACCGGACTTCGTTCTGCATATCTCAAGTACTTCATCGCGGACTTAGCGGCTGGGTTTGGTATAAAGGGCAGAGATGTCCTGCGGAATTCCCGCTGCCTGTCCGCGGACGTGAACGCTGCGTTCGACCCGACCTTCCCGGACGTATTCGAGAAGCGCAACAGCGCACTGCTGAACGGCGGCGTTTGCGTTACAAAGTACACCGGCTCCCGCGGAAAGAGCGGCACATCTGACGCTTCGGCGGAGTTTGTCGGAGAAGTCCGCGCGCTTCTGGACAAGAACGGAGTTATCTGGCAGACCGGAGAGCTTGGTAAGATCGACATCGGCGGTGGCGGAACTGTTGCAGCCTATATCGCAAATCTTGACGTAGATACAATTGACGTCGGAGTGCCTGTGCTGTCCATGCACGCTCCGTTTGAGATCACTGCAAAGACGGACGTTTATGCGGCTTATAAGGCGTTTGAAGCATTTGTAAATAACTAACGAAACGCTGATAGGTTTGTACAAATTCACCCCTTGTTCTGCATAAACATAGAATGGAGAACAGGGGGTGATGCGTTGTGATTTCCGATAAAGCAAGATCACGGCTGAGAAAGCTCGGAGTGAAGCTGATCGCCGCAGCAATGATACTGGTGGGGCTGACTTTCATAGCTGACCTGAGCCTCAGACCCATCGTGGAATCGGTGAACGCATACGAGTGCCACGCAGCAGTTTGCGATATAATCAATCGCTCTATCGCCGCTGAACTGGAGCGTGAGGACATTGACTATTCAAGTTTAGTTGATCTGGTGACGGACGAAAGCGGAATGGTATGCTCGGTGCAGAGCAACGTGCTCAACATAAACCGGCTGAAAAACAATATCGCCGACCGTATTGAGCGTGAACTGAGCCGGATAAGCGATATCGACATTTTGATACCGATAGGTACCCTGACCGGTATTGAACTGCTTCACGGAAAGGGCTTCAAGATAGGCATGACAGTGAAGCCTGTGGGCTATGCCTGCACCTCTATCATAAGCGAATTCACAGAGGCAGGGATCAATCAGACGCTTCATCGGATAATTGTTCAGATAGATGTTGTGACGGACGCAGTAATTCCGGGTTACTCCACCAGAGTTCCGGTAAAGACCGCGATAGTCGCAGCCGAAACGGTTATAGTGGGCAAAGTGCCTGACGCTTATACTCATGTGGTTTCATCGGATTCAGACCTTGTGGGACTGCTTCAGGATTATGGAGCGGTAGTCAGCGAGTAGGAGGATAAATTGGATTTCAAAGAAGCGGAAAAACGCGCTGCGGAGCTTCGCAGCGTAATAGAAAAGCATAATCACAATTACTATGATCTTGATTCGCCGACGATCGAGGACGACGAATACGATGCGCTCATGCGGGAGCTTCGGGGAATTGAACAGGACTTCCCGGAGCTTGCGTTCCCGGATTCACCGACCCAGCGGGTAGGCGGCACTGTGAACAGCAGCTTTGAAAAGGTTGATCATGCTGTTCAGATGGGCTCTTTGCAGGATATTTTCAGCGAGGAGGAGGTACGCAGCTTTCTATCCGGAGTTATGGCTCAGGGCGCGGATGAATTTGTCGTTGAGCCAAAGATCGACGGACTTTCCGTTTCACTGGAATACAGGAACGGAGTGTTTGTGAGAGGTTCGACCCGCGGCGACGGCTTTGTCGGCGAGGACATCACCGCAAACCTCAAAACTATCCGCTCAATTCCGCTGAAACTCACAGAGCCGCTGGAATTCATCGAGGTGCGCGGCGAGGTGTATATGCCGAAAAAGAGCTTTGCCGCCCTCTGCGAGGAGCAGGAGCGAAACGGCGACCCGCTGCCGAAAAATCCCCGGAATGCCGCTGCAGGTTCGCTCCGGCAGAAGGACAGCTCGGTTACCGCGAAGCGCAGACTTGATATTTTCTGCTTCAACGTTCAGCAGATCGAGGGAAAAGAGCTTACGGAGCATTCCCAGTCGTTGGAATATATGCAGCAGCTTGGCTTCCGGGTAATTCCTGATTTCAGAGTGTGTCATACTGCTGACGAGGTAGTTCAGAGAATACGCGAGATCGGGGAAATGCGCCGTGAGCTGCCCTTTGACATTGACGGCGCGGTGATTAAGGTAAACAGCTTTGCGCTTCGTAATGAGATCGGCGCAACTACCAAAGTTCCGAAGTGGGCGAGCGCTTTCAAGTACCCGCCGGAGGAGAAGGAAACCACGCTGAATGAGATAGAAATAAATGTCGGAAGGACTGGCGCGCTTACTCCTGTGGCGATTTTTGATCCGGTGCAGCTTGCCGGGACTACCGTTTCCCGAGCCATACTGCATAATCAGGATATAATCTCCGACAAGGATATCCGGGTGGGTGACAGGATAGTTGTACGCAAGGCGGGGGATATAATCCCGGAGGTAGTGCGCAGCGTTTCCCACAGGGACGGCTCAGAGCCGTACTTTATCCCGAAGGTATGCCCTATCTGCGGCGCAGAAGCCCTCCGTGACGAGGACGAGGCTGTTATCCGCTGCCAGAATATCGATTGTCCGGCGCAGCTTGCCCGGTCGATAGAGCATTTCGCTTCCCGGAATGCAATGAACATCGAGGGTCTTGGCGAAGCTATTGTGCAGCAGCTACTGGACAACGGATTTGTACACAATGTCGCGGATCTGTACGAGCTAGACGTTCAGACGGTAATGCAGATAACCGGCGGCGTCAAGTCAGCAGAAAACCTAATAAATTCCATTGAGAACTCAAAGAAGAACGGTCTTAACCGCCTGGTTTTTGCGCTTGGAATACGCGGTATAGGTCAGAGAGCTGCAACGCTTCTCTGCGAGAAATTCGGCGACATGGACAGCATAATGGCGGCGCTTCCGCTTGAGATATGTATGATCGACGGCTTCGGTCAGATAATGGCGGATTCTGTTTATAACGCAATGAGTGAACCACACAGGATCAAGCTGATAGAGCGTCTTCGGGAACACGGTGTGAACATGACCTACGACAGCGGCAAGGTTTCGGACGAGCTTGCTGGCAAAACCTTTGTTCTGACCGGAACTCTCCCCACGCTTACAAGAGAGCAGGCAAAGCAGATGATAGAACAGCGGGGCGGCAAATGCTCCGGCTCTGTCAGCAAGAAAACAACCTACGTTCTCGCCGGAGAGGAAGCAGGCAGCAAGCTTGCTAAGGCGCAGGAGCTGGGTGTAACTATCATCTCTGAGCAGGAATTCCGGGAGATGATCGGGGAGAACTGACCGAAAGGGCAGTGCAACGCTTGTTGATTATCCGACCGAAAAAATAGATAAGGAAGCAGTGTTTGTCAGGCGGAAATTCCCGCAGGTGTGGGAATAATATGTGATGAAGATACAGCGGTAATTAATCATAAAAATACAGCCCGGAAAGACCAATTCCGGGCTGTATTTCTGTTCAGTTGATCAGCCGAAAATGCTGCATTTCTTTGAGGTCTTTTTCAGACCGTTTTCACTCTCGACAACGGTCTTGCCCCAATCGGAAAGCGAAGTTCCGTCCCATGTGTTGGCGAGGTCGAGATACTCTACACCGCCGCCGTTGCCCTTCCAGCTCCATGCAAGCCAGCCTATGTTATTTTCAGCGCAGTATTCGAGAATGTACTCCTCATCAACATCGCCATCAGTGTGATTCCAACCGAATTCACCAACGATAATGCACAGTCCCTTGTCGGTGGCGCGCTTTATGTTTCCTGCGATAGTTGTCTTATTCTTGCCCGCAGTATCGTACATGTGTACGGAGAACATCGTATTTCCGTCCTGGTCGGCTGCAAGGACTTTCTCTCCAAAATCAGAAATGCTCTGTCCGTACTGACCCCAGCCGGCAGCGTCAACCATAATGGTGTTCTTAATTCCGGCAGCGCGCAGCTTAGGAATGACCGAAGTGTAGCCGTCGCACCACTTCTGACCGTCCCAGTTTCCTACCCATTCGTTTGCGATGTTAAGAATAACATAATTCTCCTTGCCGATCAGCGCTTCCTTGACCTCGATCCAGTATTCAGCGGTGGTTTCCAGCAGGCTTATCTCGTCCTTGCCGGTGATGTCATGCACCTCAAGCACCGCTATCATCTCAAGCTCTTTGCACTTGTCGGTTATCTTGTTGAGGGAGTCCACCGTATCCTTTGTGTACTGCTGACCACTGCCACAGACTATGCGGACTGTATTTGCGCCGGTTGCTGCAATGGCTTCAAGCGCGGTTTCGTCCTGAGAGGTAAACCATGCGTGTGGGTGATTAATTCCGCGCATGATGAATGCGTTGCCGTTTGCGTCCAGCAGCTTGGTTCCACTGACGGTAAATCCACCAGTCTGACTTTCATTATCTCCGGGAACGGACGTTTCGGAGCTTGCTTCGGTCTGGACCTGTTCTATTGCTTCTGGAATGCTTTCAGGGACGTTAATATTTTTGGAACACCCTGTTGATGTTAAACATAACACCAGCGATATAATACCTGCTAGAACTGACTTCATAATCCTTATCCTTTCGACACTGTATTCCTCATAACTGAGAAGCTATATTTATAATACCATAATATTGCGGAGAAATCAAGTTTATTTTCAAAAATTATATATTA